>JBMHCH010000039.1:0-17562 GCA_049890015.1 Puniceispirillaceae bacterium (SeqCode)
GCCCGACAGCAGCGGGGCGTGAAGAATGGTCGGCGTCACCACCGAGAAGGCCGACAGGTACGAGCCGATATTGGCAACGGTGTCGACCCGCAGGCCCGTGATCCGGTTGTCGGCGTCGAGCGCCATCCGCACCTTGTTGATATGGTCGCGGCCATGCGCGTCGGCGAGGAAGGATTCGCTGCGGTCGGCTGTCCATTTGATCGGACGCTGAAGCTTCTTCGATACCCAGGTGCAGACAGCCTCTTCCGGATAGACATAGATTTTCGATCCGAAACCGCCGCCGACATCGGGGGCCACGACCCGAAGCTTCGACTCCGGAATGCTCAGCATGAAGGCGCCGATGACAAGCCGTGTCAGATGCGGGTTCTGCGAGGTGGTGAACAGGGTGTAGGCTTCGTCGATCGGATCATACTCGGCCAGCGCCGCGCGCGGCTCCATGGCGTTGGGAACAAGCCGGTTGTTGCGCACCTCGAGCTCGACCACGGTGGCGGCGTCGGCCAGCGCGGCCTCGGCGGCGGTCTCGTCGCCAAGCTCGAAATCGAAATACATGTTGTCCGGCACATTCTCGTGGATCTGAACGCCCGCATGTGCCGAAGCCAGGTCAACGACCGGCGCCAGAACCTCGTACTCGATCTCCACAAGCTCGGCAGCGTCGCGCGCCTGCTGCAGCGTTTCCGCAATCACCGCGACCACATGGTCGCCGACATATTTCACCGTGCCGATGGCAAGGATCGGATGCGGCGGCTCGTTGGTCGGCGATCCGTCGCGGTTTGTGACAACCCAGCCGCAGATCGGCCCGCCGATACCGTCGGCAGCGACATCATCACCGGTATAGATGGCGACAACCCCGTCCGCCTTGGTCGCCGCGTCGGTCTTGATCGACTTGATTTTCGCATGCGCGTGGTCGGACCGGATGAAATGGACATGAAGCTGTCCGGGGCGCGAGATATCGGCCGTGTAGCGGCCCGAGCCGGTCAGAAATCTCTTGTCTTCCTTGCGGCGCACAGCGGCGCCGATGCCGTCCTTGATGCTTCCCTCTGGCATGATCACTCTCCCATCATCTGTGCGCCGGCCTGAACGGATTTCACGATGTTGTGATATCCGGTACAGCGGCAGATATTGCCTTCAAGACCCTCGCGGATGTCCTGCTCGCTCGGGTTCGGGTTCTTCTCGACAAGCTCGATGGCGCTCATCACCATGCCGGGCGTGCAGAACCCGCATTGCAGGCCGTGATTCTCGTGAAAGGCCTGCTGCATCGGGTGCAGCGATTCGGCGCTTCCGATACCCTCGATCGTGGTGACCTCGGCGCCTTCCGCGGCCACAGCCAGCATGGTGCAGGATTTCACGGATTCGCCATTCACATGGACGATGCAGGCGCCACACTGGCTCGTGTCGCACCCGACATGGGTGCCGGTCAGCGCCATGGTCTCGCGGATGAAGCTGACGAGAAGTGTGTTGTCAGGCACATCGGCGCTGACAGCCTTCCCGTTCAGCGTGATATTCACGTTGGTCATTCTGTCCTCCACTTTGCGGCGCGCATGCCGACAATTTGTTTTGTCTTTTGAAATCGCGCTCTTGAATATCGTTAAGCGAAACAAACATCCTGTAAAGGGCATGGCGGGTAAATTCTGTGTGATGATTGGACGCATCCTGACCTGCCTGCGGCTGTGCGTTATGATCACGCGTCATGAACGGAATGTGCCGCGCAACCACCTTTGACAGGGAGACAATGAAATGATCCCGGATGACATGATCCCGGATTCCGTCGCCGGCCTTCGCGCCGTCATGGCGGATCATGACTATGTCCTGTCCGACGGTCTTGCCGTCAGCCTGTTTCTGGCGCTTCGCAAGCAGCGGCCGCTGTTCCTCGAGGGCGAGGCCGGGGTTGGCAAGACCGAGGTTGCAAAGACGCTGTCCGCGTTTCTCGGTCGGCGTCTGATCCGCCTGCAATGCTATGAAGGGCTGGATATCGCCGACGCGGCCTATGATTGGAACTACGCGCGCCAGATGATGCAGATCCAGTCGGCAGGGCAGGGCGTGCTGTCGAGTACCGACCTGTTCACCGCGGAGAATCTGATCGAACGGCCGCTTCTCGAGGCGCTTCGCGATGACGGACAGGGCGCGCCGGTGCTGCTGATCGACGAGCTGGACCGCGCCGACGAGGCGTTCGAGGCCTATCTTCTGGAAATCCTGTCCGAATGGCAGGTGACGATCCCCGAATTCGGCACCATCGCCGCCACCGCCCCGCCGATCGTGATCATCACCTCCAACCGCACACGCGAAATCCATGACGCGCTGAAGCGGCGCTGCTTCTACCACTGGGTCGACTATCCGTCGGTCGAGGACGAGCTTGACATCCTGCGCCGCAAGGCTCCGGAAGCCGCGGCGGCGCTGAGCGAGCAGGTCGTGCGCTTTGTCCACCGGCTGCGCGGCGCGAATCTGTTCAAGGCCCCCGGCGTCGCCGAGACGATCGACTGGGCCCAGGCGCTTGTCGAGCTGGATTGCGTCGCCATCGATCCCGAGCGCGCCGACTCGACCATGGGCGTTCTGCTGAAATACCAGGACGACATTGCCAGGATCACGGGGAGCGAGGCCGCCCGCATCCTGACCGAAGTGCAGACCGAGATGAACGGATACAAGGCGGGATGATACCGCCGCGCGCCGACAATGTGACGCCGCTGTTCGGCGCGCCCGGCCGCCCGCCCCCGCGGCCGCAGCGTGGCGAAAAGCTGGATCGCAACATCACCTATTTTGTGCGGGTCCTGCGGCGTGCCGGCATCGCCAACGGCCCGGCAGCCGTTCTGCAGAGCATCGAGGCGTGCCGCATGATCGATATCGGCGATCGGGCGGAGTTCTATCACGCGCTCGCCAGCTGCCTTGTCAAGCGGCCGGAAGACCGGCTTGTCTTCGACCAGGCCTTTCACATCTTCTGGCGAAACCCGCGGCTGATGGAAAAGATGCGCGACCTGCTGCTGCCGTCGCTGACCCGCGAGCAGGCGCCGGATGACGAGGAGGCTCCGACGATGCGGCGCGTCGACGAGGCGCTTGCCGCGCCCGCCCCACCAGAACCGCCGGAGCAGGACAGCGAGACAATCGAGATCGACATGTCGATGACGACATCGACAGCCGAGCTTCTGCAGACAACAGACTTCCAGATGATGTCGACGGCCGAGCTTCGCGAGGCCGAGCAGGCCATCGATGCGATGAGGCTTGTGTTTCCCCCGCGGCCGTCGCGCCGGCATGCCGCCGCGCCATCGGGTGGCAAGCTGTCCTTCAGGCGGACAGTGCGGCGGATGGCGCGCAATGGCGGCCTTCCCCTGCCGCTTACCGAACAGCGCCGCGACAAGCCGAGGCCGGTTGTGGTGATCTGCGACATCTCCGGCTCGATGGAGCGCTATTCGCGGATGCTGCTGCGGTTTTCCCACGCCCTGACGCAGCGGCGCGGCACGGTGCATTCCTTCCTTTTCGGAACGCGCCTGACGAATGTGACAAGACAGATGCGCGACCGTGACCCGGACGCGGCGATGCGCGCCATCTCGCGTCATGTCGAGGACTGGTCGGGCGGCACCCGCATCTCGACCGCGCTGAAGAGCTTCAACCATGACTGGTCACGGCGTGTTCTCGGCCAGGGCGCCGTGGTACTGCTGATCACCGACGGGCTCGACCGTGACGAGGATGGCGATCTGGGATTTGAAATCGAGCGTCTCCACCGGTCCTGCTCGCGGCTGATCTGGCTGAACCCGCTTCTGCGGTTCGACGGGTTCGAGCCGCGAAGCGGCGGCGTCAGACGGATGCTGCCGCATGTCGACGCGTTCCTGCCGGTGCATGACCTGCAGTCCATGGGCCAGCTGGCGGCGTTGCTTGGCCGCGATCTGACCCCTGGCTGGAAGGCGCACAGCCTTGCCGCGTGGCAGGTGATGCTTGATCGTATCCAGGCCGAGACCCAGAACAGCGAGGCCGTCCAATGACGCAGGACAATCTTCCGCCAGACAATACCTTGCATCCCGCGCAGAATGCCGGGCTGCAGGCAACCAATGCCGGATTGATCCGCACCGTGCAGGGATGGCATCGGGACGGGCACGGGGTGGCGCTTGCCATGGTCATGCAGACCTGGGGCTCATCCCCGCGCCCTGTCGGCAGCGTGATGGTCATCCGCGACGACATGGCTGTCGAAGGGTCGGTCTCTGGCGGCTGCGTCGAGGGGGCGGTGATAGATGCCGGTCTCGATTCCATCGCCAGCGGCGCCGGCCGGCGGCTTGATTTCGGTGTGGCTGACGCGCGCGCCTGGGAGGTCGGGCTGTCCTGCGGCGGCAGGATCGCGGTTCTTGTGACACCTGTCGCCGAAGGCGGGCTGCCGCCCCGGGCGCTTGCCGCGCTGGACGCCGATATCCGGTCCCGCCGCCAGGTGACGCTGTGTTTCGATGCTGTGAGCGGGGCGCTGCAGACAGGCGTCGCCAATAGCGGCGACGCGATCTCGTGCCTGTCCGAGGATGAAAGCCGGTTCACTTTCAGCCAACAGCCGCCGCGCCGTCTCCTGATTGTCGGCGGTGTCCATATCACGCAGTTTCTGGCGCCGATGGCGCAGCAGGCGGGGTATGATGTCACGATCATCGATCCGCGCGCCGTGTTCGCCGCCGCGGACCGGTTTCCCGGAACACGCTGTCTGGCGGTCTGGCCTGACGAGGCGATGGCCGATCTCGTTCCCGATGACCGCACCGCTGTCGTCACCCTGACCCATGATCCGAAGATCGATGATCCGGGTCTGCGCACGGCCTTGCAGGGCGACGCCTTCTATATCGGCTGCCTCGGGTCGCGGCGCACCCATGCGGCGCGGTGCGAGCGGCTTGCCGAGGCCGGGTTCGCGCCGGAGGCGATCGCCAGGCTTCATGGCCCTGCCGGCATGGATATCGGCGCGAAAACGCCGGCCGAGATCGCCGTGTCGATCCTTGCCGAGCTGATTGCTGTCGAACGCAAGGGCGGTGTGTCGTGAGGTTCGGTCCGGTTCCGGTGGAAGAGTGCGGCGGTGCCATCCTGGCGCATGCTGTCCGCCTGCCGGATGGGCGCCTTCGAAAAGGTGTCCACCTGACAGCTGATGACGTTGAACGGCTTCAGGCCGCCGGTGTCGCGCAGGTTGTTGTGGCACGTCTCGAGGATGGCGATGTCGGCGAGGACGAGGCCGCCGCCAGGCTGGCCGAGGCGTTGATGCCTGCCGGTGTGCGCCTGTCCGAGGCGTCGACTGGCCGGGTGAACGTCTATGCGGTGGGCCGCGGCATTGTGAGGTTCGACCGCGACAGGCTGAAGGCGGTGAACAAGATCGACGAAGGGACGACAATCGCCTGCGTCCAGCACAACCAGCTTGTCGAGGATGGCGATATGATCGCCACGCTGAAAATCATACCCTACAGCCTGCCGGATGCTGTTGTCGCACAGGTGGAACGGCAGGCCGCAGATGGCCCGGTCCTTACCTTCCACCAGCTGTCGGCCCGTCCCTTCGCGCTGATCCAGACGCGCGTCGAGGGCATGAAGCCGGCGATGCTGGCAAGCACCGAGAAAGTGACGAAACAACGGCTGAACCAGCTGGACTGCGCCCTTGTCGACAGCCGCATCGTGGCGCATGACAGCGATGAGGTGACCGCCGCAATCGCCGCGGCGCGGGACCATGGCGCCGAGGCGGTTCTGATTTGCGGCGCCTCGGCGATCAGCGACAGGCGGGATGTGGTCCCGATGGCGGTCCGCGCCGCCGGCGGCAGCATCGACAGGATCGGCCTTCCCGCCGATCCGGGAAATCTGCTGATGACGGCCAGGCTGGACGGGATGCCGGTGATCGGCATGCCGGGCTGCGCGCGGACGTCGCGGCTCAACGGGTTTGACTGGGTCCTGCATCTGATCCTCGCCGGACTTCCGCTTGATGACGACGAAATCGCCGATATGGCCATTGGCGGGCTGCTGATGGAAATCGCCTCGCGACCCCTTCCCCGGCGCATGGTCGAACGTCGCCAGCCAGACAATATTTCCATCGGCGGCGTGCTGCTGGCGGCAGGCATGTCGCGGCGGATGGCGGACCGGAACAAGCTTCTTGTCGAGATCGACGGCATGCCGATGGTGCGTCGGGCGGCGCTGTCGATGCTGGAAGGCGGCATTCGCGACCTTGTTGTCGTGACAGGCCATGACTGCGAGCGTGTCACCGCCGCGCTTGACGGGTTGGCGGTCCGGATCGTCGAGAACCCGGATTTTGCCGATGGCCAGGCCGGGTCAGTGGCGGCCGGCATCGGGGCGCTTCCGGACACTGTCTGCGGAGCGCTGATCGGGCTTGGCGACATGCCCTATGTCGCGTCGGAGCTGGTCGCGGAAATGATCAGCGATCATAGCGGGCTTGGCGATCACCAGGCGCGGATCTCCTTTCCCGTCTTCGAGGGCCGGCGCGGCAACCCGGTGCTGTGGGGGCGGTCATTCTTCCCGGCGCTGTCAGGTCTTGCCGGCGATATGGGGGGGCGCGGCATCCTTGCCGAAAATCCGGCGGCGGTGAACAGCATCGGCTGGGGCGATGACACGATCCATCGCGACATCGACACCGATGACGACCTGGCGAAGAGATGAGGGGTGAGGGCGCTGCTGAATGAGTCCGGCGAAGGACGCTGGCGAATTGCGGCCCCGTCAACCCCCTTTGCCCTGCTTCGGCAATCTTCACACTTGAACCTGTCATCAAGGGGCGTTATATCGGCGTGAAATCCACGCCACACAGCCCTGTACACCACACAGCCGGACGCGCCCCCGCGCGGACACGGCGACGGGTGCAGGCAAGGCGCCGCTTTCGGACATCAACAAAGGAGCACCCCAGATGCAGCTTTCCAACCTCACAGGCAAGACCGTCGCCATCATGGTCGCCAGCGGATTTGACGAGGACACCTTCATCGCCATCCAGCGCGCGATGATGTCCGTGAACGCGAAACTGCGTGTCATTTCCCGCGATGCCGGCCTGACGAACGCCTGGAACGGAAGCGGCTGGGGCATGTCCTATCCGGTGGACGGCACGCTGTCGACCACCCTTGCCGTCGATTACGACGCGCTGATCGTGCCTGCGGGCGAACGCCACGTCACGACGCTTGTCGGCGAGGCCCATGCCAAGCGCCTGCTTCGCGCCTTTACCCGCGAAAACATGCCGGTCCTTCTTCTGGATGACGCGGTATCGCTTCTCGATCTTGTCGATATCGCGGCGCCATCCGCGGAAGAGGGCGCTGCCACCGCCGTCTCGGGCCAGCTTGTCACCGGCCGCGCCGATGCGCTCAATGATGGCCTTCAGCAGTTGAACGAGGCGATGATCCAGGAGGATGGCGAAAGCGTTGCCGCCTGAGAGAGCGCCATATCCGGACCGGGGTGCCTTCATGTCTGACGAGACAGCCCTGCCATCTCCCTGCATTTCGGTGTGCCAGCTTGACCGCGACAGCGGCCTGTGCATCGGCTGCTATCGCACAGGCGCGGAAATCGCCGCCTGGCGGTCGATGTCACCTGACGCGCAGCGCGACCTTCTTGAATCGCTGCGCGACCGTCGCGCCGCCGCCACCGGCATAAGGCGCCGCCCGACGCGCCGTCGCCAAGGATAAGTGATGACCACCACATCGGCAGTGAAGGAACTTCTTGAGGATGGCGGTGTCATCCTTGCCGACGGAGCCACAGGCACGAATTTCTTCAAGAAGGGGCTTGAGACAGGCTACCCGCCTGAATTGTGGAACGTCGAGCGTCCCGAGGATGTAAAGGACCTCCACAGCGCCTTCATCACAGCCGGATCACGCTTGATCCTGACCAACTCCTTCGGGGGAACGGCGCACCGGCTGAAGCTCCATGATGCGCAGGACCGGGTCGCCGAGCTGAACCTTGCCGCGGCGAAACTGGCACGCCAGGCTGCGGATGCCGGGCGCGACCGGTCTGGCGAGATGGTTATTGTCGCCGGATCGATGGGGCCAACCGGCGAGCTTTTCGCCCCCATGGGGGCGCTGGATTACGCCGATGCCCTGCAGGCTTTCACCGCGCAGGCCGAAGCCCTGGCCGAGGGCGGCGCCGACCTGCTGTGGGTGGAAACAATGTCGTCGCTGGAAGAGGTGCAGGCCGCCATCGACGCCGCGCGGACCTGCGGGCTGGCTGTCGCCGCCTGCATGACCTTCGACACCGCCGCGCGGACCATGATGGGCGTTCTGCCTGCGGATTTCGCCCGCCAGTCGGCCGATTTCGGAGCCAGCCTCGTCGGCGCGAACTGCGGGATCGGCCCGGCCGAACTGCTGCATTCGGTGCGCGGCATGCTGCCTGCCACCGACATACCGCTGATCGCCAAGGGAAATTGCGGCATCCCGAGCTATGTCGAGGGCGAGATCCACTATCATGGCACGCCGGAGCTGATGGGGCATTACGCCTGTTTCGCGCGCGACGCCGGCATCAGGGTAATCGGCGGCTGCTGCGGCACCACCCCGGCGCATGTCGAGGCGATGGCGGCAGCGCTGAAGGCCACGCCGGCTCGCGCCTTCGACGAGGCCGCTGCCGACGCGGCGCTCGGCACGCCGTGGAAGGACCTTCCGACACCGCCCGATGAAGCTGGTGACCGGGGCGCACGGCAGGCGCGTTCGCGTGGCCGGGGCCGCCGTCGGCAGCGCGGCTGACCGGTGTCAGGCGCGCCGGACACCTCACGCCAAAGCCGGTTGCGGAAGCGGGTCATGTTTTGCATACTGCGCCCGGTTTTGCCGGCCGGCAGCCCGATCTGAAGGGACCGCCGGCATATCGATCCTTCCAGCCGGAGTATTATGATGCACGCCTTTCGCTCACACACATGCGGCGAGCTTACTGAATCCCATGTCGGCCAGCCTGTCCGCCTATCCGGCTGGATCAATCGCAAGCGTGATCATGGCCAGCTGGTCTTTGTCGACCTTCGCGACCATTACGGCCTGACGCAATGCGTCATCGACAGTTCCGACGAGGCCTTCGCTGCGGTCGAGGCCACACGGCTTGAATCGGTTGTCACCATCACCGGCACGGTGCTGAAGCGCAGCGACGAGACCATCAACACAGGCCTGCCGACAGGTCATGTCGAGGTGCGGATCGAGCAGTTCGAGGTGCAGTCGGCCGCCGACACGCTGCCGCTTCAGGTCAATTCCGATGTCGATTCCGGCGAGGAAACACGGCTTCGATACCGGTATCTCGATCTGCGCCGCTCGCGCCCGCATGACAACATCATGCTGCGGGCGAAGATCATCCAGTCGATCCGCTCGCGGATGGTGGCGCAGGGCTTTACCGAATTCCAGACGCCGATCCTGACAGCCTCCTCGCCGGAGGGCGCGCGCGACTTTCTGGTGCCGGCACGGCTTCATCCGGGCAAGTTCTACGCACTGCCCCAGGCGCCGCAGCAGTTCAAGCAGCTGGTGATGGTCTCGGGATTTGACCGCTATTTCCAGATCGCGGCCTGCTTCCGCGACGAGGACAGCCGCGCCGACCGCAGCCCGGGCGAGTTCTACCAGCTCGACCTCGAGATGAGCTTTGTCGAGCAGCAGGATGTGTTCGATGCTGTCGAGCCGGTGATCCGCGGTGTTTTCGAGGAGTTCTCCGACAAGGCGGTGGATCAGGAGTTCGTCCATATCCCCTTCGCCGAGTCGATGCTGAAATATGGCAATGACAAGCCGGATCTGCGCATTCCGATCGAGATCTGCGATGTCACCGAGACCTTCCGCGGCTCGGGCTTTTCGATCTTCGCCAAGGCTGTCGAGGGCGGCAGCGTGGTGCGCGCGGTCCCCGGCCCGAAATGCGGCAGCCGTGCCATCGCTGACCGGATGAACAGCTGGGCGCAGTCCGAAGGCGCCCCCGGCATGGGCTATATCATCTATGGCGACGGCGAGGCGCGCGGGCCGGTGGCGAAGGCCCTTGGCCCCGAGAAGGCAGAGGAAATCCGCCAGGCGACCGGCGTCGGCGACGGCGACGCCGTGTTCTTCGCCTGCGCCGAGGAAGCCGCTGCTGCCAGCCTTGCCGGCCGGGCGCGGGTGCGCATCGGCGAGGAGCAGGGGCTGATCGACAATTCTGTCTTCCGCTTTGCCTGGATCGTCGACTTCCCGATGTTCGAGGCCGACGAGACAACAGGCAAGATCGATTTCTCGCACAATCCGTTCTCGATGCCGCAGGGCGGGCTGAAGGCTCTTGAGGAGCAGGACCCGCTGACCATCAAGGCCTGGCAGTATGACCTTGTCTGCAACGGTGTCGAGCTGTCATCCGGGGCGATCAGGAACCATCTCCCCGATGTCATGTACAAGGCCTTTGAAATCGCCGGCTATGACCACAGCGTCGTTGATGACAAGTTTCCGGCGATGATCAACGCCTTCCGCTTTGGCGCCCCGCCGCATGGCGGCATCGCCCCCGGAATCGACCGCATGGTGATGCTGATCGCCGACGAGCCGAACATCCGTGAGGTGATCCTGTTCCCGATGAACGGCAAGGCCGAGGATCTGATGATGGCGGCCCCTTCCGAAGTCGATGACAGCGCGCTTGCCGAGCTCCATATCCGCCGCGCGCCGGTTCCGAAGAAATCCTGAACGCCAGGCTGACGGGAGATGCGGCGGATTGAACGCTGACCGGATGCGGCTAGCGCGGCATCCGGTGGATGGTCCAGATCAGGCCTGCCAGAAGCAGCACCGCGCCGCTCTGATGCATCGCGCCAAGCGAGACCGGCACGCCGTGAAGAAGGACGGCGATGCCAAGCACGAACTGCGCCACCACCAGGCCGAGAACCAGCGTCGCCGGGCCGCGGCTTGCCGGATGGCGGCGCCCGCGAAGCGCCAGCGTGATCACCGCCAGCACGGCCAGCAGGGCGATCCAGCGGTGATGGAACTGCGCCGAGGCCGGGTTCTCGAAGGCGTCGAGAAGACCTTCCTCGCCATATTCCACCGGAACCAGCCCCTCGCCCATGAGCGGGTAGTGGTTGTAGAGGAGGCCGGCATCCATGCCGGCGACAAGCGCCCCGGCCAGAATGGTCAGCACCAGGATGCCAAGTGTTCCGCCAGCATGGCCGCGCGGCAGAGGGGTCCTTCCATAGCGGATGTCAAAGGCTGTCCACAGCAGCATGCCGAAGATCAGAAGCGCCATCCCAAGATGCACGGCAAGCCTGTATTGCGACACGGTGGCATCGGCTGTCAGCCCCGACTTCACCATCCACCAGCCGATCACACCCTGCGATCCGCCAAGCGCCAGCAGGGCGAAAAGCCGCCCGCCAAAGCCGTTCGGCACGGTGCGGCGAATGATCAGCCACAGGAAGGGCAGGACAAAAGCCACACCCAGAATCCGGCCCCACAGCCGGTGGACATATTCCCAGAAGAAGATCGTCTTGAAGCCGGCAAGATCCATGCCATAATTGAATTCGCTATATTCCGGCGATGCCAGATAAAGGCCATAGACCCGCTGCCACTCCGCCTCGGTAAGTGGCGGCAGCGTTCCCATCAACGGGCGCCATTCGACCATCGACAGGCCGCTTCCCGTCAGTCGCGTCACCCCGCCGATCAGCACCATGATGGCGACGAGAACCGCCATCCCGATCAGCCACCAGAAAGCAAAACTATCCGTCCGTGTCGCCAGCGGCGCGCGGTTCGCAACTTCACTTGCAGACATGTATGACAGCATCGACCGGGCCCCTGGATGTGGCGTGCCTGCCGGGACAGACCTCGCACCACCGCGATATAGCAAGGCCGCGCCGCGCTTGCAAACCGGTGCAAATGCCGCATGCGCTGCCAGTAGTGCCGCGGTCATCCTGGGCCGCCGCCGGCGCGGCGCCATGCCGTCTGACTGTTGCCGCACGGGCAGGTTCGCCGGAAATCACCATTTGCTGGAAAAAGCCCATCGTGCGCCAGCACCAGGGGGAAAAGCTTTTGCAGGCAGGCGTCCTGCCGCTTGTCTTCTGCTGCGCGCGCCTTAGCTTCAGGGATGGAAGAGGTCCATTTTCGCTTTTCTGTCCTGTTATCCGATCCTGTGCTGCGACACGGACCCAGACGCGGATGACGAGGTGCGAGGATGGCACGGCATTTTCCTATTTTCATCGATCTTGGCGGATCGCCACCTCTGGTGATCGGCACGGACCCGGGGCTTGCGGCCAAGATTCGCCTGCTTGCCGGCTTTGCGCCGGCGATCGATCTTGTGACCGGCCAGGATACCCCGCCGGCGGAACTCGGCCTTGCGGGCGCGCGTCATCTGGGTGGCAGGCCCGTTGATGACGCCGCCTCCCTTTTCGCGGGACGCCCGCTGGTGGTGATTTCCACAGGCGACAGCGCTCTCGATGAAAATCTGTCGCGGCGCGCCCGCGCCATGGGCGTGCCGGTGAACGTTCCTGACAGGCCGGCCCTATGCAGCTTCTATCTTGGCGCCATCGTCGATCGGGACCCGGTGATCCTGGCGATCTCCACCGGCGGCTTCGCGCCGGTCCTCGCGCAGCGCCTTCGCGCCGGGATCGAGGACTGGCTTCCCGCGGGATATGGCAGGATCGCGCATTATCTGCACCGGATCAGGAACCGGCTCAGGACCCTGCCTGCCGCCCGCCGGCGCAGGCTGCAGCACCGGATCATCGACGGCGACGCGGCCCGTTGCGTCATTGACGGAGACGAGGTCCACGCCGACGCCCTCTTGGTCGACATGCTGTCGGAGCGTGTGACAGATACCGGCGGGACGCTTCATGTCGTCAGGGATGGCGCCGGCGACCCGCCAGGCCTCGACCGCCGCGCGATCGAGGCCATCCGCAATGCCGATGTGATTCTCCATGCGCCCGGGGGCGTGCCGGCGCCTGTTCGCCTGGCCCGCCGCGAGGTGGAGCTTGTCGCCGCGCCACCGGAAACGGCGCTGGCGCGGGCGGCGGCGTTGAGGTCGCGCGGCCTGGAGGTGGTGATCATCCTGGCATCGGGTCCGACGGCGCGCCCGACACCGCAGGCGGCACAGGTGACGGCATGACCGGGGTCAGATTCACCGCCAACAGGATCGAGAGCGGCGCTGTCGTCTGGCTGACAAGGGACATGGCCTGGGCCGAGGATGCCGGGATGGCCCACAGCTTTTCCGGCGGTCTGGCCGCGCGGGCCCGACGGGCTGTCGAGGCTGCGGAACGCCGCAATGACGTCATTGCCGCCTATGAGGTGCCGGTGGAGGAAGGCGCGACACGCCCCTCGGCGCGCGAGGCGATCCGCGCGGCGCGCGGGCCCAGCATCACTCCGCCCGCCGACCGCTGCGATGATGCTGGCTCCTCCCCCCAGGATACGCCTGCCATTGCCCCGGCGATGTATCGCTATGACGCTGTCGACCATGACCTTGTCAGCATCCGGGCAACGCAGTTCCGCGAGCAGGTCGAGCGGCGGCTTCGCGGCGAGCTGACGGAGGAGGAGTTCAAGCCGCTTCGTCTGCAGAACGGTCTCTATCTGCAGCTTCACGCCTATATGCTGCGGGTGGCCATTCCCTATGGAACGCTCTCCAGCACCCAGATGCGCGGCCTGGCCGGGATCGCCCGTGATTTCGACCGTGGCTTCGGTCATTTCACCACGCGTCAGAACATCCAGTTCAACTGGATCAAGCTTGTCGAGGCGCCGGACATTCTGGACCGGCTTGCAGGTCTGGAGATGCACGCCATCCAGACATCGGGAAACTGCATCCGCAATGTCACCGCCGATCCGCTGGCGGGCGCCGCCCCGGACGAGATCGAGGATGCCAGGGTCTGGGCCGAGATCATCAGGCAGTGGTCGACATTCCACCCTGAATTCGCCTTCCTGCCGCGGAAATTCAAGATTGCGGTATCGGCCGCCGCCGAGGACCGGGCCGCCACCGCCTTTCACGACATCGGCCTTCGCCTGGTCAGGCGGCGCGGCGGCGAGACCGGATTCCGGGTGCTGGTCGGCGGCGGTCAGGGACGCACCCCGCGGGTGGCACGCAAGCTAGCGCATTTCATCTCGGAGCGGAACCTTCTGTCCTTTCTCGAGGCGATCATGCGGGTCTATAACGCCGCCGGCCGCCGTGACAACATATACAAGGCGCGGATCAAGATCCTGGTCGATGACATGGGGATCGAGGCCTTCGCCGAGGCGGTGAACCGGGAATGGCTCCTGATCAGGGACAGCGCCACCGAGCTTCCGGCAGAGGAGCAGGCGCGCATCAGATCCCATTTCGCGCCCCCCGCGCTGGCGCCTGCCCCCGGCAATCCGGCGTCACTGGCGCAGGCGCGTGACACGGAACGGGGGTTTGGCCGCTGGCTTCGCAGCAATGTCCTGGCGCATCACACAGCCGGCTACGCCAATGTCAGCCTGTCACTGAAATCCGCAGGCCGTCCCCCCGGCGACGCGTCCGCATCCGAAATGGAGGCGATGGCCGATCTTGCCGACAGCTTCGGCAGGTCCGAGCTTCGCGTTACCTACACCCAGAACATCATCATCCCGCATGTGCGGCGGGACCGCCTCGCAGATCTATACCGGGCCGCGCGCGTAGCCGGTCTGCATGGAGCCGAGGAAGGGCTGATCAGCGACATGATCGCCTGTCCCGGCCTTGATTACTGCAACCTTGCGAATGCCCGCTCGCTGCCGCTTGCCGAGAAGATCTTCCGGCAGTTTCCCGATCCGGACCGCCGCGCCGAGATCGGCAGGCTGCGGCTGAACATATCGGGCTGCATCAACGCCTGCGGCCATCATCACGCCGCCGATATCGGCGTTCTCGGCGTCAACAAGAAGGGGGTGGAGCATTACCAGATCACGCTTGGCGGGCGCGCCGACGAGGCGGCCGCCATCGGCAGGATCATCGGCCCGTCCTTCGCCGAGGACGAGGTGCCGGGGGTGGTCGAGACCATTGTCGATCTCTATCTCGCCGCGCGCCGGGACAAGGAAAGCTTCGCCGATCATCTGCTCCGCGTCGGGCCGCAGCCCTTCAAGCAGGCCGTCTACGGCGAGGCGTCCCGGCCGGCATGAGGGTCTGGCATGAGGATCAGGTCTGACATGGTTATTCTCGATCTGGACAGCGCCGCGCCGGTGGAGCTGCCCTGCGCCGGCGAGGATATCGCCACGGATGTCCCGCCGGACCGGATCAGCGTGCTGGTCCCGGACGGAACAGCATCTGTCGCCATCCGGTTCGCCCTGTTTTCCGATGGCCGCGGCTTCACGCTGGCGCGCCATCTTCGTGAGGCGCATGGTCATGGCGGCGCCATTCTGGCACGCGGCCATCTGATCCCCGACCAGGCAAACTATCTTCACCGCTGCGGCTTCAGCCATGTCGAGATCAGGCCAGAGACGCTGGCGCAATGGCGGCGCTCGCTATCGCTGTCGGCCCCGCCGATGCAACGCGTTCTGTCCAGCCGGCGGGCGCGGCATTCTGGCCCTGACAGCTCCTGACCCCTCCTAACCCCTTGTCCGGCGGCCTCCCCGCCGCTATGTCTCTTGCTTGAGGCGATTTCCTGTTCCACACGCATAATGGCGAAGCAGTCATGTCCGATATCCAGAAAACCGACATCATCATCATCGGGGCAGGCCCCTGCGGCCTGTTCGCCGTGTTCGAGCTCGGGCTTCTCGACCTGAAATGTCATCTTGTCGATATCCTCGACATGCCCGGCGGGCAGTGCGCCGAGCTCTATCCCGAAAAGCCCATCTATGACATCCCGGCGCTGCCTGTCTGCACCGGTCAGGAGCTGACCGACAGGCTGATGGAGCAGATCGCCCCGTTCGACCCGGTCTTCCATTACGGGCAGATGGCAGAGGCGCTGGAGAAGCTGGATGACGGCAGCTGGCTGCTGACGACAAGCGAGGGGGTGAGACTGAACGCGCCGGTGGTGGTGATCGCCGCTGGCGGCGGATCCTTCGTTCCGAAGCGCCCGCCCTTGTCCGATCTTGACGCGTTCGAGGCCAGCGGCGCGGTGCAATATGCGGTGCGCCAGCGCGACAGGCTTGCCGGCAAGAAGCTGATGATTGCCGGCGGCGGCGATTCCGCCCTCGACTGGACCGTGAATCTCGTCGATATCGCCGAATCGGTGACGCTGGTGCATCGCCGCGATGATTTCCGCGCCGCGCCGGACACTGTGGCGAAGATGCGCGCGCTTGTCGAGGACGGGCGGGTGACGCTGCATATCGGCCAGCTGAAGGGTCTCGAGGGCGAGGGTGGCAAGCTTGAGAAGGTGCTTGTCCAGGCCGCCGGCGCCGACGCGCCGGACGCGCTTGCCGCCGATGTGCTGCTTCCCTTCTACGGCCTGACGATGAAGCTCGGGCCGATCGCCAATTTCGGCTTGAACCTTGAGGAAAACCTGATCCCTGTTGATACAGAGCGGTTCGAGACATCGGTGCCGGGAATATTTGCTGTCGGCGATATCAACCACTATCCCGGCAAGCTGAAGCTGATCCTGTCCGGCTTCCATGAGGCGGCGCTGATGGCGCATGCCGCGCATGGCATTGTCCATCCTGACAAGAAGGTGCGCTTCCAATACACGACCTCCTCTTCCTCGCTTCAGCAGAAGCTTGGCGTCGCCTGAATTTTTTCAGCGTTATTTCTTGACAATATGTCGCGCGGCGCCCAATTACCCGGTGTGCTTGCTGGCACTCTGTTTGTCTGTGTGCCATTACCATATTTAAATCAAAATGTAGGATAAAGAGGAATTAAATTCAGGCCCCTTCACGACCGTGTGCTGGTTCAGCGGATGGAATCCGAAGACAAGACCGCAGGCGGCATCATCATTCCGGACACCGCCAAGGAAAAGCCGATGGAAGGCAAGATCATTGCCGTCGGCAGTGGTGCCCGCGACGAGACGGGCAAGGTGCAACCGCTTGATGTCAAGGCTGGCGACGCTGTTCTGTTCGGCAAATGGTCCGGAACGGAAGTCAAGATCGACGGTCAGGATTACCTGATCATGAAGGAATCCGACATCATGGGAATCATCGACTGACGATCCCCGCCTGTCACACGCTTGACCCAATTCAATACAGAAGGATGAAATCCAATGGCTGCTAAGGAAGTCAAATTCGGCTCTGACGCCAGGACACGGATGCTCGAGGGCGTCGATACCCTGGCCAACGCCGTAAAGGTCACTCTCGGCCCGAAAGGCCGCAATGTTGTTCTCGAGAAGTCGTTCGGCGCGCCGCGCATCACCAAGGACGGCGTCACCGTCGCCAAGGACATCGAGCTCAAGGACAAGTTCCAGAACATGGGCGCGCAGATGGTGCGTGAAGTGGCCTCGAAGGCCAATGACGTTGCCGGCGACGGCACCACCACCGCCACCGTTCTGGCCCAGTCGATCGCCCAGGAAGGCGCCCGTGCGGTTGCCGCCGGCATGAACCCGATGGACCTGAAGCGCGGTATCGACATGGCTGTCGAGTCGGTCGTCGCCTCGCTCGAGTCGAAGTCGAAGAAAATCTCCACCTCCGACGAGGTCGCCCAGGTCGGCACCATCTCGGCCAACGGTGAAGAGGAAATCGGCAAGATGATTGCCGAGGCCATGGAGCGCGTCGGCAATGAGGGCGTGATCTCGGTCGAGGAGGCCAAGAGCCTGGACACCGAGCTTGATGTCGTTGAAGGCATGCAGTTCGACCGCGGCTACCTGTCGCC
>JBMHCH010000040.1:0-2842 GCA_049890015.1 Puniceispirillaceae bacterium (SeqCode)
AAACACCCCCCCCCCCCGGGGGCCCGCCCGGGGGGGGGGGGGCGCGCCCCGCCCCCCCCGACCTTCGGGTTCTTACGCCGCCGGCCCGGCCGCGGGGGGGGCCGACGGCGACCCAGTGGCTTGCCGGCCTTCCCTGGTGGACGGCGCTGGTGCTGATGGCCCCGATCCTGCTGTGGCCTTTCTATGTGCAGGCGGCTGGCAAGTTCACCATCATCACCGCCTTCGGCACGCTTGGCAAATGGGTGCCGTTCCTGTTCATGTCAGGCTTCCTCTTCAACATCCTGATCTCGATGTTCGCGATGCTGTTCGGCACGCTGGCCGGGGCGGCGCTGGGGCTTGGCCAGGTATCGAAATTCGCCTTTGTCAGCAAGCCGTCCTGGTTCTTCACACAGCTGTTCCGAAACTCACCCTGGCTGGTGATCCTGTTCATCGTGCTGCTGGCGCTGCCGTTCGAGATCGTGATTTTCGGCTACATCATCTCGATTCCGGACTGGATGAAGGCGGTGTTCGGCCTGTCGCTGCCGATCATGGCCAACATCTCGGAGATCGTGCGCGGCGCGGTGCAGTCAGTGCCGACAGCGCAGTGGGAGGCGTCGGAAAGCCTCGCCTTCACCCGCCGCCAGACCATGTGGCGGATCATCCTGCCGCAATGTTTCAAGCGGATGATCCCGCCCTGGATGAACTGGTACGCCATCCTGACCATGGCGACGCCGCTCTGCTCGCTGCTGGGGGTCGAGGAGATCATCACCCTGTCGCGCCAGGCCATGGAGGCCGAGAACAACCATCCCGAGCTGCTGGTGCCGTTCTACAGCTTCGCTCTCGTCCTGTTCTTCATCTACTGCTACCCGATCGCCCGCATCACCATCGCTCTCGAGCGGCGGTACGCGGTCAAACTCTAGGAGGCCCTCATGGCTGAATGGACCGAAAAAGAGCCCATTGTCTCGATCCGGGACGTTCACAAATATTTCGGCGAGCTCCAGGTGCTGAAAGGGGTCTCGCTTGATGTGATGAAGGGCGAGGTGGTCTGCATCATCGGCCCGTCCGGGTCCGGCAAGTCGACATTGATCCGCTGCGTGAACGCGCTGAACGACATCCAGAGCGGCGTCATCAAGGTACGCGGCATGGACCTGACCGACCCGAAGCTCGACAAGCTGGCGCTTCGCAAGCGCGTCGGCATGGTGTTCCAGCAATACAACCTGTTCCCGCACAAGACGGCGATGGAGAACATCATGATGGCGCCGATGCTGGTGCTGAAGTAAGCTGAGGACGAGGTCCGCGCGCGGGCCCGCGACCTGATGAAGAAGGTGCGGCTCGAGGGCAAGGAGGACGCCTATCCCGGCGAGCTGTCGGGCGGCCAGCAGCAGCGCGTGGCCATCGCCCGCTCGCTGGCGATGAGCCCGGATGTGATGCTGTTCGACGAGGTGACGGCGGCGCTCGACCCGGAAACGGTGAAGGAGGTTCTTGTCACCATCAAGGACCTGGCGCAGGAGGGCATGACCTGCATCCTGGTGACGCATGAGATGGGATTCGCGCGCGAGATCGCCGACCATATCTATTTCACCGACAATGGCGTGATCGTCGAGCATGGCCCCCCGGCGACCTTCTTTACCGAGGCGAAGGACCCGCGCACCAAGGAATTCCTCAGCCAGATCCTGTAGGAGGCAGATGGCACGCCGCCGCCGCTCCCCCTACGCCGTCGCCAGCAGCACAATGCCGCCGGCCACCACCAGGGCGGCCGTCAGGCGCGCCCTGACCGGCCCCTCGCCGAACCAGAACAGCCCGATCATCGCGGCGAAGATCACCGATGTCTCGCGCAGCGCCGACACCATCCCGATGGGGGCCTTGGTCTTGGCATAGAGCACCAGCGCGTAGGCGAATGCCGAGAGCACGCCGCCCACAAGCCCGATCACCACCTGTCGTCTGCCGAGCGCCCGCAGCCTGGCCGTGCGCGATCCGAATATATAGATCACCACCAGCCCCTCGGCGATGAACAGCCAGACAATGTAGGACAGCGCCTGCGGCGCCAGCCTGACGCCGACGCCATCGATCAGCGAATAGGAGGCGATGGTCGCGCCGGTGGCCAGCGCCATCGCCAGCGCCATGGGAAGCTGGCGTGTATCGTGGCGGCGCACAGCCAGGATCAGGATCCCGACAGATATGCAGAACAGTCCGGCCCAGCCCTCCGCCGGCAGGCTCTCGCCAAGGAAGACAAGCGCCGTCACCGCGACAAGAAGAGGCGTCACCCCGCGCGCGACAGGATAGACAAGCGACAGGTCGCCATATCTGTAGGACGCGTTCAGAAAGAAATAATAGCCCCAATGGACCAGGGTCGAGACAATGATATAGGGAACAGCCTCCACCGGCGGCAGGGGAACGAACGGGGCGACAATCAGGGCCGGCACCGTGTGGCCTGTCGCCACAAGACCGAATATGACCGTCCTGTCGCCGGCCCCTTTTACGATGGCATTCCAGGCGGCATGCATGAAGGCCGCTGACAGCACGATAATGAAAATGTCAGGCGTCATCAGCTGCTCAGAGCCAGTTGCTGCGCCGGGCTCGAGCCCCGGCGCCGAAAGCATGGTTGAAGCGGCCGCATGATGCAAATCCAATCACGCATCCGGCAGGAGAAACGCCGCAACGCCCTTTTTAGATCTGGCCCAGGCCGCGCGGGAAAAATCATTGCAAAGAGGCCCAATAATCTGTTGATCAAATTGAAGGCCGCTTTAAGGTTGCCAGATCAACCAAGTCGTCATCTTGTCGACTTTGGCTATTTCCGTTTTTGGGAGGACATCATGAAAAAGGCTCTTGCAGCCCTTGCCACCGCGGCGGCGCTTTTTGCGAC
>JBMHCH010000041.1:0-23451 GCA_049890015.1 Puniceispirillaceae bacterium (SeqCode)
GCGCCGGAGGGGGGGCTGACCGTGCCCGGAATCCTGACCGACCCGGCGGTGAGGGGCGAGCGCCGCTATGCCGGCGCCGGCGCGCGCGCCGTATCACGTCTTCGGATCGGCGAATGGACGACGCTGGTGATGCGGCCTGCCGCGCATCCCACAAGGCTTGGCGGGCTTTCCGGCCTGTGGCATCCTCGGGACCGTCACCAGACCGCATCGCTACAGGATTCCCGATGACCGACATATCCCCCGCTGACCGGCTGCAACGCCTGCGTGCCATTCTGGCTGACCGCGGGCTTGATGGCTGGTATGCCGGCCGCGAGGACATGTTCCAGGGCGAGGAGGTTCCCGCCGCCGAGGAACGCCTCGCCTTTCTCAGCGGATTCACAGGATCGGCAGGCTTTGCGCTGGTGCTCAAGGACAGCGCGGCGCTGTTCAGTGACGGGCGCTACACGCTGCAGATGAGCAGGCAGACGGATAATGACCTGTGGCGGACCTATACGCTTCCCGAGGCCGGGCTGCCGGATTTTCTGGCTGGCAAGTCGCTTGACGGGGCACGGATCGGCATTGACCCGGACCTCGTCACAGTGAACGGTTTTGACCGGCTGGCGCGCCAGTGCCGCACCGCCGGGGCCACGCTGGTGGCACAGACCAACAATCCGATCGACGCGCTGTGGGGCGGCGACCGGCCGGTGCGGCCGCTCTCGCGCCCGTTCCGCATGCCCGACCGAGTGGCGGGGGCCGGCATGGCGGACAAGCTTGCGGATCTTGACGCGCGCCTGGCCGAGGCCGGGTGCGACGCGCTGGTGATCAGCCGGGCCGACGCTGTCAACTGGCTTGTGAACATCCGCGGCACCGACCTTGCCAACACACCGATCAATCTCCTGTTCGCGCTCTATCATCGCGAGAACGGGCTGATCCTTCTTGGTGACAGCACGAGGCTGGCGCCGGTAATGCAGGGTGACCTCGCCAATGAAGTGGCGATCGTGCCGCTTGCGCAGTTCGGCGATCTGATCGACCCGCGCGCCGGCTATGCCGGCGGGGTGAAGGTCATGTTCGACCCCGACAGCCTTCCGAAGACGCTTCACGCGCCGCTGGAGGGCGCCGAGGTCGGTCTGGTGGCTGACCGCTGCCCGGTGACAGCGATGAAGGCGCTGAAGAATACCGCCGAGCTGGACGGCACCCGCAGGGCCCATGTCGAGGACGGCGCGGTGATGGCGCGTTTCCTGTGCTGGCTGGACAGGGGCGGCGCCAAGGGCATGCAGGAACACGAGATCGCCGCGCGGCTTCTTGCCATGCGGCGGGAAAGCGGGCGCTTCCTTGCCTCCAGCTTCGAGACCATCTGCGGGTCGGGCCCGAACGGCGCGATCGTGCATTACCGCGCGCTCGCCGGACAGGACAGCGTGCTGGTCGAGGACAGCCTGCTGCTGCTGGACTCCGGGGCGCATTACAATGACGGCACCACCGACATCACCCGCACGGTTGCCATCGGCACCCCCAGCGCGGCGATGATCCATGGATTCACCGCGGTGCTTCGCGGCCATATCGCGGTGGCGGAAGCACGCTTTCCGCAGGGCACGACCGGCCAGCAGATCGATACGCTGGCACGCGCGCCGATGTGGTCTGCCGGCCTTGATTACGCGCATGGCACCGGTCATGGCGTCGGCCATGTGATGCAGGTGCATGAGGGCCCCGCCAGCATATCGAAACGCGGGACGGTGCCGCTTCAGCCTGGCATGCTGCTGTCGAACGAGCCCGGCTGCTACCGCGGCGGCGAATGGGGCATCCGCACCGAAAACCTGATTGTGGTCAGCGCATGCGATGATGACGGCTTCATGGGTTTCGAGACGGTCACCCTGTGTCCGATCGACAGGCGGCTTGTCGATGTCGCGATGCTTCTTCCGGCAGAACGCGATTGGCTGAACGCCTATCATGCGCGGGTTCTGGCGGCGCTGGCGCCGGAGCTGTCCGATCATCCCGAGGCGCGGGACTGGCTTGAGGCAGCCTGTTCTCCGATCTAGGGCGCCCGGCGGCCGGGCCGGTCATCCTTCAATCATCGCCAGCCATTCATCCTCGGAAAGCACCGTGACGCCGAGATCGGCCGCCTTGCGGGCCTTCGACCCGGCATCCGCGCCGGCCACAAGATAGCTTGTCTTCGCCGATACTGATCCCGATACCTTGGCGCCAAGCTGTTCCGCCCTTGCCTTGGCCTCGGCGCGCGACATGCCGGCCAGCGTGCCGGTGAAGACGATGGTCTTGCCACTGACGGCGCTGTCCTCGGCAGGTCGTTCCGGCGGGATGACCGACAGCTGGGCAAGAAGGTCCTCGACGGCGGTGAAATTGCTGTCATTGGCAAAGAAGGCGATAAGGTCGCCGACCATGGAGTCGCCGACCTGGTCGACGGCTGTCAACTCGGCGGTCGTCGCCTCGAGATCGGCCCCTGGCCCAAGCGCCGCCAGCATCGCCTCCGGTCTGTCGAAATGGAGCGCCAGAAGCCTGGCAGTCGCCTGTCCGACCTGGCGGATTCCAAGGGCGAAGATGAACCGCTCGAAGCCGATCCTGCGACGTGCCTCGATCGCTGTCAGAAGATTGCCGATGGATGTCTCGCCATAGCCGTCAAGCTCGGCAAGCTCGTCCTGCCTTGTGGCAAGCCTGAAGATATCGGCGGGTCTTTCGACCCATCCAAGCCCCACAAACTGGTCGATCTGGCGGGCGCCAAGCCCCTCGATGTCGAAGGCGTCACGCGACACGAAATGCTTCAGCCATTCGAGCCTTTGCGCCGGACATTCCAGACTGTTGGTGCAGCGTCGCACCGCCTCGCCCTCGGGCCGGGCCGCGGGGGCCGCGCATTCGGGGCATGTCTCGGGAAAGACGAATTCCCTGCTGTCCGCCGGCCGCTGGTCGATCAACACCCGCACCACCTGCGGAATCACATCGCCGGCGCGCTGGATCACCACACGATCGCCGATGCGGATATCCTTGCGGCGGATTTCATCCTCGTTGTGAAGCGTCGCGTTGGACACGACAACACCGCCAACCGTGACCGGGGCCAGCCGCGCCACAGGTGTCAGCGCGCCCGTGCGACCGACCTGGATGTCGATGTCGTTCAGCGTTGTCTGCGCCTGCTCGGCCGGGAATTTATGCGCCAGCGCCCATCGTGGCGCGCGCGCCACCTGGCCGAGCCGTTCCTGATAGTCATGCCGGTCCACCTTGTAGACCACGCCGTCGATATCATAGCCGAGATCGGCCCGCGCCGCGCCGATCTGCGCATAGGTGGCAAGAAGCCCGGCGATATCGGCGCAGCGTTGCGACAGCGGATTGATGCTGAATCCCATCGCGCCAAGGGCGGCAAGGCTGTCCATATGCGTCGCCGCCAGAGGGGCGCTCACCTCGCCAAGTGAATAGGCGAAGAAGCGCAGCCTTCGTGACGCGGTGACCGCCGGGTCTTTCTGGCGAAGCGATCCGGCGGCGGCGTTGCGCGGATTGGCGAAGATTTTTCCTCCTGCCGCCTCCTGCGACTCGTTCAACGCAATGAAATCCTCGCGGTCCATATAGAGCTCGCCGCGCACTTCGAGGATCGCCGGCGATGGCCCGGCAAGGTCCTGCGGCACCGATCCTGTCACGCGGATATTGGCGGTCACATCCTCGCCCTCCGCGCCGTCGCCGCGGGTGGCGGCCTGGACAAGGCTGCCATTCTCGTAGCGGAGCGACAGCGACAACCCATCGATCTTCGGCTCGGCGGTGAAGGCAAGCTCGTCTTCCTCGGCAAGCGACAGGAACCGCCGGATGCGGGCCGCGAAATCGGCGATGTCCTCGTCGGTGAAGCCGTTATTCAGCGACAGCATCGGCTTGGCGTGGCGCACCTTGCCAAAGCCGCCTGCCACCGGCGTGCCGACACGAAGGCTGGGGCTGTCGACGCGGACAAGGTCGGGGAACGCGGCCTCGAGCGCGCGGTTGCGCGCGACAAGCGTGTCATATTCGGCGTCGCTGATCACCGGATCATCATCGCCATGATAGCGTTCATCGTGAAAGGCGATGGCGGCAGCCAGTGACGCAAGCTCTGCCGCCGCGTCGGCTTTTGTCATTTCGGGCGGCGGGGTGCTGCCGGCGCGTGCGGCCTGCGGATCATGGCTGTCTGCGCCCATTTACCCCTCCAGGAGCGCCTGCGCGGCAGCGCGCGCCTCGGCAGTGATTTCCTCGCCTGCCAGCATCCTGGCGATTTCTTCGGTGCGGGCCTCGGGATCAAGGGCCTCGGTGCCGCTGAAGACACCACTGTCGGTTGCGGTCTTGGCAATCCTCATATGCTGGTCGCCCTTGGCGGCGACCTGCGGGGAATGGGTGACGACAAGCGTCTGGGTGGTCTTGCCGAGGCGGGCCAGTCTTTCGCCGACGGCGGCGGCGACGGCACCGCCAACCCCTGAGTCGACCTCATCAAAAATGAGGGTTCGCGGGGCCTCGTCCCCCTCAAGAGAGACCTTCAGCGCCAGCAGGAAGCGGGCAAGCTCGCCGCCGGACGCGATGCGGTCGATGGGTCCCGATTTCATGCCCTTGTTGGTGCTTGCCTCGAAGCGGACCTGCTGTGTGCCCAGCGGACCGAACTGCTCGGGCGGAAGGTCGCTGATACTGGTGGTGAATGTGGCACCGTCAAGCTTCAGCGGCGGCAGCTCTCCGCCGACTGCGCTGTCCAGCACCGCCGAGGCCTTCTTCCTGTTGGCTGCCACCACATCCGCGATCTTCCGGTAATAGTCGCGCCACTGGCGTTCATTGTCGGCCAGGGCGGCCAGCGCGCCTGCCGAGTCCTCGATGCCGGCAAGGCTTGCCGCCAGCCTGGCGTGGGTTTCGACAAGCTGGTCGGGCGTGCAATCATGTTTTCGCGCCTGCTGGCGAAGCTCGTGCAGCCTGTCATCGACTGTCTGAAGCCTCGCCGGGTCGCTTTCCAGCGCATGCCCTGCGGCGCTGATGGCGGCGCCGGCCTCTGACAGTTCGGCGTCGGCGCGTTCCAGGGCGGCTTTCGCATCGTCGAGAATTCCGCCGGCAAGGGGTGCAGTCTTCTCAAGCGCCGCAAGAGCGCGACCAAGGCTGGATTGCGCCCCGCTGTCACCGAACAGCGCATCGTCGGCAACACTCAGGCTCTCGCCGATGCGCCCGACATTGGCAAGCCTTTCGCGTTCGGATGACAAGTCGCCCTCTTCGCCCGGCTGCGGCGACAGAAGGTCCAGCTGCTCGACAGCATCGCGAAGCCATTCTTCCTCGGCGCGGGCCTTTTCAAGGTCGCGTTTGGCCTGCGCCAGATTGCGCTGCGCCTGCAGCCAGTTATCCCATCCTGAGCGAAGTTTTTCGAGGATATCGGCATGGCCGGCCGCCCGATCGAGCAGGGTGACATGCGTGCTGGTATCCAGCAGCCCGCGCCCCTCGAACTGTCCCTGGATCTCGACAAGGCTGTCGCCGACCTCGCGAAGCAGCGCGGCGGATACCGGAACGTCATTGATGCTTGCCGATGACTTGCCGTCGCCCTTCAGGCGGCGTCGCAGGATCAGCTCGTCATCGCGCGGAATATCGGTTTCCGCGAGACGGTCCCACACGGGATGATCCTGATCTGGCTGAAACACCGCCGAGACCTGCGCTGCGTCGGCGCCATCACGGATCAGGCGGAAATCGGCGCGGCTGCCGAGCGCCAGGCCAAGCGCGTCCAGAAGGATCGACTTTCCGGCGCCTGTCTCGCCCGTCAATACCGTCAGCCCACCATCGAAGGAGAGCGTCAACCGCTCAATCAGAACGATGTTGGATACGGTCAGGCTGGTCAGCATCACTCGACATCAAACAAGGCGGCAACAGATTCCACAGTGCGCTGGAAGATGCCGACAGGAAGGTCACGCTCCGGATCCTCGGCGAGGGTCAGAAGTTCCTTGGTCCAGAAGGACTCGGGATAGTTATAGACCGCTACCGAACCAACCCTGTCCGCTTCCTCGACAAGGCCAAGTGCCAGATAGGCCTCGACCATGCGATAGAGCGCCTCGGGAACCTGATTGCTGGTCTGGTAGTCGCGTATCACACGCTCGAACCGGCGAAGCGCGGCTCCATAATGCCCACCCTCGATATAGAAGCGGCCGACCGCCATCTCCTTGCCGGCAAGGTGGGATCTGGCAAGGTCGGCTTTCAGACGGGCATCCTTGCTGTAGGGGCCGTCGGGGTAGCGAAGCAGAAGATCGTCAAAAGCTGTCAGAGCCATGAGTGTCATCTCGGCGTCGCGTTCGACGTCGACAATCTGCTCGTAATAGGAAAGAGCCTTCAGATAATGGGCGTATTCCACCATGTCGTCTGCCGGATTCAGCTCGATGAACCTGTCAAGCGACGCAATGGCCTTGGGGTAGTTGTTGTCCAGATAGAATGCCCATGCTGCCATGATCTGCGAGCGCACCGCCAGATCGGAATAGGGATGTTGTCGTTCCACTTCCTCGAATTTGGGGGCAGCCTTCTCGCCGTCGCCGTTCAGCGCCAGCTCCAGCGCCTCGTCATACAGGATATCGGCCGGACGTTCGACCTGTTCAGGCACCTCCGGAGAGGCGCAGGCTGCCAGCATTGCCAGTCCGGCGGCGAAAAGGGGGTAACGGGCGTTCAGGGATCGGGCCAAGGCGGCTCTCCACACAGGCAAAGGATGCGATGCGCCGGCACATCATGTGATGCCTGCGCATTCCGGCAACAATAGCCGCAAGACAAGCAGGTGAAAAGACGCGAGATGACGCTGTGGGCAAAATGCCGACAGGAAGTTTCGAGAGCCGGGATCGGGGGTGCTGTCGTCAGACAGCGGCAGCGGCGGCCACCTCGGGAAGGGCATATCCGTCGGAATGGTCGGCGACAACGCCTTCCTCGACAATCTGGTAGCATCCACCGGACTTCCACAGCGTGCGGATAAGCTTGGCGCACATGGCGTGGCCGGGGCGCGAGGCGGTAAGCTTGCCGCGCATCATCATTCCCAGAAGGTAGAGATCGCCGAGGCAATCGAGAATCTTGTGGCGCACGAATTCGTTCTGCATGCGCAGCCCGCCTTCATTCAGGATCTCGCCATCATCGACAACCACGGCATTGTTCAGCGACCCGCCAAGTGCCAGTCCGGCATTCTGCATCGCCGCGACGTCGCGCATCTGGCAGAAGGTGCGGGCTGCGGCAAGGTCGCGGACAAAGCTGCCGTTGCCATGCCGGTAGTGAAAGCGCTGGCGTCCGATGGCCGGATCCTCGAAATCGATCTCCGCATCAATCTCCAGGCCGTCGCAAGGATCAAGCCGTGCCCAGCCTCCGGCATGTTCAACCGCCACCGGCGCGGTGACGACAAGTGTACGGCGCCGCGCCGACAAGGTGGTGACGCCGGCTCGCAGGATGGCCTCCACCACCGGCAGGCTGCTGCCGTCAAGGATGGGCGCTTCACCGCTGTCGATATGGACCGTGGCATTGTCGATGCCGACGCCGGCAAGGGCCGCCATGATATGCTCGACCGTCTCCAGGCGGACGCCGTCATTGTTGGCAATGCGGGTGCACAGGCGAGCCTGCTCCACATTATCCGGATGTGCCTGTATGGTCTGGCGGGATTCGGTTACGTCCACGCGCCGAAACTGGATACCGTTATTGGCGGGAGCCGGATAAATGCCGACGCGGACGAAGCGGCCGGAATGCAGGCCGATGCCATCGAAACTAATGACGTCGCGTACTGTCGTCTGCATCGGCTGTTCGCTGTACATCTGGCGGGCGGGCTCCGGCGGCGTGCATCTGTTCTGCTGCGCGTCCTCTGCGGGACTTCGAGCCGTTCTTCTCGGCACATCACAACGGGTGCATTAAGACGGACAGGGCCGCCACAATCAAATCACATTTGGTTACCGGTTGTTACAACAACTGTAACCATCATCCTGTGTTTGTGAATTTTTTGCCTTGCGGCTGTCTCTGCGGGCGGCTGTCTCTGCGGGCCGGCTGTCTCTTTAGGCCGGGCCTCACAGCGCTGTCAGGCAGGGCATATCAGCTTCGTCCCAAGAAAAAAGGGCCCGGCACGTGCCGGGCCCTTGATGCATGGTTGCGGATCGCCGGTCAGTTCGCCTGCCGGCGCAGAAAGGCAGGGATCTCCAGATCGTCCGTCTGACTGTCAAGGGCAGCCGTGCTGGCCGTGTCAGGCATGCGGCTCATCGCGTCGGCCCGCGGCAGATCCAGAATGGAAGGCGCCGCTGGTGCAGCCTCGGCCTCGGCGGCCGTTTCCACAGCGGGTTCACGCCGCGCAGACGCCTCTTCCTCGACGGACTTGTTTGTCCACAGCCCGGAGATCTTGTTGATCAGGCTTGTCTTGCCGCCTGCCGGTGTGGCCTCCGGAACCGACTCAGCTTCCGGCATTTCGGCCGGAGTGGCGGGCACAAAGGGTTTCCGCACGGTCAACTCGGCGGCGTTGTCAGCCACCATCACAGGTTCCGTCGGCTCACCGCTGTCTTCGGCTGTGACGCCATCGGCAATATCAGCCGGACCTGTCGCCTCTGGCGTTGCCTCAGGGGCTTTGGTGCCAGCAGGATCGACCGGCATGCCGCTGCCAAACGCTGTCGCGCGTTCCGAGGCAATAGCCTCTTCCAGCGACATCTGCCCGTTTTCCTGATCTGTCTCCACCTGATCGTTGCGGCGCGGGAGGGGAAGCTCCCGTGGCGCCGGCCTGCCGGTTGCCAGAAAAGCCAGCCGTGAGGCCTTTGTCGGGACAAAGGCCGGAACATACGGTTCTGTCTTCACCTCGCTGGTGTCGGTGCCAGGTGCGGCGCTTCCGTCCGAGGCCTCGATTTCAGCAGGGGTCTCGGTCTCGGCAGGGGCCGGTTCACCCCTGCCAGCGGCGGCAAGCGCGTCTTGCGGGGCTTGCGGCGTTTCGGGAAGCTCGGCCGCGGGCGCCTCGGCGGCGGGCGCTGTCGCCGCCGGTGCCGGCGTGACAGCGGTCGGCGCGGAGATCACCGTCGAGCGTCTGGTGGTGGGTGCCTGGATGAAGGTAGGCGTCTCCCGCCTTGCAGAGCCAGCCTCGATACCGGTGGCGACGATGGAGACACGCATCACCCCGTCGAGCTTCTCATCAAAGGTCGAGCCGAAGATGATCACGGAGTCGGCATCGATCTCGCGACGGATGCGGTTGGCGGCCTCATCGACCTCGAACAGGGTCATGTCCATGCCACCGGTGACATTGATCAGAACCGCACGGGCGCCATGCATCGAAATGTCATCCAGAAGCGGATTGTTGATCGCTGCTTCCGCCGCCTGTGTCGCGCGGCCGTCGCCGGAAGCCTCGCCGGTTCCCATCATCGCCTTGCCCATCTCGCTCATCACCGCGCGAATGTCGGCGAAATCAAGATTGATCTGACCGGGCTTGATCATCAGGTCGGTCACCCCGGCAACACCCTGGTGAAGAACCGTGTCGGCCATGTGGAAGGCGTCGGCGAAGGTGGTGCGCTCGTTCGCCAGACGGAACAGGTTCTGGTTCGGAATGACGATCAGCGTGTCCACATAGGACTGCATTTCCTCGATCCCGGCCTCGGCCTGCCCCATGCGGCGCTGTCCTTCGAAATCGAAGGGCTTGGTGACCACGCCGACAGTGAGGATGCCGCGTTCGCGTGCCGCTCGGGCGATGACCGGCGCCGCACCTGTGCCGGTGCCGCCGCCCATTCCCGCGGTGATGAACACCATGTTGCAGTCGGCAAGCTCGCTCATCACGGCCTCGATGCTTTCTTCCGCGGCGGCGCGTCCGACATCCGGCTTGGAGCCGGCGCCAAGGCCCTGCGTAACCGCAGTGCCAAGCTGGATCTTGCGGCTGGCAAGCGAATGCGCCAGCGCCTGACCGTCGGTGTTCGCCACCAGGAAATCGACCCCGTCAAGGTCGGCATTGATCATATTGTTGACGGCATTGCCGCCAGCACCGCCAACACCGACAACGGTGATGCGCGGACGCAGTTCCTGCATGGTTTGAGGAACGGACAGATTGATGGTCATGCTTGACTCCCTTCTGCGGTGGTTGACCATGTGGCTGCCTTTGCCGGAAGAGCACATGGCCTGGCAGCTGTTGGATGCGGGGATTGTGAAGGACCGGTCGCCCCGACTACGAAAATCGGTCCTTTGAAAAGACATTGAAAATTCGGATTTCGGATATCGCTCAAACAAGGTCGCATGGGTCTGCTCCTTTCTCACAGATTGTCCCGGAACCAGGCGCCGAGCCGTTCCATTGGCCCATGCGGGAGGGTTCTGGTCTGTCGTTCTGCCGGGTCATCCTCGCTCAGCCTGCTGACATGGATGAGAGCGCCGATGGCGGCAGCGCTCGACCGGCTTGTTTCCTCGACCGCAAGGTTGCCGATACCAGCCGGCCGGCCGAGAATGACGTTGCGACCGGCAAGCTGGGCGCAGAAGTCGGCTATGCCGGTCATCTGGCTGCCACCACCGGTCAGGACAAAGCGGTTGCCGGCGGCATATTCCATGCGCCCGGCGCGCATCCGGTCCATCAGAAGTTCAATGATTTCCTCAATCCGCGGCTTGATGACGGCGCTCAGCAGGCTGCGCTCGATTGTCTTGCCGCCAGCCTCGATCACATCGCCGAAGCCGGGGAGGGTGATGTTGTCCGACCGTCCTAGCTCGACGGCCTGCCGGACAGGCGAGGGGGCAGTCGCCATGGCATCCACCGGCGTGATTGAGCCATGTACCGCTTTCAGCCGTTCCGCTTCGGCGAGCGGCGTTGACAGGATGCGGGCAATATCGGTCGAAACGTGCTGGCCGCCGACCGGCACCGTGTCGATATAGATCAGCTTGCCATCCATGAAGATCGCCGCAGAGGATGTGCCGCCGCCCAGGTCGATGACAGTGCTGCCAAGTTCGCGTTCCTCGTCGCCAAGGCAGGCAAGCCCGGCAGCGTATCCGGCATGGATGAACCTTTCGGCGCCAAGATGGTTCATTGCCAGCGCTTCGATGATGTTGGCGAGGCTGGTGCGGGTGGCGCAGACTGTCAGATAATCCACGGAAAGGGTGCGCCCGCGCATGCCTGTCGGGTCGGCGATGCCACGCATCTCGTCAAGGCTGTAATGAAGCGGGTGAAGCTGCATGAGCTGAAGCGCCGGGTCCGGATCCTGCGCCCCGCAGCGGTCGAGAAGCCGGCGTATGTCGCGGCGGCTGACGGTGCTGTCTGACAGGGTGATGGACTGGGCACCGAAGGCCGAGCGCGGCGTGCCGCCGGGAAGCACGACACTGACGGAGGCGATATCAAGGCCGGCAGCACGTTCGGCGCTCTGGACACAGTTGCCGATGGCATCGCTGAATTCAGACAGCACTGTCACTTCGCCGGCGCGCATCCCTGCTGATGCATGGGTACCCTGCCCAAGGAGGTTGAGCGTGCCGAGCTTGTCGATCTCGCCGATCATGCAGCAGATTTTCGAGCTGCCGATGTCGAGGATGGCGAAGGGTTTGCGGCTGTTGCGCCGGCGGCCAAGATTCATGTTTCTCTCCCTCTGCCGCGAACCGGTATGTTCGGTTCGACGATCATCTGGTCGGGAACGCGAAGATCTATCACCGCAAGGTCCCTGTCCGTGATGCGCTTGCTATGGTCGATCATTGCAAGGCGGGACCATGCCGTGCGTGGGTCGGTCTCGGGAAGCCGCACGCGGATGCCATTGCGAAGATGGACGTCCCAGCGGCGCTCGGACTGGTATGTCACGGCCCAGACTTCGGCGAAGAGCTCGGGTTCGGTCCGCAGAATATTCAGCAGCGGCGCCGCATTGGGGCCCGCGCTGTTGCCGGCGACCACGGTCAGATGCCCGAAGGCCGAAGGGTCCGCGCCCGAGATGATGGCGCCATCCCGGTCAATGACACGATGTCCCGCTTCGGTCTGCAACAGCGCCATCGGCACGCGCTCGGTCAGAATGACCCGGATGGTCGACGGCATGCGACGCTCGACGGCAATGTCCTTGACCCAGCCGATCGTGGAGAGCCTGTCATGAAGATCGGGGAGCGAAATGGTCAGCATCGGCTGTCCAAGAGTCAGTTCGCTGACCGCCATCAGAACGTTTCTCGGAGTATGGGCGCGTCCCTGAACCTCGATGGTCTGCAACTCGAGGCCGGCATCGGCGCTTGCCTTGATGATGGCGACAGACAGGCTGTCGCGTTCCACATATCCAACAATGCATCCGGCAACCCCGCCAAGAACAAGGGCACCTGCCAGGATCCTGCGCCATGCTGGCCGCCGCGAGGCCGGCGTCATCACACCGGTCGCCGCGCCGGTCTCGGTGCCGCGCTGCAGCGGATGGCTTGTCCCTGCGGCAGGTCGCATGAACGGCATCAGTCGTCGCATTGTGCGGTCTCCAGAAGATGATTGACGAGTTCCTCGCCAGACAGGCCGACAAAGCGGGCCTGCTCCGGCACGAGCGAAGTGGCGGTCATTCCGGGAACCGTATTGATCTCCAGCATGTAGAGCTGGCCGGCCCTTTCATCCCACCGGTAATCCGCGCGGATCACGCCGCGGCATTCAAAATGACGGTAGGCGCGCTCTGCCCAGTCGCAGGCCTGAAGTGTCACCGCCTGCGGGATGTCCGCCGGGATCACATGCTCGGACCCGCCGGGGGCGTATTTCGCGTCGAAATCGTAGAAATCGACCTTTGTCTTGATTTCGGTCACGCACAGCGCGGTTCCGTCCAGAACCGAGACTGTCAGTTCACGGCCCGGGATGTAGGGCTCGGCGATCAGATCGGTGTCGATGTCCCACTGGCTGCGGGCCGGGCGCCTGGCCTCGCCCTCCGCGACTATCACCACACCGACGCTGGAGCCGTCATTGCGCGGCTTGATGACATGCGCGCCGGTATAGTCTGCCGGATAGACATGGCTGTCCTCGACAAGCTGCAGACTGGCCGGCACCGCGATCCCGGCCTCGGCAAGCATGCGTTTTGCCCGGATCTTGTCCATGGCGTTGGCCGAGGCCGCCAGCCCGCTATGGGTGTAGGGGATGTTCATGATGTTGAGCAGGCCCTGGATATTGCCGTCCTCGCCGACCTGGCCGTGAAGCGCGTTGAAGACCCGCGAAGGCTTCATCTCGGCAAGGGTGGCGGCGATGTTGCGGTCAACCTCCACCTCGACAGCGTCCCATCCGGCATTGCGCGCCGCCTGGCCGCAGAAGCTTGCTGTGACCCGGCTGACCCGGGCCTCGGAGGTCCATCCGCCCATCAGGACGGCAACGCGCTCACCGGTCATGCGAAGCCCCTCCTGTCTGGCTGGTCTGCTGCGGGTCGGTCTGGCCATTGGCGAGAATGCCCACCCGGCGGATTTCCCAGCGAAGCTGTGGTCCGCCGCCATTACTGACCCTCTGCCGGACGGTCTCGCCAAGCATCTCGATATCATGTGCCGAGGCCGCGCCGGTATTGATCAGGAAATTGCAGTGCTTTTCCGAGACCTGAGCGCCACCGATTGCCATTCCGCGGCATCCTGCGGCGTCGATTTCCTGCCAGGCCTTGCCGCCGGGAGGGTTGGCGAAAGTGCTGCCGCCGGTGCGGACTCCGCGCGGCTGGGCATCGCCGCGGCTGCCGACAATCTCTTTCATGCGGGCCTTGATCGCGCTGGTGTCGCCGGCGCTCACCTGGAATTCGGCATGGGTGAAGATCCAGTTGGATGGCGCGTCGGTGTGGCGGTAGGCCATGCCCATCTCGACCGGAGTGGCGCTGACCGGGATGCCCTGACGGTCAAAGCCGTGGGCGCGGATGGTGATATCCTTGAACTCGCCACCATAGGCGCCGGCATTCATCCTGAGCCCGCCGCCAACGGTTCCCGGAATGCCGATCAGGAATTCCAGCCCGGTCAGGCCGTGACGCGCCGCATAGCGGGCAACATCGGCGTCGGTCGCACCTGCGCTCGCGGTCACGGTCCCGCCTTCATGGCTGATCGACTTCATATGCTCGCCAAGCCTGATCACAACACCGGCAATGCCACCGTCACGGACCAGCAGGTTCGACCCCGCGCCAACAGGCAGAACCGGAATATCAGCCGGGCAGGCGGCAAGAAAGGCGCCAAGATCGTCAGTGTCAGCCGGGCTGAAGACCACATCCGCCGGGCCACCAACGCCGAACCATGTATGGCGCGCCATGGGCACAGCCTCGCCATAGTCGCCGCGCACCTCTGGCAGTCTGTTCAGCAACGACGTGGTCATGAGCCACCCTCCCGAAGCGCGTCCAATTCGGCCGGAAGGCGCGCCGCCCAGCCAGTGATATCGCCGGCACCGAGACACATCACAAGGTCGCCTTCGCCAGCGCGCGCCAGAATCTCGGCAGCAAGCGATTGCGGCGAGTCCAGCGCGGCTGGGCCGCGATGTCCGTGATCGCGAAGCCCCGAGACAAGCTCGTCACGTCCGGCACCGGGGATCGGGTCTTCGCCCGCGGCGTAGACATCGGCGACAAGCACCTCGTCAGCATCGTTGAAACAGGCGCAGAATTCGTCGAACAGGTCCGACAGGCGGCTGTAGCGATGCGGCTGCACGACGGCGATCAGCTTGTTGGTGCCGCACAGCATCCGTCCCGCCTGGAGGGCGGCGCGGATTTCAACAGGGTGATGCCCGTAATCATCGATCACGGTAACGCCGCCACTCACCCCCTTTGTCTCGAACCGGCGTCCAACACCGCCAAACCCGTCGAGAGAGGATGCGATGCGGTCGGGAACGACTCCCATCTCCAGCGCCACCGCGATCGCGGCAAGGCAGTTCTGCACATTGTGCTCGCCAAGCATCGGGAAGCGGACGCCTCGCATCATCTCGTATCCGCCGGCAGTGCGTTCCGACAGCACCACGTCGAACACCATCGCCGGCCCGTCATGGCGCAGATTGACAGCGCGCACATCGGCATTCGCCGCCATGCCGTAGGTGATGATCCGGCGGTCCTTGATGCCGGCCATAAGGCGCTGCACCGACGGATGGTCGATGCACAGGGTGGCAAATCCGTAAAAAGGGATTGCCGCGACAAAGTTCAGAAAGGCCTGTTCCAGCGCCTCGTAGGTGCCGTGATGGTCCAGATGCTCCGGATCGATATTCGTCACGACGGCGACGGTCGGCTTCAGCTTGGCGAAGGATCCGTCGCTTTCATCGGCCTCGACAACCATCCACTTGCCGTGCCCGAGGCGCGCATTGCTTCCCCACCCGGTGATGATGCCGCCATTGATCACGGTCGGATCGACCCCGGCCCCGTCGAGAAGCGTGGCGACAAGTGACGTGGTTGTTGTCTTGCCATGCGTTCCGGCAACCGCAACCGGCCAGCGCAGCCGCATCAGCTCGCCAAGCATCTCGGCGCGGTGGACAATCGGAATGAAGCGTTCGCGCGCCGCCATCACCTCGGGGTTGTCGGGCCTGATCGCGGTGGAGATCACCACGATCGCGGCATCCTCGACATTTTCGGCGGCCTGCCCGCAGATCACCCTGATGCCCTTGTCGCGGAGTCGGCGGACATTGGCGTTCTCGGCGCTGTCGCTTCCCTGGACCTGATATCCAAGCTCGAACAGGATTTCGGCGATGCCGCTCATGCCGATACCGCCGATGCCGGTGAAATGCAGGGTTCCTATGGACAGGGGAAGTTCACTCATATCCGGCTCCCCGCCTTGTCTGTCTTGTTGATGGTGCCGCCGGCGAGCCGCAGCGCGTAGGCGGCGATGTCATCAGCGGCATCCGGCGCGGCAAGCCCTCGCCCTTGCGTTCCCATCTCGCTCAACCGCTTCGGGTCTGTCAGCATCTCGGCCAGCACAGTGGCAAGCCCGGCGGCGTCAAGCCCGCTCTCGGCAAGACATCTGCCGCCTCCCGCTGAGTCCAGCTGGCGGGCGTTCGCTGTCTGGTGATCATCCATGGCGCCGGCAAAGGGGATCAGGATCGCGGCGCGTCCGGCGGCGGCCAGCTCGGCGACGCTCGAGGCGCCGGCGCGGCTGATGACAAGATGGCTTGCGGCAAGGCGTGCCGGCATGTCATCGAAGAACGGGCGGATTTCGGCGTCGACGCCAATGTCCTGATAGCGGGCTGCAAGGCCGTCATGCTGCTCGGCGCGGCATTGCTGGACAATGCGGAGACGGCGTCGCAGATGGTCGTCAAGCCGGGATACGGCATCCGGCACCAGATCGGCAAAGATGGCGGCGCCGAGGGACCCGCCGATGATGGTCAGGCACAGCCTGTCGCCGCTGCCTGTGTTGCCTGGCGTGGCGGCGAAGAAGGAACTGCGAACCGGCATCCCGGAGACGAAGCTCGTGACACGTTCGGGAAGATTGCGCGTGCCGGGCCAGCTCAGCGCGAGATGGCCACACCATCGCGCCAGCATGTGATTGGCCCGCCCGAGATAGGCATTCTGCTCATGCAGCATCGCCGGCACGCCTGTCAGCCGCGCGCCGAGCAGAGGGGCGAAGGACGGATAACCGCCAAATCCGACCACAGCTGCCGGCCGGCGGCGAAGCATCATGGTTACTGTCATCGCCAGCCCCGCGGCAAGCTGGACCATCGCCCGGCCGCGGCGCAGCATGCCCCGCTGGAACGGCGAGGCGGCGGGAAGAACGCGATGCGGGGCGGCGCCCATCAGCCGGGCGCCGCGCCGGTCGGTCAGCAGCATCGTATCGACACCGCGGGTCCGCAGCGCCTCGGCGACGGCAAGCGCCGGAAAGACGTGTCCGCCGGTGCCGCCGGCGGCAAGGGCGATCAGCGGGCGCGAGGAGGGGGTCATGTCGATGCCTCCTGCAGCCGGCGCTGTCCGGGAAGGGCGTAGGGCGCGCGCCGCCGTGTCAGCGCCAGGATCAGCCCCATGGTCAATCCGCTGGCGACAAGCGAGGATCCGCCATAGCTGACCAGTGGCAGTGTCATGCCCTTTGTCGGGATGAGGTTGACCGAGGAGGCCATGTGGATGCTGGCCTGTGCGCCGAACTGAAGAAGCAGGCTGGAGCTTGCGATAAGGCAGAACAGGCCTTCATCCGACAGCGCGCGGGAAAAGCCGCGAAGCACGACGAAAGCATAGAGCGCCAGCAGGGTCAGGCAGGCCAGCGCGCCGAACTCCTCGCCGGCAACAGCAAAGATGAAATCGGAATGCGCGTCGGGAAGGTGAAGTTTCACCGTGCCGTCTCCGGGACCCACCCCGAACAGCCCGCCATTGGCAAAGGATTCGCGCGCCTTCTCCACCTGCCAGGCGCCCCCTTCCCAGAACTGGTTGATGCGCTTTTCGACATGGTCCAGCGTGAAATAGGCGGCGATCAGCCCGAGCGGCGCCAGCGCCACGATGAAGATCACCAGCAGCATCGGCATGCCGGCCAGAAACATCTGGAAACCCCAGGTCAGGACAATCATCAGCGTCATCCCGATATCCGGCTGCAGCACAAGGATGCCGACGATCACGAGCATCAGCGCGCCGGAATATATCCATCCCGGAAAGTCCTGCCCCTCGCGCCACAATGTCAGAAGCCAGGCCGAGACAACGGCGAACAGCGGCTTGGCGAATTCCGAGGGCTGCAGATTGACGCCGGCAATGCTGATCCAGCGCGTCGCGCCCTTGATCTCGCTTCCCGCCACGATCGCCATGACCATCAGCCCGATCGTTCCTGCCAGCCCGAGAAGCGCCAGCGCCCTGATCGGGCGCGGCTCCAGCAGCGAGACCACCAGCATGACGCCAACAGCGGGGATCAGATACATCCCCTGGCGCATCCCGAAATGCTGTGACGGCAGATTGATGAGATTGGCGACAGCTGGTCCGGCTGCCATCACCAGAAGCGCGCCGACAACCATGAGAAGCAGCGCGCTGGCCAGAAGCCAGCGGTCGATGGTCCACCACCAGACGCCGACAAGCGAACGATCGGTACGATCAAGCATGCGCGCCTCCGCTGCTGCCGCCTGTCATTTCCTCGCGGGCCGCCAGACGGTGAGCGATGGCGGTGAAGGCCTCGCCGCGGGCGACGAAGCTGGCAAACTGGTCGAAAGAGGCGGCGGCCGGTGACAACAGGATGGTAGCTGCCCGGCGTGCCGCGCTGGCATCGGCGAAGGCAGTTACTGTGGCGCTCTCCAGGTCGCCGGACAGGGTGGTTGGCACATCGTCGCCCAGCTCGGCGGCGAAATCGTCTGCCGCGCGTCCGATGAGATAGGCATGTGTGACCGAGCCGGTGGCCGTTGCCGCCTCGCCAAGGCCGTCCTCTTTCGCCTCTCCGCCGGCAATCCAGTAGATGTTGTCGAATGCGGCAAGCGCCTTTGCGGCAGCGACGCCGTTGGTGGCCTTGGAGTCATTGACAAAGGTAATGCCCCGGCACTGCGCCACCGGCTGCAGCCGATGGGCAAGACCCGGGAATCCGGCCATGCTGTTGCTTGTCGCGGCCTTGGTCATTCCAAGATGGCGCAGACAGGCCGCCGCGACAGCGGCGTTGACCGCATTGTGCCCCCCGGCGAGTGACGGCGCGCGCGACACGCCTTCGGGCGCGTCACAGGCCTTCGCAAGGGTGACGAATCCTCCGGCCGCGACATGCGCCGCCGCAAGTCCCTGAACATGCGCGTCATCGCTGCCGGTGATCACGATGCCGGTTGTGCCGGCGGCGTCCATGATACGCCCCTTCGCCGCGACATAGCCATCCATGCCCCCGTGCCGGCCAAGATGGTCCGGCGTGATATTCAGCAGGATGGCGACATCGGCACGAAGCGACGGGGTGGTCTCGAGCTGATAGGAGGACAGCTCCAGCACAATCACGCCGTCCTTGCCCGGATCCTCCAGATCGCAGGCGGGATCGCCGATATTGCCGCCGACGGTCACCGGCACCCCGGCATGGCGAAGGCAATGTCCAATCAGCGCGGTGGTTGTTGATTTACCGTTGGTGCCGGTCACGGCGACGATGCGGGCGGCGGGCGCGGCGCGCATCGCGATTTCGATCTCGCTGATCACCTCGACACCGGCCTCTTCGGCGCGGGCGGCGGCATCATGGGGGTGTGGATGGTGATGCGGAATGCCGGGGCTGATGACCATCGCGGCCAGCGACTCCCACGGCCAGTCCCGCCAGTCACAGAGTGTCGCGCCCCTGGGCATCGTGTCGGGCGAGATGTTGTCATCATGCAGCCAGACATCCGCGCCGCCAGCGACAAGAGCCCGCGCCGCCGCCATGCCGGACAGGCCGAGACCGAGGATCCCGACCGTCTTGCCTGACATGTTATGCGGAACAAGCATGGTGACCCCTATCGCAGCTTCAGCGACGACAGGCCGGCAAGCGCCAGCACCACCGTGATGATCCAGAAGCGGATGACGATGGTGGACTCGGCCCAGCCCTTGCGTTCGAAATGATGGTGAAGCGGTGCCATCAGGAAAATGCGCTTGCCGGTCAGCTTGAAGGACGCGACCTGCAGGACAACGGACAATGTCTCGACGACGAACAGGCCGCCGGTGATCGCCAGCACAAGCTCGTGGCGCGTGGCCACCGACATCGCGCCAAGCGCGCCGCCAAGCGCAAGCGAGCCGGTATCGCCCATGAACACCTTTGCCGGCGGCGCGTTGAACCACAGGAACCCGAGACCCGCGCCAAGCAGCGCGCCACACATCACCGCAAGGTCGCCTGTGCCCGGGACATAGTTGATCTGGAGGTAGGTGGCGAAATTGACGTTGCCTGCCAGATAGGCGATCAGCCCGAAGCAGGCGGCAACGATCATCACCGGAACAATGGCCAGCCCGTCGAGCCCGTCGGTAAGGTTGACGGCGTTGGAGGCGCCGACGATCACCAGCATGGCGAAAGGCACATACAGAAGGCCAAGCGAGATCATCGTATCCTTGAAGAAAGGAACCGCGACTCCGTAGCGAAGCTGGTCAGGCGACAATTCGATCAGCACAAGACTGGCAAGGAAGGCCACGCCAAGCTGCAGAACCAGCTTCATCCGCCCCGACATGCCATGATGCGACCGCCGTCTGAGTTTCATCCAGTCATCGATCGAGCCGACCGCGCCGAAGCTCAGCGCCACCAGCAGGACCGGCCAGAGATAGGGGTTGGACAGCGGCATCCACAGCAATGTCGACAAGGCAAATGCCCCGAGGATCAGAAGCCCGCCCATGGTCGGTGTGCCGACCTTGGTGACAAGATGTGATTCGGGGCCGTCGGCGCGGATCGGCTGGCCTTCTGCCTGATTCGTCTTCAGCCAGCGGATCAGGGCCGGGCCGAACATCAGGCTGATGACAAGAGCCGTAATGGTGGCCCCGCCTGTCCGGAAGGTGATGTAGCGGAACAGGTTGAAGACCTGATATTCGCCGGATAGAGGGACAAGCAGATCAGGCAGCATGGGTAGTCTCCCCTGAAAATCCGTCGGATGAGGCAGCAGCCTGCATCGCCTTTGCCAGCTCTGCGGCGACGCGCCAGGCACCCGATCCGTTGGATCCCTTGATGAACACGGTGTCACCGTCCCGGACGTGGTCGCGAAGCGCTTCCAGGGCCTCGGCGGCGCTGCCGGCGGCATGCCGGCTGGCGCAGGCAAGGGTGCCGGCCATTCGCGACATTTCGCTGCCGATCGTCACAAGAAGACGTGGTCGCAATGCGGTAATCTGAGGTGCCAGGGCGGCGTGCGCGGCGGCACTTCCCGCGCCAAGCTCCAGCATGTCCGAGAGCACCATCACCTGCGGCGGGGTCTCCGCAAGGCTGGCGAAGGCGGCTCTCATTGATGCTGGCCCGGCATTGTAGCTGTCATCGACAAGGGTGATTTCCCGTCCGGCGAAGCGGCCGTGGCTGATAGCACCCCGACCCGGCAAGTCATTGAAATCACGCATATGATCAGCTGTCTTCCCGACGTCCAGACCAAGCATCGACAAGGCGGCCAACACCGCCATGGCGTTCATCGCCCAGTGCGCGCCGCGCATGCCGAGCGTGAAGGTGAGAGGCGTGCCCTGGATCAGCGCGGTGACGGTCATCCCATGATCGGCGCGGCGGGTTTCAAGAAGCTGGAATTCAGCCCCGTCATCTGTTCCGAATGTTACGATGCGGCCCGCGCCGGCAGCTTCGGCCCGTCCTGCCAGCATCCCGAAGAACGCATCGTCGCGGTTCAGGATGGCGATGCCGCCGGGCGCAAGACCTTCGAAGATCTCCGCCTTTGCGGCGGCGATCGCCTCGAGGCTGTCGAAGAAGCCGGCGTGACTGTCTGCGATGCGGGTGATGATGGCGACGTCCGGTCTGGCAAGGCCGCTGAGAACGCTGATCTCGCCAGGCGCGTTCATCCCGATTTCCTGGACCGCAGGCACCGGCGCGGCGGGAAGCGCCGCCAGTGTCAGCGGCACGCCAAGATGATTGTTGAAGCTGGCGCGGCTGGCATGGCAGCCGCCGGAGGCGCGGAGAAGATGCGCCATCATTTCCTTGCTTCCGGTCTTGCCGACCGACCCGGTGATCCCGACAAGCCTGCCACCGGCCGCTTCATGGGCGTCGCGGCCAGCGGCACCTAGGCCGTTCAGTGCCTGCTGCACATCGCTGACCCGCAGGAGGGGCAGTGGCGCGGGCGTTATCTGGCGCTCGACCAGAGCGGCTACCGCGCCATTTTCAGCTGCCGCCTCGAGATGGTCATGGCCGTCAGTATTCTGCCCGGCGAGCGCGACAAACAGGCTGCCTTCGGTGCATGCGCGGCTGTCGATCTCGACCGAACCGGCGATGATGGCGCCGGGATCGCCGCTCCAGCCGCCGCCGCATCGGGAAGCGAGCGTGGCGGCATCCAGTGACATGCGAGGAGCCGCGATCATGGCTTTTCGCCGCCTGTCACAAGTTCCGTGATGGCGTTTCGGGCCACGCTGGAGTCGCTGAAGGGAAGGGTTTCATCGCCAACGAGCTGGAAATTCTCGTGCCCCTTGCCGGCGATCAGCAGAACATCATCCGCGGACAGCGCGCCAAGGGCCTCTGTGATTGCGGCGCCGCGGTCGGCAATCTCGATGGCGCCCGGGCAGCCCTCGAGGATTGCCTTGCGGATGGCACCGGGGGCCTCGGAACGCGGATTGTCGTCAGTCACATAGACGATATCGGCCTTTTCCCCTGCGACCTTGCCCATCATCGGACGTTTTCCGGGGTCGCGCTCGCCGCCGGCGCCGAACAGCACCGCGAGCCGGCCCCTGGCCTCCGGGCGAAGCGCGGTGAGTGCCGCCCGCAGCGCATCCGGCGTGTGGGCGTAATCGACAATCACCCGGGCTCCCGAAGGATGGCCGGTAACAAGCTGCATCCGGCCTTCGGCGCCCGTGACATAGGGAAGGGTGAACAGGGAGTCGTGAATGGCAAGGCCGCTGGCATGCGCCATGACAGCTGCTGTGACAGCGTTCATTGCCTGAAAGGCGCCGGCAAGCGCAACCGGAATGCGAAGGCTGGCATCGGCGTGCGCGACACCGATCTCCATTCCGAATTCCATGGGCGTGACATGGGTAACGCGGAAATCGGCTGCCTGGTCGGCGCCGACAGTCAGCAACACATGCTGGCGCGGACCGTCGCCGCGGATCATTTCGGCAAGCCGTGCGCCGTAGGGATCGTCGATATTGATCACCGCGGTCCCGCCAGGCATCAGCAGTTCGGTGAACAGGCGGGCTTTGGCCGCGAAATAGGCCTCCATATCGGCATGGTGGTCCAGATGGTCCCGGCTGAGATTGGTAAAGGCCGCAACATGGATGTTCAGACCGTCAAGACGGTGCTGCGCCAGCCCGTGGCTGCTGGCTTCAAGCGCGAGATGTGTCACGCCGGCGGCTGTCAGCGGCTGCAGCGCGGCATGAAGGCTGACAGCATCCGGTGTCGTCAATGCCGGCAGGCCAAGCATGCTGCCCTGCATCTTGCGCGGATCGGCCCCCTGAAGGCCGAGAGTGCCGATGGAGGCGGCGTCCCAGGTGGCGCGCGACCAGATCTGGCGCAGAAATTCCGTTGTCGAGGTCTTGCCGTTGGTGCCGGTGACAGCCGCGACGATGCCGGGCTGGCGCCGCCAGAGCCGCGCCGCGGCATGGGCCAGTTCGCGCCGCGGATCCTCGCAGGTCAGCACCGGCGTCCCGGCAGCGGCGATGCCGGCAAGTGTGTCGTCGAGATCGCGCATGTCGGTGAGGATGGCGACGGCGCCGGCCTCGACGGCACTGGCGGCATAGTGTCTTCCGTCGCTGCTGCTGCCCTTTATGGCAACAAACAGATGGCCGTCCGCAACCTTTCGCGAATCACTGCTGATGCCGCTGATGTCGAGGCTGCCAATGCCGGCAGCGGCGGCGTGGGCGCTCTTGGCGGATGGAACAAGATCAGAAAGATGCAAGGGTCTTCTCCTCTTTGCCGATCTTGAATTCCATATGCAGTTTCCGGCGGATTTCAGGCGAATTTTCGTCAACAGGGTGAATCCCCAGAAGCGGTGCCGCATGTTCGATGATGCGCCGCGCGGCCGGCGCCGCGACCCAGCCGCCCGTGGCATAGCCGTGCGAGAAGGTCTGCGGCTTCGGCTCGTCCACCATCACCACCAGCACATAGCGCGGGTCATGCACAGGGAAG
>JBMHCH010000042.1:0-19784 GCA_049890015.1 Puniceispirillaceae bacterium (SeqCode)
AGATGAAGTAGCCTTCTACGAAGCACTGTCAGAGAACGATAGTGCTGTGGACGTAATGGGCGATGAAAAACTAAAGCTTATTGCACATGAGCTGCTGCAGTCAGTTCGCTCCAACGCAACGATTGACTGGCATCACAGTGACATGGCACGGGCTAAAATTCGTGTGGCAGTAAAACGCATTCTGAAGAAATACGGATATCCACCTGACCTACAGCCAGAAGCCATTCAAACTGTGCTGCAACAGGCTGAAGCTTTCTCTGAAAAATGGGCAGCATAGTTTACTACAAATTTACTACTTCTATATTTAATTCAATTAACATATTGTTCTAATTAAATAATATTTTTGTCTGGCACACTCCGAAGGCAGAGGTCAGAGGTTCGAATCCTCTCGGGTGCGCCATTTACTGTGACAAAGCATGTCTAACACATTGATTCGTAGGCATATTGCAATGCTTGCGAGGATTTGTGATGTACAGAGCGGTGTGCAAGGATGCAGCGCAGTAGGTGTCCAGGCGACATGCCATCCGCCATTATGCCATGCGGGTGCCGCTTGATGCGAGACAGCATCATGCGTCGTCACGCATCTCGTTCAGTCTCATAACCAATTCGTTGAACGCCGCCCTGAGAACGGCACGCCGCAAGGCTGGATGTGTCGAAGGATTCAGATGGATGGCCGCAGCGCTTGAAGATGGCGTGGTCAATGTTGTTGCAAGAAGTTATGGAGACTTGGATAGCCCCATTTAGGAGATAGGAGACGTCAAGCCTCGTTCAAAAGGGCTTTGAGGTTGATATGACTTCTGTTGGCACATTACTTGCTAGTGACATTTGTCAGAAAGGCCACACACGTTCAAGGACCCAGCTCGAGCAGAAGACGAGGCATGCATGAATAAAGCACCAAAAAATTTGCGAATGTCTTTGAGTGAAGAGTGTCAGAAGATATTGGACGATCAATTAGTGATGTTCAAAGACGATGATTGGGCTTGTTCCTACATGGAGACACATAAATATCGGATCTTCGATGACGCTGAAATGGTGGCCAAGTTTAGTGGCGGGAAAAACATACTGAACATCGGAGGCGCCCCTTATCTGCTGGAGGCAGCACTATCAGCGCAACGTTTCGAGACCACAACAATAGATTTGGACGCGTCCCGACATGAGAAGCAGATCAAGGAAATGGGTATCAATGTTCAATCTTTGGACGTAGAGAGCAGTCAGTTTGAAAAATTTGAATTGGCGGGCTTTGACTTGATCTTGATGTGTGAAGTGTTTGAACATTTACGACAGGATTTGTTGGCGACCATGTCCCGCATTTCCTCTGGAATGTCACCAAATTCTTTACTGTTACTCACTACCCCTAACTTCTTTTACAAACCCGTTTTAATGGAAAGGCTGCTCGAAAATAGGAGTGGGCCGCCTCCAGTCAAAGAATGGGGTAAATTGCGGGGCCTTGGGCATATGGGGCATGTCAGAGAATATTCTCTGGTGGAGCTTGTCGAAATTTTTTCTGCAACTGGCTTTGCCGTGAAATATTTGGAGGGTCGAAACTCTCGCGGCGTGTCGGACACGGAGATTAATTTTAGCAATCCAAAGTCCATTTGGCAGTTTGAGGCGCAAATTTCCCCTCTGGCGGCGCAGGAATTTGTTTTCCTCTTGGCTCGTGAATAGTTTGCATCGATAACCTAGTGCGCTGTGGAAATAAGCCTCCGGACTTTGCTGAAGGTATTCCGCGTCAGGACATCAGATACTTCGATACATCTAATGCCCCATTAAATGCTCGCAGTCTCTATGCTGGCAACGACAGGAGGCAGGTGATGTACAGAGCGGTGTGCAAGGATGCAGCGCTCTATGTGTCCAGGCGAAATGCCATCCGCCATTATGCCATGCGAGTGCCTTATGATGCGAGACAGCATTATGCGCCCTCACGCATCTCGTTCAGTCTCATAACCAATTCGTTGAACGCCGCCCTGAGAACGGCACGCCGCAAGGCTGTTCCCGCTCGCGCTGCACTCAACAAATGGCTGAAGCGGACCATTGGCGAGCGCCAGGGTAAAAGGCATATGGTTTTACAAACCGGGAAATGGATGACACGATTGCCGGTCAGGAAAAACCAAGGAGGAATGTGATGAAGATACTGGGTATTGGAATATGTTTCGCAATCATGCTTGGGGCATTCTTGCAAATTGGACCTCATCTCTACCTGGACATCAATTCAGCCTTGTTTGTTGTAGGGGGAGCGGCAGGGTTCCTGGTCATGAAAAATGACCCCAAGAACCACATGGCGAACTTTGGACAGGGCGCTGTCTATTTCGGCTGGTTGGGAACTCTGATCGGATTGATCGCCATCACCGGCAACAGATTCATGGTGTGGGGTGATATAGAGAAGATGGGTCCGGCTTTGGCAGTCGCCATGCTTACCATCCTGTACGGCTACACAGTGAAGTTGGTAACCATCGCACTTGCCAAGGATTGAAACCACCACATCATGGATCCTCGCAAGCGGGGCGTATCCCTGACGTGGCTGGGCTGCCGGGCGTTCATCAGTCTCGATTGGGGCGCTCGGCTTTTTATGCGGAACAGATGATGACACCGGCTGCTTCATTGAAAAAAGACATCATCGAACGGTTCGGCACGCCGTGCGCCGTTGTGGATCTGGATGTTGTCGACAGAAACATCACCCGTCTTCAGTCTGTGTGTGACGATGCCGGCCTTGCCAACAGGCCGCATATCAAAACCCATAAGTCACCCTTTCTGGCAGGACGCCAGATCGAGACGGGCGCTATCGGGATCACCTGTCAAAAGCTCGGCGAAGCGGAGGTGATGGCGGACGCCGGCATAGACGACATCCTGATCGCAACCAACATCATCGGGGCTGCAAGGTCGGGAAGACTGGCGGCATTGCAACACCGCATTTCCCTGAAAGTCTGCGCTGACAACCCTGTATCCCTGGCTGCCTACGCCGAAGCTGGTCGATCTGCAGGACGTCCGGTTCGCGTCCTGGTCGAATGTGACACAGGCCAGAAGCGCGCCGGCGTCGAGACCCCGGATGAGGCCATCGCGCTGGCAAGAATTGTTCGGGATGAGCCTTGGCTGGAATTTGGCGGCCTCATGTTTTATCCGCCGTTGGACGGGTGGCCGGCCACACAGGCGTTTCTGGACAGTGCCAAACAGGGTCTGGCCAGCCTGAACCTCGTCCCGGACATCATCTCGACTGGTGGCACACCCAATCTCAGGAATTTGGGCCGCCTTGATGGCGCGACCGAACACCGGTCAGGCACATCGATCTTCAATGACCGGATGATGATGGCAGCTGGCATGGCGCGCATTGAAGACTGCGCATTGAAGATTTTCACGAGCGTGGTCAGCCGCGCCGGAGATACAAGAGGCATTCTCGATGCGGGTTCCAAGACATTCACCTCGGATACAGGCGGGCTGGACGGATTCGGCCTTATACTGGAGCATCCTGAAGCGCGGATCCACAGGATGGCCGAAGAACACGGCTTCCTTGACCTGGCTGAATGTGACAGGCGACCCGAGATAGGAGACATTCTTCGGGTTGTGCCAAATCATGTATGTGTCGCCGTCAACATGTTCGATCAGCTGGTCGCGGTCCGGAACAACAGAATCGTAGACATCTTGCCGGTGGAGGCTCGAGGGCGGCTTGTCTAGCTGGGACCCCTGCGTGCGCAGGCGATGATGCGAACAGGCCGGGCCGCTGTGATCCCTCGATTCCCGGTTGCTCCACCATCCCGGGGCAGCCCGAATACCAGCCCCGACCCGCCATCGTCGCACCGGGGACGCAATCAAAAATCTCAGGATGAGCAGTTAATCTTTGACGTTGTCAGGATCCTCCGGCCATGCTCGATGGATTGCCGTGCCTATTTCGAAGTGGTTGAAGCAACCCGGGTTTGAGCCATGACACTCGCAGCACTGTTCGAAGGTTTGTGTGACCTGCTGTCCGAAGACTACCCGATTGAACGTCATGCGAAGGAGGAACTGCGCCGGGCCATGCATGGGATGGACCCGCCGCCGGCTCCCGCCACCTCACCACCCCCGTTGCGAGCCCCCTTTCTCGAGGTTATGGGCCGGGACAGCGCCCATCCCGTCTGTGATCTGATTCGCGAGTTGCCCTTTCACTGGGCACCGCCACAGACCTCCCCGGATCCGCTCTATCAGGAGCACAGTCATTTCAAGGCGCATTTCGAACTTCTTGGACCAACGGGGCTTGTCGCCTCCTCGCGCGTTCGCATCGGGCTGTACGGCATGCTGCCGCATTGCGAATATGGACTTCGCACGCATCCCGCCGAAGAAACCTACATCATGCTGGCCGGGAGCGCGTTCTGGAAGCTGGCGGACGCCCCTTATCAGCAACGGTTCGCCGGCCAGCGGTCCTATCACCCGTCGATGATGCCGCACGCCACCCGCACACAGGATGACGCCTTCATGTCGATTTACGTCTGGGACGGGGATATCGCCACGGACCAGTACAGGTATTTCGGTCTTCCGGAAGACCAGGGCGCCGATGGCTGAAAGGCCACGGTCGACGCAGATGCCAGGGGGGACACCATGCGCGCCGCGTTAATCACCGAATATCAGCAGCCGCTGGAAATCACGACCGTCGCCGACCCTGCCTTGCCGAGCGACGGAATCATCATGGAAGTCCGGGCAACAGGGGTCTGCCGCAGCGACTGGCACACATGGATGGGACACTATCGCGACCAGGTCTCGCTGCCTTTGATCCCGGGCCATGAAATGGCAGGTGATGTGGTCGAGGTCGGGCCGGATGTGACGGGGCTGCGGCCCGGTGACAGGGTCACTGTTCCCTTCGGCCTTGCCTGCGGACACTGTCATATCTGCCTGGAGGGCAACCACCAGAGCTGCAGTGACCAGATACAGCCAAGCACCGATTTCCATGGCAGCTTCGCGGAATTGATCGCCCTGCCGCGCGCGAACCTCAATGTTGTCAGGCTTCCCGATGAGGTCGGATATGCCGAGGCGGCAAGCCTCGGATGCCGCTTCATAACGGCGTTCAGGGGTGTCGTGGAACAGGCGGCGGTCCGGCCGGGAGACTGGCTTGCGGTCCATGGTTGCGGCGGTGTGGGGCTGTCTGCCGTGATGATCGCGGCTGCCATGGGCGTGAATGTTGTCGCTGTCGATATTGATGATGCAACTCTGACGAAGGCTTCGGATCTCGGGGCGGTTGCGACTGTCAACGCGGCACGATCACAGAATCCGTCAAAAGAGATCATCGAACTGACCAGGGGCGGCGCTCACGCCTCGATGGATGCGCTCGGCAGCACCGTGACATGCCAGAATTCCATTCTCTGCCTGAGGCCTTTGGGGCGCCATGTCCAGGTTGGACTGATGAAGGACAGGCACGAGCACCCGCCGATACCGATGGGCATCGTCGTTGCCAGGGAAATCGACATTCGCGGGTCGCGCGGCATGTCACCGAAGAACTTCCCCTCCATCTTCAACATGATCCGGTCCGGGGTAGTGGCGCCGGCGTCACTGATCGGTTCCGAATTGAGCCTTGAGGAGGGGGCGGAACTGCTGACGCGGATGGACAGCTTCCCGGGAACAGGCGTTGCCGTCATTACCTCGTTCTGAACGGCTTCTCCAGCACCTCAAAAAATTTGGTTTTTCTTTCATATGAAGCATAAATGAAATTTTTGACTTTTCCCTGACCGACCAGCCTGCTATCAGATGGCGACCAACGCGCCATCATTCCCGGGACCATCATGTCGGTACTAAAGCGCCATGACGAGATACTGAGGCTTGTCCGGGAAACCGGCAGCATCGAGGTCGAGGGACTTGCCAGGGCATTCGACGTCACAACGCAGACCATCCGGCAGGACCTTCGGGTTCTTGACGCGCAGGGCCTTGTGAGACGCACACATGGTGGCGCCCGCAAGCTGGACGCCGTCACGACACGCGACTATGCGGAGCGCCGGCAGCACCGCCACGCCGAAAAACAGGATATTGGCCAGTCCGCAGCGGCCCTGATCCCGGACGGGAGCTCGGTGATGCTCAATATAGGGACAACCACCGAGCAGGTGGCGCAGGCACTGCGCCATCATCGGGATCTGATGGTGGTCTCCAACAACATCAACATCATCACCCAGATGTCCGAAACAAGCCGGAACGAGCTTGTCCTTGTGGGCGGGCGCATCAGGCAGAGCGACGGGGCCGTTGTTGGCGAGGACGCGGTGGACTTCATTTCGCGCTACAAGGTCGATTACGCCGTCATCGGCTGTTCATCGCTTGACGAGGACGGGACGATTCTGGATTTCGATGCCCGCGAGGTATCGGTCGCACGCGCGATCCTGCGCAATTCACGGCGCAAAATCCTGGTCACGGATCATTCGAAATTTGCTGTGGGCGCGCCGGTCAGGATCGCCGACATATCCGAGATAGACCATATGGTGACCGACATCGCCCCCCCGGACCGTTTCCGACAGGCCGCCAAAAGGGGCCGGACAGAGATCATCGTGACCCGGGACATGACGTAAATGGCGGCATCAGGCGACATCACCGAATTCGACCTGTTTGTCATCGGCGGCGGGGTGAATGGCTGCGGCATCGCCCGCGATGCGGCCGGACGCGGCATCAGCGTCGGACTCGCCGAAATGGGCGATCTTGGCGCGGCCACCTCCTCAGCCTCGACCAAGCTGTTCCATGGCGGGCTGCGCTATCTCGAATTTCTGGAATTCAGGCTGGTCCGCGAGGCGCTTGTCGAACGCGAGGTGCTGTTGCGGGCGATGCCGCACATCTCCTGGCCGATGCGCTTCGTCCTTCCCTACAGCCGGCACATGCGCTTCGAAAGCGGCACGCCGGTATCGCGCCTTATGGCGGTCCTTATGCCCTGGCTGAAGGGCCGGCGGCCGGCATGGCTGATCCGGACCGGACTGTTTCTCTATGACCATCTTGGCGGGCGTGACATCCTTGCCGGCACAAGGTCGGTTGACCTGCGGCGTGACCCGGCCGGCGCGCCGCTGAAACCGGAATTCCGCAAGGGATATGAATATTCCGACTGCTGGATCGAGGATTCGCGCCTTGTCATACTGAACGCGCGCGACGCGGCAAACCACGGGGCGGTGATCATGCCGCGCACAAGGGTCGTCAGCGCGCGACGCCAGGACGGAGCCTGGCTGATCACCCTGTCCGACAGCTCAAGGGATCCGGGATCGCGGGAATGGCATGTTCGCGCGCGGATGCTGGTCAATGCCGGCGGCCCCTGGGCCGGCAGCATCATCGAAGGCGTTGTCGGCGCCAACTCCGCCGATCGGGTCAGGCTTGTCCGCGGTAGCCATATCGTCACCCGCAGGCTGTTCGACCATGACCGGAGCTATTTCCTGCAGGGGCGTGACGGCAGGATCATCTTCGCCATCCCCTATGAGGGGCGGTTCACGCTGATCGGCACAACCGACAAGGATCACCCCGATGCCGCCACGCCGCCGGCATGCACCGATGAGGAGGCCGACTACCTTCTCGATTTCGCCTCGCAATATTTCGCCACACCGCTGACGCGCGAGGATATTGTCTGGCGATATTCCGGCGTTCGCCCGCTTTATGATGACGGCGCAAGCTCGGCCACGGCGGCGACACGTGACTATGTTCTGAAGGTGGATGACGGCGGCGGCGCGCCGCTTCTGAACATCTTCGGCGGCAAGATCACCACCTATCGGAAGCTTGCCGAGGCGGCACTGGCAAAAATTGCGCCGCGGCTTGGCAACAATCATGGTCCTTGGACAGCCACAGCCGGGCTTCCCGGCGGTGATTTCCCGCCGGACGGGGTTGGCGCGCAGATCGACAGGCTGCGTAAGGCCTATCCGTTTCTTGACGCGGACTGGGCGCGGCGTCTGACCCGCGCCTATGGCACCGAGGCGCCCGCCATGCTGGGAACGGCGGCAAGCGCCGCCGACCTTGGCAAGGATTTCGGGCACAGCGTGACCGCAAGGGAGCTTGACTGGGCAATCACCAATGAATGGGTGATGACAGGCGAGGATTTCCTGTGGCGGCGGACAAGGCTCGGCCTTGTCATGTCGGACGCCGAGACCGGCGCCATCGGCGCCTACATCCGGCATGGAAGCCAGGACGCGCGAACAGAGCCATGCTGACCAACACGGACATCGCCGAGCTGGTATCCTTTCGCCGCGCTCTTCACAGGTCGCCCGAGCTGTCGGGAGAGGAGGCCCGGACCGCCGCCACCATCGGCGCGGCATTGACCGGGCTTGCCCCTGACAGGCTGGTGACCGGCCTTGGCGGGCATGGTGTCGCCGCAGTGTTCGACAGCGGCGTCGCCGGGCCGACGGTGATGTTCCGCGCGGAACTTGATGCCCTTCCCATTGACGAGAATTCCGGCGCGCCATGGTCATCCGAACGTCCCGGAAAGGCGCATCTGTGCGGCCATGACGGGCATATGGCCATTCTGATGGCCCTTGCCCGCCTTCTGTCCAGGAATCGGCCGGCAACGGGCCGCGCCATACTGATGTTCCAGCCCGCCGAAGAGGACGGCAGCGGCGCAAGGGCGGTTGTCGCGGATCCCCGGTATCAGGACATTCTTCCCGACTGGGCTTTCGCCATCCATAACGAGCCGGGGCTGCCTTTCGGCTATGTCGGCATCAGGCCGGGGCTGATCAACTGCGCCTCGCGCGGGCTGGCCATATCCCTGAAGGGCCGCACCAGCCATGCCGCCGAGCCGGAGCTTGCCGTCTCGCCGGTTCCGATCCTTCCCGACATTCTGAACGCGCTCCAGGATCTTGGCGCCGGCGGACCTCTCGACGAGGACTTCCGGCTCACGACCGTCACCCATGTGAAGGCTGGCGCGGCGACCTTCGGCATCACCCCGGGAGACGCGTTGATCCATGTGACACTGAGGGCGAGCCATGATGACGGCATTCTCCAGCTCCAGAATGCCGCCGAGACCATCGTCAGGTCGCTCTGTGACCCTCAGGACATGACGCCAGGCTTCGAAATCCATGACGACTTCGCCGCGTCGCTGAACGACCCCGAGGCCGTCGACATCGCCTGCGGCGCCATGGGCGCGCTTGGCATCCCGTTCGGCGATGACGGGGTGCCAATGCGCGCGTCAGAGGATTTCGGAGCTTTCGGATGGACCGCTAAGGCCGCCATGCTCTGCCTTGGCCCGGGCGAGGATCATGCCGCCCTTCATCAGCCAGAATATGATTTTGCGGACGATCTGATCCCCGGCGGCGCGCGCATTTTCGATCGAATCGCGCGCGACCTTCTCGGATAGGGGTTGAGAGACCGCCGCCATGCCCGGACCCGGGGGAGCTGTGGCTGGCTAGTCCGACCCGGCCGCCACATTCTCCGCGATCATCGAAATCATCTCGAACATGACAGCCGCCCCGACCATGGCGGTGATGTTGTTGGGACTGTCCTTGGTCGGCATCATGCAGACAACGTCGCCGCCGATGATATTCAGGCCCCTCGCCGCATGCAGCAACTCCACCGCCTCATCCATCGAAAACCCGGTCACCCCGGGCTCGATGTTGGAGACAGCAGGGGCAACCGACGGGTCAAGGCAATCAAGATCAAAGGTGATGTAGACCGGCCGCCCGGCAAGAACCTCCTTCGCCTGGGCAATCACATCGGCGGCGCCGCGCCGGCGGTAATCCGCCATCGTCACGACGTTGTAGCCGTAGTCATAGGACGGCTGCAGCCAGTCCAGCGTCCGCGGATGGCCGCGAAGCCCGATCTGCATCGACCCGGTCGGATCGATCAGCCCCTGGTCCGCGGTATAGGCGCCCAAGTGCGCGGCTGACTTCTCCGCGCCAAGGAAGTGATCGACAGTGGTGAAGACATCGGTATGCGCGTCGAGGTGCAGGAAGCAGATCTTCTCGCCACCGGCAAGCTGTCCCCGCCCCAGCCCCTGGATGATGCCGCCGGTGATCGAATGGTCGCCGCCGATGGACACCGGCCGTGCGCCCCGGGCGTCGATATACTTGTTGAAGGCAGTGATCCGCTCGATGCAGTCCTCATTGTCGTTGGCCCGCGGAAAGGGCACATCGCCGGCATCGACAATCCGCGCCGCCTCCCAGGGGTCGAGCTGGAAGCCCCCATGGGCGCGGCGCTGCAAGGCCGATACGTTCCGCACCGCGCGGGGGCCAAGATGCTGGTCGCGCTCGGTGGTGCCGTTGCCGGTGGAATGCGGCACCCCCACAAGGGCGATATCGGCATTGTCCGGACTGTCCTGCGGCGCGCGGAACAGGGTCGGAACGCCCCACCAGTACAAATTGTCCATCATGCTCTGGTCGTGCTTGCTGCTCATCGGTACCTCTTCTGGTGGCAACGCCTCGTCGCACCAGTCTCGCACACTGGCGGCCCGGTTGCGAACAGGGATATGCGCTGGAACGAGTGAGCGGATGCAGACAGGCATCCTTGACACATGCGCTGACGGGCATCAATCGAACGTCCCAAACTGACATAGCGTCCGCGCGCCCCGCATCGGAATATGGAAAAATCTGAGCCGCGATGATGCCGCCAGCACAAACTGCATCTCTCTATTACATTGTTTTATATGTAATTTTATCAGCCATTAAATAATTTCCGCTATATGACGTTTCATAATGGGACATCGCAGATTGAGACGCGGTTCTCAAAATGACATGAAAGGCGGCCCCGAATGGACAAGGCGCTTCATAAAATCAGATTTCTGCTGCATGAGCTGGAGTCGCAGTCCGGGCTCTGTGCGCTGACGCCGGTCGAGCGGGATGTGCTGTATGTCATCGGCAGCCTGTGCGAACAGAAACCGTTTGTCGCCTCGCAGGATATCCTGGCCCACGACCTGACCAGCCAGATTTCCCGGCCAACCATCTACCGTGCGCTGAACACGCTGCTGTCACAGAATTTCATTGTCAAAAGCGACGTTGCGGATCGCGGCTTTTTCTCGCTCCCCTGCAGCAGCGGCACTCCTGGAACAGCCCCTGTCTGAGGACGCACCGCATGATCAGCGTTTCCACAAACACCGCCGCCGCACATGCCAGAACCGGCATGATCCAGGCGCAGAGCCATATGGAAAGCGCGCTTGACCGTCTGTCGAGCGGCAAGCGCCTGACATCTGCAAAAGATGACGTGGCAGGGCTTGGCAAGGCTGTCAGGCTGCACTCCGAAGTGCTTGGCCTCAGCCAGAATCTTCGCAATTCCCTTGATGCGCAATCGGTACTTGGCACCGCCGACAATGCGCTGCAGGAGATCGACTCTTTGCTGCAGAGTGTTCGCGAGCTCTCTGTACAGGCAGCCAATGATACCTATTCGGCAGCTGACAGGGCATCGCTTGAGGCGGAAGCGCTGCTTCTCTTGGACGAGGTGGACATGATCGCCAAGACCGCCTCCTGGTCCGGCAGCCGCATTCTTGACGGAACATATTCGAACAAGACTTTCCAGATTGGCAGCGCCGATGCGGCAGCAAACATTCTGACAACAAGCATCAGCGCCATGACGACTGTCGGTCTTGGCATCGGGTCAAACGGAACCACCGAAGTTGACAAGGTCGGATCCGAATTTCAGGTCAATACCAGCACCGGCAACACCCAGGCCGTGCCTGATATCATTACCCTGTCGGGCGGCAGCGCCGTTGTCTTCTGGCAGTCCAGCCATGGAGCCAAGACCGAGGTTTTCGCCCAGATGTATGACTCGTCGGGCGCGGCGACGGGGTCGGAATTTCGCGTCAATACCGCCAATGGCGCTTGGGATCAGTGGCAAAGCGCCACCGCCCTGAAGGATGGCAGCTTCGTCTGCACTTGGTCCCGGCACAGCACGGCCGGCTATGAGGTCTATGGACAGAAATTCGATGCCACCGGCACCAAGATCGGCGGCGAGTTCGTCATTACGGGCGCAACCAATACAGGCTATTACTCTGACGTCACGGCCCTCGGCAATGGCGGATTCGCGGTGTCATGGCAGGCGCCAAGCGAACAGGTCTGTCAGGTTTTCGATGCCAGCGGCACGGCAGCCGGGCAGCTTGTGTCCCTCGATACCAACATGAACAAGGTGTTCTCGCTGAAGGATGGCGGGTTTGGCGTCACCGGTCTGCGAAATGGCGGAACGGTCACGCAGACATTCGACAAGAATGGCAACAGGACCGGAGCCGAAATCACCGTCTCGGCGTCCGGAAGCGTGAATTCGACCGCCAACGGCTCCTACACATGCCAGTTGAGCGACGGCAGCCTTGTCACCACCTTCACACTGGGCGGCGAGGTCCATGCGCAACGCTACGACACCAGCGGCACCCTTATGGGCGCGGCACGGCAGATCAGTGCCAACAGCGGCGTGCTGCCGAAGATCTCGGCCATCGGCGCCGAACAGTATCTGGTGACCTGGAGTGCCAGTGACGGCAGTGACTACGGCGTTTACGGCCAGGTGGTCGACGGTGCCACAGAGACCACTTCAGGCAGCTTTCTGGTCAACACCCATACCACCGGAGCGCAAATGTATGGCGTCGCGTCGGGAAGCGGGTCCAACGACTTCAAGATCGTCTGGCAATCATGGGGACAGGATGGAGATTCCTACGGCATTACCGGCCAGAATTTCATCTCCACCCCTGCCAAGAAGATCAACCTGACGTCGAGTTCACGCGCCGGAACAGCCCTCACCTATCTGGATGCGGCGATGGCGACTGTGAAGCTCGAGCGCTCGAAGCTTGGCGCAACCATCAATCGCCTTGGCTTTGCGGCCTCGAATATCACCGCGATGATTTTCAACGGCAAACGGTCACTGTCCCTGATCAATGACAGCGACATGGCCTTCGAGACGACCCGGGTCGCCAAGATGAAGCTTCTGACTGAGTCCTCGACAGCGCTCCTGGCACAGGCAAACTCATCGCGCCAGATGGTACTGAATTTGCTGGATATATAGCCAGAACTGCAGGTCAGCGATCCGCCATCCGGGCCCGCCGCATGCGTGCGGACTCCCGGCCACGGGGCGGCCTGGAGGACAGGGTGTCAGGACGCCTCTTCAAGCTCCACCTCGCCGCTCATCACCTTTTCGAATTTTTCAAAGAACATCTTCGACAGCTTCTTCGCGGTGCTGGTGATGAGCCGCCCGCCAAGCTGCGCCAGCTTGCCGCCGGTCTCGGCCTTTGCGGTATAGCGCAGGATCGTCTGGTCGCCATCCTCGATCAGCTCGACATCGGCGCCGCCCTTGGCGAAGCCGGCGATGCCGCCATCGCCTTCGCCCGACAGGCTGAAGGCGTCGGGTGCCTTGCTTGGATCAAGCGTGACCCGCCCGCCGAACCTGGCCTTCACCGGGCCGACCTTCAGCGTGACCTTGGCCACCAGATCATTCTCACCGTCCCGCTCGAGCTCCTCGCAGCCGGGGATGCAGACCTTCAGCACGGCAACGTCGTTCAGCGCCTTGTAGACCTCGTCACGCGGGGCCGGGATGGTGATTTCATCTTGCAGTTCCATGGGTAGTCACTCCATTGGGGGTGGGATTCCGGCGGGGCTGACGCGCCGACGCCGGCAGGGGATCCCCGGTTTCAGCCGCATAGGCGTCAGGGGTATCGATATCAACAAAGAATCCGTCCGAGCCGGTCATATGGGTATGGACGAGATCGGGCCGGCGTTCAAGAAGCCCGCGGCATCCAAGATTGACACCGCCGGAAACCACCTCGTCGCGCGCCGCAGGTGTCAGCATGACCGGATTGCCACGCTCCAGACCATCCACGCCCGGCCGCATCGGCACTGTTACCGAACCCGCCGGCGCCATCCGATGCGCGGCGATCAGACCGGCGCAATCTTGCGCCGTCAGGCGCGGCATGTCGGCCGGGGTCACCAGATAGCCATCTGCAGCGCCGGCCTGCGACAGGCCGTGATAGACGCTGGAGCGCTGGCCCTCGGCATAGGCCGGGTTGACAGTCTGGGTGACCGGCAGGCCGGCGAGAGACGCGGCAACGGTCTCGGCCTGATGCCCAAGAACAACCGTCACCCGCGCAGCAGTGACGGATGACCCGGCAAGCGATGCCAGAATCCGTGCCATGCGACGCACCAGCGGCTCGCCCTCGACCGGCAGCAGAAGCTTGTTCCGCTCTCCCATGCGTCGTGATTCGCCGGCGGCGAGGAGGATCACCGCAATCTCAGTCATCAGTCGGCTCGCTTCGCCGCCTTGCCCGGCGGGTCTGGACAATCTCGGCCATGATGGACAGGGCAATTTCCTCAGGCGTCACCGCGTTGATATGAAGGCCGGCCGGCGAGCGCACATCCGCCATGACAGCGCCGGCGATGCCGGCGGCTTCGAGCCTGTCGGCATAGGCAGCGAACTTGCGGCGGCTGCCGACAAAGGCCGCATAGGCATGGGTGCCTGCCAAGGCCGAGGTCAGCGCGGCCACATCCCCGCCCCCCTGTGTCGCCACGACAATATAGCGCTCGGCGCTGGCGGGCGGCTTCGCGTCGAGATCGGCGTCAAGATCGGCCGGGGAGGCGAAATGATGATCAGCCTGGACGGCAGCGCTGTCGATCTTGCCGCAAACCGTCAGGGTGAAGCCAAAGCCGCGGGCAATCTGTATCAGCGCCAGCGCCACCGGACCCTGCCCATAGACAACCAGGTCGGGAAGCGGCACCACAGGCTCGACGAAAATATCCATTGATCCCCTGCTCGGGCATCCGTTGCGCGCCAGCGTCACCATCTCGGCGTCGGCCTCATCCGCAAGAAGCTCTTCCGGGCGAAGACAGACAAGCGTTGCCTCGCCTGTCTCGATCGCGCCCTGCGCCGCCTTGCGAACCGCAGATGTCACGCATCCGCCGCCAAGCCACCCTTCGGCGAAGTCCCCGTTTTCAAGAACGATGGCCTTCATGCCAGGCTTCGCCGCTGTGGATGACAGCGTGCGGACCACCGTTGCAACGGCATGGGGAACACCCTCGGCGCGAAGACGCTCCTGGGTCTGATCTATGGAAACCTTCGATGAATGTTTCATAGGCGCTCCAGTTCGAATTCCAGAGCGGCAAGGCTTTCAAGCGTGTTGCAGGGCGCAAAGCAGTCCAGATAGGGCTGCGCCGCTGCCATGCTGGCCGCCACCGGCTCGTAATCCTTCCAGCCGAGAAGCGGGTTCAGCCAGATGATCTTGCACCCCTTGCGGCGAAGCCGCGCCAGCTCGGCGCCGACAAGCTCGGAATTGCCGGTATCATACCCGTCCGACATGATGATGACCACACTCCGCCGCCCGATGATCCGGTTCGCGTACTGGCTGTTGAACTGCTTCAGGCACGTTCCGATACGGGTGCCGCCGCCAAAACCCTGCGCCATGATCGACAGCCGGTTCACGGCGCGCAGCGTGTCATTGTCGCGAAGCGCGTCGCTCACGCACATCAGGCTGGTGTGGAAGACAAAGGCGTCGGCGCGCTGGTCGGCATCGATCAGCCCCCGGATGAAGGCCAGAAAGGCCCGCGCATAGAGCGTCATCGATCCCGAGACATCGAGGATCGAGACAAGATGCACCGGCCGGTCGGGGCGCCGGCGCCGAAGAAGCTGCATCGGCTCCCCGCCCGTGCCGATCGACCGCCTGATCACCCGCCGAAGATCAATCATCGCCCCCTTGCGCGCCGCCTTGCGCCGACGGGAGCGGCGATAGCGGATGGCGGCGGCGATGCGGTGCGCGGCACGCTCGGCGAGATCACGATCCTCCGGCCGGAGATACTCGCGAAGGTCGGTGCGGTTGTTGTTGGTGACCCGGGTCGAGACAAGCTTGCCCTCGCCGTCGCTGTCAGCCTCGCCGTCATTGTCGTTGTCCGGCGTGTCGGTCTCGCCGGTGCGCCCGGTGTCCTGCTGCTGCATGAAGTTGGACAGGTTGCTGAAGCTCGACGGATCAGGCTTGCGAATAGTCGTTTCGTGATGCTGCGTTCGCATCACCGACTGGTTCAGCCAGAACGCGTCGAACAGGTCATCGAACCTGTCATGCCCGTGAAGATCGGCACAGCAGATCGCCTTCAGCGCCATGCGCACCTCCAAGGGATCGGCAAGATCGATATGGCCAAGGCTGCGAAGCCCCATTTCGGTCTCCTGGACACCGACGCGAAATCCGTTCTTGCGCAGATGCTGGGTGAAGTCGCCCATGCGCTCGGCTGTCGAGGCGCGGGCGGGAAACCTTGTGACCTTCGGCATCGGACCTACCCGGCGACGCCTGCCAGGCGCTGCGCCACCTCCCCGGGGATGGCGGCCTGATCGGCCTCGGTCTTCAGCAGCGCGACAAGCGACGCCTGCAACGCCACCGGATCGTCGGTCAGATCCTTCAGCCCCAGACCGGCCAGCGCCGCCGCCCAGTCCAGCGTCTCGGCGACGCCGGGCTTCTTGTCCAGCTCTTCCTTGCGGATTGCCTGAACGAAGCTGACGATCTGCGCCGCCAGATGCGGTGACAGGTCAGGCCCGCGCGCCTTCAGAATGGCAAGCTCGGTGGCGCGGTCCGGATAGGGAACATGGCTGTAGATGCAGCGCCGGCGCAGCGCATCCGACAGATCGCGCGTGCCGTTCGCTGTCAGCACCACGATCGGCCTGCTGGTCGCGGCGATGGTGCCAAGTTCGGGGATTGTGATCTGGAAATCCGACAGAACTTCCAGGAGAAACGCCTCGAATTCCTCGTCGGCGCGGTCGATTTCATCGATCAGCAGCACCGGCGGGCGGTCCTGCTGGATGGCGCGAAGAAGGGGGCGTTCCAGCAGAAATTCGCGAGAGAAAATACGCGCTTCCATGGTTTCGGCGCTGGCGCCGCTGTCCGCGGCGGCACGGATCGACAGCAGCTGTCGCTGGTAGTTCCACTCATAGATCGCGGCAGCGGCATCGAGACCTTCGTAGCATTGCAGCCGGATCAGCTCGGTCGATTCAATCTCGGCAAGGGTCTTTGCCACCTGGGTCTTGCCGACGCCGGCATCGCCTTCAAGCAGTATCGGGCGCTCCAGCTGCAGGGCGATATGGATCGCCATGGCAAGCTCGTTGGAAGCCACATAGCCGGCCTTCCCGAGGCGCGTTTTCAGATCTGTCCAGGTCATCATATGGCGGCAGGGGGCCATGGCCCCCTGCCTGTCCTTCTTTCAATAGGCTCAGTCGTGAAGACCGAGGCTCTGGGCGGTCTTCCAGATCCGCCAGTGGTCATGCGGCATGTGCGACTGCGTCAGGCCGAAAGCCCTGAAGGCGTCATGCACCGCATTCGAAAAGGCCGGCACACCGCCGACATTCGGGCTTTCACCAACGCCCTTCGCGCCGATCGGATGATGCGGGCTCGGGGTGACGGTGAAGTCAGTCTGGTAGTTCGGTGTCTCCACCGCCGTCGGGACGAAGAAGTCCATCAGCGTGCCGGTGGTGACATTGCCCTGCTCGTCATAGGCAATTTCCTGGCCCATGGCGATGGCAAGCGCCTCGGTCAGGCCACCATGGACCTGCCCCTCGATGATCATCGGGTTGATCCGGGTGCCGCAATCATCCAGCGCGTAGACCTGGCGGATTTCGGTGGTGCCGGTATCGACATTGATTTCCATCACACAGATGTAGGAGCCGAACGGATAGGTCATGTTCGGCGGATCATAGTAGCTGACAGCTTCCAGACCCGGCTCGACGCCCGGGATGGCCTGGTTGTAGGACGCGAAGGCGATTTCCTTCATCGTCTTGAAGCGCTCCGGCGAGCCCTTCACGACAAACCGGTCGACATCCCATTCAAGGTCATTGTCATGCACCTCCAGAAGATAGGCGGCAATCATCTGCGCCTTGGCGCGGATCTTGCGGCCGGCCATGGCGGTGGCGGCACCGGCAACCGGTGTCGAGCGCGACCCGTAGGTGCCAAGACCGTAAGGCGCGGTATCGGTGTCGCCTTCCTCGAGGGTGATATCCTCCGCCGGGATGCCGATCTCGGAGGCCAGAATCTGCGCGAAGGTCGTGGCATGGCCCTGACCCTGCGAGATGGTGCCGAGGCGGGCGATCGCCGATCCTGTCGGATGGATGCGGATTTCACAGCTGTCGAACATGCCGAGGCCGAGAATATCGCAGTTCTTCACCGGGCCGGCACCGACGATCTCGGTGAAGTGGCTGAGGCCGATGCCGAGAAGCGTGCGGGTCTCGCCGCGCTTGAAGGCCTCGACGCGCTCGGCCTGCTCCTTGCGCAGATCCTCGTAGCCGACGGCCTTCAGCGCCTTGTCCCAGCCGGTGTGGTAATCACCGGAATCATATTCCCAGCCAAGCGCCGACTGATACGGGAACTGTTCCTTCCTGATGAAGTTCTTGGCGCGGAGCTCGGCGGCATCCATGCCAAGCTTGATGGCGAGAACCTCGATCATCCGCTCGATGAAATAGGCCGCCTCGGTCACCCGGAAGGAACAGCGATAGGCAACGCCGCCCGGGGCCTTGTTGGTGTAGATGCCGTCGACAGCAAGATAGGCTGTCGGGATATCGTAGGATCCGGTGCAGATATTCATGAAACCTGCCGGGAACTTCGTCGGGTCCGCGCAGGCGTCGAAGGCGCCGTGGTCCGCGGTGGTGTGGCAATGCAGGCCGGTGATCTTGCCGTCCTTGGTTGCCGAGATCCGGCCCATCATCCAGTAGTCACGCGCAAAGGCGGTGGCCATCAGATTGTCGGAACGGTCCTCGATCCACTTCACCGGCACACCTGTGACGATGGAGGCGACGATGGAGCAGACATAGCCCGGATAGACGCCGACCTTGTTGCCGAAACCACCGCCGATATCCGGCGAGATGATACGGATGTTGTGCTCGGCGATGCCGGAGATCAGCGAGGCGACCGTCCGCACGGCGTGCGGCGCCTGGAAGGTTCCCCAGACGGTCAGCTTGCCATTCACCTTGTCCATCGAGGCCACGCAGCCGCAGGGCTCCAGCGGACAGGGATGGGTGCGATGGTAGTAGATCATCTCCTCGGCCACGACATCGGCCTCGGCCAGCACGGCCTCGGTCGCTTCGCGGTCGCCGGATTCCCAGGTGAAGATATGGTTCGGGTGGCGACGCGGCCCGTGGGCGCCTTCGGTCTGGTCGGCGATGTCCTCGCGCAGCACCGGCGCCCCATCGGTTTCCGCCTTGAACGGATCGACAAGCACCGGAAGCTCTTCATACTCGACCTCGACAGCGGCCACGCCATCGGCGGCGGCATAGCGGTCGTCGGCGACGACAAACGCAACTTCCTGCGCCTGGAACAGCACCTTGCCGTCGGCAAGAACCATCTGCTTGTCGCCGGCCAGCGTCGGCATCCAGTGAAGACCAAGCGGCTCGAGATCGGCCGCGGTCAGCACCGCATGGACACCCGGAAGCGCCAGCGCCTTTTCCGTGTTGATCGACTTGACGCGGGCATGGGCGTAGGGCGAGCGAACGAAATCGCCGAACAGCATGTCCGGAAGCTTCAGGTCATCGACATAGTTGCCTTTGCCCTGTGTGAAGCGGGCATCCTCGACACGCTTGCGCGATGTGCCGAGACCACTCAGAGCGGCGGAGCGCTCTTCCTTCGGAGGGGTTGCTTCATTCATTACGCTGACTCCTTCATCTCATTCATTTTCGCAGCGGCCTCGAGAATGGCCTTGACGATATTCTGATATCCGGTGCACCGGCAGAGATTTCCGGCAATGCCGAAGCGGACCTCTTCCTCGGTCGGGTTCGGGTTCTCCTGGAGAAGCCGGTAGGCCCGTGTGATCATGCCCGGCGTGCAGTAGCCGCATTGCAGCCCGTGATGCTCCTTGAACATCTCCTGCAGCACATGCAGCCCGTCGGGCGAGCCAAGGCCTTCGATGGTGGTGATATCAGCGCCATTGGCCTGGGCGGCGAACACCGTGCAGGATTTTACC
>JBMHCH010000043.1:0-4121 GCA_049890015.1 Puniceispirillaceae bacterium (SeqCode)
CCATCGACAACACACGACACAGGCAGTTTCCAAGGGACTACAGGCGTTTCAGCGCAAGACAGCATGGCGATTCCGGGAGGACTCGAACCCCCAACCTGCTGATTAGAAGTCAGCTGCTCTATCCAGTTGAGCTACGGAACCTTTTGCCAGCCTGATCGGCCATCGGCGTTGCCGCGCGCCCATCAGACGGCGTGTTTAGCCCGAAATCCCACGAAATGTCCAGCCGGCAGCGGCAGATGATTGCGCCCTGTCACCAGACGCCCTAGTCTGCCGCCATGCTGACCATTCGCCATTACAGGCCGGACACGGTTTCCGACGGTGACGCCATTGCCGCGATCTATGCGCATCATGTTCTTCATGGCCGCGCCAGCTTCGAAACCGAGGCGCCAGACAGTGCCGAAATGCGTGGACGGATGCAAACCATCATGGATGCCGGATACCCGGTCCTGATAGCCGAGCTTGACGGGCGCGTGGCCGGATACGCCTATGCCGGCCCGTTCCATCATCGTGCCGCCTATCGCGGGACGGTGGAGGACAGCATCTATGTAGATCACGCGATGGCGCGGCGCGGTATTGGGCGCGCCCTGCTTTCGGGCCTTGTGGATCAGGCACGCAAGGCCGGCTTCCAGCAGATGATGGCGGTCATCGGAGATTCGGACAATGCCGGCTCGATCGAGCTTCACCGGGCCCTCGGCTTTCGCGAAATCGGGGTCGCGAGGGGCATCGGCTTCAAGTTTGGAAGCTTTGTCGATGTTGTCTATATGCAGCTGGCATTGCAGGACAGCGCGGCAGGCCAGACTGGCTAGTGGGTCCAGGCGCCGTTGCGCGTGAAGGCGAAATTGTCGGCATAGGCCTTCGGCTTCACGCGGCGCTTTTTCGGTTCGGTGACGTGATAGTCGATGCCGCGTGCCTCGGCATACTTGATCGCGCTCTGCTTGTCGGGAAACCGGACCTTCACCTGACGGCCTGTATCCGCGGAAGACTGCCACCCCATGAGAGGTTCGGGGCGGACAACCGCGCTTCGCGGATATTCCAGAACCCAGCCATGACCCCGTGTAACAGACGCCTTGCGGCCCGACTGCGTGGCTGTCTTGCAAGGCTTGTAGATGCGTGCGCGTGCCATGGAATCTTCCCCCTGCCCAAGCGTTGTGTCGGCCTCTTCTCTATCCTGCCTTCGGCTCCGTTCGTCAAGCCTTAAGCGCAACACTCCGCCACCACATGCCTTTACAGGGCTTAAGATTTTCTAACAATTTGCTAATGTATTTTTCACTAAATAAAAGGAGGAACGAATGGCGGAACATAAGGGAAGTTGTCTTTGCGGTGATGTTGAGGTGAGGATCACTGGCGAGCCGATCGCCATGCTGGTCTGTCATTGCAAGATCTGTCGTGGATGGCTTGCCGGCGCGATGAACGGCGCGGTGCTGTTCAAGCCGGAGGATGTGGCCATCACCAAAGGCGCTGACAAGCTCCGCAGCTTTGCGCTTTCCGAGGGGCATGACCGCAGCTGGTGCGAGAGTTGCGGTGGCCATGTTCTGACAGACCATCGTGACAGCCTCGGTGTCGTCGATGTCTATGCCTCGGTTATCGAGGATTTCGAATTCAAGCCGATGGCGCACGTCAATTATGCAAGCCGCATCATGCCGGTTCCTGACGGGCTCCCCAAATTCGTCGATTTCCCGGCCGATTTCGGGGGAAGCGGCGAAATGATGGACGAGTGATACAGGCATGGCCTTTGCGCCGGACAGCGTGTGTTGTGTCCGGTGTGGTCGCATCCGCCCGAAGATGTCGTGAAGAATGGTCGGAGTGGAGGGATTCGAACCCCCGGCCCTCTGGTCCCAAACCAGATGCGCTACCAGGCTGCGCTACACTCCGACGTCGCACCTTGTATTGCCTTGCGGCTGACTTGGCAAGCACCTATGGCGCAGATGGCAGCGGCAAAATGAGGCGGGCCGCCCTGCCGATACCCAGTTCCCGCATCAGGCCGCCGTTGATTTCCAGAACATAGCGCGCAGGCCCGTCCGAAAGGCGGGACTCACGGCTGTGCGGCACAGCATTCTCAGCCGCCGAGACAAACCGTCCCTCGCCATCGAAAAACAGGATGTCGAGGGGAATCAGCGTGTTCTTCATCCAGAAGCTTCGCTGCCTGTCGCCTTTGAAGATGAACAGCATGCCGGCAGCGCGCGGCAGGCTGGCAACATGCATCAACCCGTGCGCATGCTGCCGCGGGGTCACGGCAAGCTCGACATCGAATGACAGCATGGCGCCATCGCCGCGGTCGAGCATGATGGCGCTTCGCGCGAAATCCGGGCGGTCTGCCGCAACACCGGCACCGCCAGGCAAGACAGATGCCAGACACACACAGAGAATGCCGGCAAGCGCGCCAAGCGTGCGCCGGCGATCAGGCAGCGACGAGATAGCCAATGGCCAGGATCACGACAAGGACAAGTGTCTGCACCATTACCGCCCGGCCAGGCACGGTCGGCCCGGTGACGGGCGAATGCGCCAGCCGTTCAATGGCCTGCCAGATGGCATCGCGATAGCCGGCGATGGCGCAGGTGAAGCTGGTCCAGACCGCCATCACCGCCCACAGGACGGGCCTGCCAAGCCAGACCGCCACACGGCGATACAGCCAGTCAGTGTTCAGAACCGTCGATTTCAGCTCCGGCGGGTAGAAGCCGAACCGCATCAGGAAGGTGAAAGCCAGGATCGAGAAGATCAGAAGTTCCATCTGGCCGAGGACATGGCTGGCGTCATAGGGGTTGTAGTCGATGCTATAGGGCAGGATCTGGTAAAACAGGCCAGGAAAGCTGCCAATGCCGATACACAGGACACTGGCGCCGGCCATTGCCACCAGCATCCCAAACGGAGCTTCCTTCACCTTGTGGCCACCGTCATGACCGAAGAAGGCGAAATAGGGAATCTTGATGCCCGAATGGTGAAGCACGCCGGCAGATGCCGCCAGCAGCACCAGATAGGCCGCCACCAGACCTTTATAGCCAAGCGCTGACATGATCAGCGATTTCGCGGCAAATCCGCTGAACAGGGGAAATGCCGAGATCGACATCGCGCCGACAACGCAGAAAACCATGGTCAGCGGCATGGATTTATAGAGGCCGCCGAGCTCCGACGCCTTTACCGTGCCGACGCGGTAGAGGACAGCGCCCATGCTCATGAACAGCAGGCCCTTGTAGATGATATGCGCAAAGGCATGCGCCACCGCGCCATTGATCGCCAGCTCTGTGCCGATGCCGATCGCCACCACCATGAAGCCAAGCTGGTTGTTCAGGCTGTAGGCAAGAACCCGCCGCATGTCATTCTCGATCACCGCGAAGAAGACCGGGAATGCCGTCATCAGACAGCCAATGACGATCAGAAGGTCTGTTCCTGCAAATCCCCGTGCCAGCGCATAGATCGCAAGCTTCGTGGTAAAGGCGGACAGCACGACCGTGCCCACCACGGTGGCCTCGGGATAGGCGTCTTGCAGCCAGCCGTTCAAGAGCGGGAACGCGGCCTTGATGCCAAAGGCGATGAAGATCAGCCAGGTGGCCACAGACCCCAGTGTCATGCCGGCAAAGGCAAGCGATCCGGTTTCGCTGTACAGCATGGCCGCACCAGCAAGAAGCAGAACGCCGGATGCCACCTGGACAATCAGATAGCGCATCGCCGCGTGGCGGGCGCGCCGGGTTCCCGATGCGAGGATCAGGAACACCGAGGTGATGGCTGTCGCCTCCCACCAGATGAACAATGTGACAAGGTCGCCGGCATGAAGCGCGGCAATCGCCGCTCCGGCATAGGCAAGTCCGGCCACATGGTCGGTGGCGCGCCGCTCATGCCAGCCATAGAAGACATTCAGCGCCGCCGCGATGTGGAAAACGATGGCAAATGGCAGGCTGAGATGATCGGCCCGGTAGAGCATCATCTCGAAGCCGAGAAGCTCGACATTCAAATGCTGGCCTGCCCCGGCGGTCAGGCTGAAGGCTGACCCGGCGATGGCCAGCAGCATGACCACCTGGCGTGCGTGATGCGGCACCATCACAAGTCCGGCAGCGACGATCATCATCAGCGCCCCTGGCGGCATCATGGTGAGAAGATCACTCATCATCATAGTAATCCTCTGGTTT
>JBMHCH010000044.1:0-13098 GCA_049890015.1 Puniceispirillaceae bacterium (SeqCode)
GCCGTCGCCCACAATGTGCCGGTCGATCTGGCGCTGCTTAGCCTGGATGAGACATCGGGACTGCCAACCACATTCCCCGAGACAGCGGACGGCACGCCGCAGCAGGTCTATGTGGTCGGCTTCGACCAGGGGCGAAACGCACCACGCGTCTACGCGCCATCCAGCTTTGCGATGTATCCGCGCCGGGGGGCGTTTCCGCAGGCCCGCATTCATACCGATGCCCGCGCCCTGCCTGGCAATAGCGGTGGCGCGATTGTGGACGCCAAGGGAAGGCTGGTCGGCATTCTCGCGTCAGGGGACGGCAAGATCAGCGAGGTGATCGCGGCATCGCGAATCCGCGATGTGATCGCCGGATCGTCAGAGGAGCACCGCGATGCGTTCCTTGCGACCGGTGCCGCCATCCGACGCTGCGCTGATGCGCTTTATGATGCCGGGCCGATCACACGTGATCCCCCGGAATATCTTGTCGAGATCATCGAAAGCCACTGCGCGGAGTCGGGTAACCGCCAGCTGTTCGACCAGGCTGGCCAGACATTCGGGCGCTGGTGGATGTTTGACCGCTCCAAGGCCTTTCTGTCACGCAGCCTTGAGCTTGATCCCGACAGTCCGAACACGCTTATGTCGATGGCGGTAACACTTCATCTGAACCGCGAGAGTGAGGCGGAACGGCCGATCCTTGAACGGTATCTGGAGATCGACCCGACCAACACGCAGGCTTTGCGGATGGCGGTGCAGGTCGCTGTCGCGACCGGTGACCGTGTCTTTGCCGACAAGGTTCTGGAGCTGATGCGCACGCATAATCCGGCAGCTGTCCCGCTTGCCGAATCCTTCGTCAGTGATGCGTTCGGCAGCTAGAACCCGAAATTGTCGGTGGGATCCGGTATCCAGCCGTATTTCACCGCCGCATCGCCTGCCGGGCGCGCGCGTTTCACCAGAAATTCTATGATCGCGGGCGTGTCGGCCTGTGGATTGGCGCGCAGGAAGCGTGCCGCAAGCGCGGCAAGGCGGGGTGCGGCATAGCTTGTGCCGCCCGTATCGGATCGTGCGCCGCGATGGTCAATCACCTCGACCCGTTCCGCCGGCACCATGAGATCGACGGTTGATGCGCCGCTGTTCGATCCGCGGCCAAGCCGCCCGAAATCATCCGATGACGTTACCGCCAGAAGATTGTCGAGCGGAAGGGCCGCCGGATAGACCGGGGTCTGGTCAAGATCAACGCCGTCATTGCCGGCCGAGACAATGAACAGCATCTGCGGGTGTCGTCGCGCGGCCTTTTCGAAACATCTCCATTCACCGTGGTTGGATGACCCCATCGACAGGCTGACAACGCGCACCAATATCCCGGCCATATGCGAAATCAGCGCATCGAAGCCGCACATGTCTTCAGCGGGAAAACGGTAGACGGCAATCGGGATGCCTCCGGCCTCGCGCGCCAGCAGGCTGAAGGTTGTCGTGCCGTGATGCTGCGGGAAAAAAATGTCGCGGCGGGGATCGGCGTCATAGGGGCGGTCATCATCATCCCAAAAGTCATAGCCCAGAAGCCTGCCCTCCCGGTCGGCGGCAAGCTGACCCTTCACGTCAGGCAACAGATAATTCACCCCCGTATCCACATGCGCTAGCAAGGCTGTGCCGTCGCCGGTCACAAGCTCCGGCACAGGCGGGTTGACCAGTTGACGAGCCGAGACAGTGGCAAGGTCGCGGGACAGAATTTCGATCTCTGACACCGCGCCGTCATCCGTTCGTGACACGCGCCGTGCCTCGGTGACATGGCATGGCGGCAGCACTCGGATCTGCATCTCTGGCAGGCCAGCCTCATCAACAAAGTCGATCTTGGCAAATCGCCAGTCCGGTGTCGACGGACGAAACAGGATGCTGGCAAAGCCGTCATCAAATGCGATGGCGGATTGCGCCTTGCCAGCTTTTTCGGCGCTGGAGACAAGTTCGCAAAGCTGTGTCCGGTCTGGTGCCGCGAGGCAGAATGCCGGCGCAAGACAGACCAGCGCCGCAAAAATGCCAAGGCGAGGCGTCAGGGACGGCATTGGCGCAACGTCTTTGAATTGCAGGCAGCGAGATATTCACGCCCGCGGGCGAGGTCCGACTGGCTGATTTCCTGCTCCAGACGAAACATGTTCTGAGTAGCGCCGGGCGCGTTACGGTTCGCCGCGATCTGCCACCAGAAATAGGCGCGCGCATGATCCACCTCGATGCCGTTCCCCAGATAATGGATAGAACCGATCTGGACCGGGGCGGCGGCATGGCCCTGAAGCGCGGCCGCCTCCAGGTAATGCAGCGCGTTGGCGACATCCCGGTCTGCGCCAATGCCGCGGTCAAAGGCAAGCCCGGCAGCGTACTGCCCAAGCATATGCCCGGCCTCGGCTGCCGAGAGGTACCATAGCAGCGCCTCGCGATCATCCCGGGCCACACCAAGGCCGCGCCGATGCATGACCCCCATCGTGTATTGCGCCCGCGGATCGCCGTTCACTGCATAGAGGCTGATGTAGTAGAGCGCCTCGTCATAGCGACCGTCATCCAGCGCTGCGAACCCCCGCTCATAATTATCCGCCGCCGCCATGCCGGATGTGCCAAGCAGAATCAGCGCTGCGGCCAGACCGGCGCAAAGACGTCCTAGTGATCGTGTCAGCATGTTCATAATACCACTGTCTTTCGCCGGACCATCTCAAGTCAATCTGTCAGCATGCCGCTGGCCATGCCACGTTACCGCTGTTTCGGCATCAATACGAAGTCCCAGGGCGATGGAAGCTCACCGACAGGCACCTCGATGATGCTTGGGCCGTCATACAGAATCGCGGTTTCAATGGCGGCGCGAAGCTGGTTGGGGCTGGTGGCCAGAAGCCCCTGGGCACCGAAAGATTCCGCAAGGGACACGAAATCGGGGCTGGTCAGGTCCGACGCGATCAGCCGCGAATCATAATTGTCCATCTGAAGGCGTCTGACATTGCCGAAGGCGTGATCGTTGAAAATCACAGTTGTCAGGGGGATGTTGTGATGGACGGCTGTTGCCAGCTCGGTGATGGTGAACAGAGCGCCGCCATCGCCGCTGATCGAGACAACCGGTACGTCACGCCGCGCATGCGCAACACCAAGCGCCGTGGCGAAGCCGTAGCCGAGCGTTCCCTGGTAACCTGTCGAGATGAAGCTTCGCGGCGTGTAGCTTGGAAAGGCGAAGCGCGAGACATAGCCTGTCTGCGTCAGCTCATCGACAAAGATTCCGTCGCGCGGCAGCGCATCACGAATGGCGCCAAGCCATTCCAGCTGTGGTCCGAGCCTCTGCCTGTATTCCGCCTCGCGCCGCGATTTCACATCGGCCACCCGGTCCATCCAGTCAGAATTCGGGTCTGCGCGCGTTTCGATTGCTTCCATGAGAAGCGGCAAGGCATCTGCAAGACGCGCATGGATCCCGACGTCAACAGGACCGCTTCGTCCGATCTGCGTCTCGTCAATGTCGATATGGATGATGTTCAGCCCTTCATCATGTCCCCACGACATGACCTGGCTCTGAAGACGGGTTCCAAGTCCGATGACAAGATCGACTTCCGGCCACAGGTCATGTGCCATCGGCATGCCTATGGACAAAGGATCGTCAGACGGCATGACGCCGTGTCCGGTGCGGAAGGCGACAACCGGCGCGCCGATGCGGCGGGCCAGGGCCTGCACGGCAGCAGCGTCATCCTGAGCCCCCCCGCCAACAACGATCAGCGGGGACCGGCCGGCAGCGACAAGAGCCGCAGCCGCGTCGATCGCGGTGACATCCGGCGTCGGCGCAGTCTCACCCGGCGGAGCAAGATCGGGGAGGTCACCGTCAATGGTCTGGTTCCACAGATTGACCGCGATCTCAAGGCCGACCGGTCGCGGTCTTCCCGAGGCGAGATCGCGAAAGGCCGCAGCCATGCAGCCGGCTGCATCGCCAGCGCCGTTGACCCGATATGCGGATTTGGTCAAACGCTCCAGGATTCCCAACTGGTCAGGTATCTCATGCAGAAGGCCGTGACCTTTGGCCTGCGCGCCGGTGGGGATCTGCCCGACAAGCGCCATCACCGGGGCGTTCACCGCAAAAGCGGTTGAAAGCGCTGCCGTGGTGTTGAGAAAGCCGGGGCCGGGAACAACGCAATAGACCTGCGACTCGCCGGTCGCCAGCGCCGCGCCCATGGCCATGTATGCCGCCCCCTGTTCATGTCTTGTCTGGATCGGCGTGATCACGTCCGTATGATCGAAGATTGCATCGAAAAACGGGTCGTTCTGCACGCCAGGAAGGCAGTAGAGCTGATCAATACCATTGGCAATCAGTGCCTTGACGGCGAGAGTGGCGATATCGGTTGTCATATGTGCTACTGCCGGATGGTTTCACTTGCTGGGCTGTCAGGCTGGGCCCGCTTACCTCTGCTGTCAATCGGCAGGCCGCCCCGCCAGACTGAACTTTCATCCTGAACGCAGCGTCACAGTTGCCGCTAGCGTGTCGTCCCAATGACAGGGTTGTGCGGGGTGCTGTCCACATAGGACGCGACGGCAGCCGCCGCGCCCCGTGCGGCGAGATCGTCATGGGCGTCGGCGATGGCGCCCACGAGCGCCGGATTGGCGACCAGATCCGTGCCGAATATTGCCTCGATGGCCAGAAGATTCCCGACCGGATCCGGAGCCCTTGCCGCGCGTGTCACGTCCTCGACCATCGGATCGCGGACATCGATTGCCTCGCCAACCTCGTCAATGCCGCGGACATAGCGCATCCATCCCGCAATCACCAGGCACAGCCCCTTCGGGACATGGCCATGCTTCAGATGATCGCGGAGCGGGCCCAGTATCCGTTGCGGCAGTTTCTGGCTTCCGTCCATGGCGATCTGCCAGGTCCGGTGCCGGATCGCCGGGTTGCGGTATCGTGACATCAGCGCCGCGCAATAGGCTGTCAGGTCCTCACCCTCAGGCTGCGGGACAGTCGGCAGGATCTCCTCCCGCCACAGTCTTTCGCACAGGCGTGTGAAAGCAGGGTCGGCAACCGCGTCCGATATTGTTTTGTGCCCGGCCAGATAGCCGAGATAGGCAAGGGCAGAATGGGTGCCGTTCAAGCATCGCAATTTCATCAGCTCATGCCTCTCGACATCGGCGACCATCTGCGCGCCGACCCTGTGCCAGGCCGGCCGGCCCTGCGGGAAGCTGTCTTCGATCACCCATTGGCGAAAGGGCTCGTGAACCACCAACGCCGCATCACGATGCCCGGTCGCGGCCGCAAGCGCCGTGATGTCCTCTTGCATTGTCGCCGGCGTGATCCGGTCGACCATGGTCGCGGGGAAGGCGACATGGCGGGCGATCCAGTCGGCGAGCCCGTTACCGCTTCCGGCAGCGTCACGCTGGCTGGCGAGCTCGATCACAAGTGAGCGGAGCATCGCCCCGTTCGCCGGCAGATTATCGCAGCACAGGACAGTGAAGGGGGGATGCCCGAGATCGCGGCGCCGCGCCAGCGCCAGGACCAGAAATCCGAGAGCCGAACGCGGACTGTCCAGCGTTCGCGCATCATGAAGTATGTCCGGATGGTCGGTCAGCAGCCTGCCGTCGCGGGGATTATGGCAATATCCCTTTTCAGTGACAGTCAAGGTCACGATCCGGGTCTCGGCACGCTCCATGGCGGCAAGAACGGCGCCCGGGTCTTCAGCAGCGACAAGAACAGTGGTGAGCGCCCCCACCGTCCTAGCGATATCCCCGTCAGACCCGCGTTCCAGAGCTGTATACAGGCATCCCTGTGGCATCAGCGCGTCGCGTGCGCCGGTGCTTTTCAGGCTCACGGCGGTGATCCCCCAGCTGCCGCCGGCCTCATTCATCGCTTCGTCGGTGAAAGGTGCGATGAAGGCCCGAAAGAAGGCTCCCGGCCCGAGATGGACAATACCGGGCGCGGGTGGCGGCGTGGTGCGGGTCAGTCGCGGCTGAGACGTCATCCGAAAGCCCCTAGAGCTTATAGGCTGCTTTGGCGAGGGAATATGTCAAGTCGCGGGCAACTTCGAAGGCCTCGGACTCGCGCAGCCGGCCGGTGCCGACCAGTTCTGCCAGATAGGCGCAGTCGGACCGCCGCGCCACGTCATGCCGCGCCGGTATGGAGCAGAAGGCGCGGGTATCGTCATTGAAACCGGCGGTGTTGTAGAAGCCGCAGGTCTCGGTCACGGCCCGTCGGAAATTTCCGATACCCTCGAAGGAATCAAAGAACCACCAGGGCGGACCAAGTCGAAGCGAGGGATAGACCCCGGCAAGAGGCGCCAGCTCCCGTCCGTAAACAGTCTCGTCCAGCGTGAACAGGATGATGGTCAGGCCGGGTTCCAGCCCGACAGCATTCAGCAGAGGCCTCAGATTCTCGACATAGTCGGTTGGTCCGGGAATGTCGAAACCCATGTCGCGTCCATGGCGGGTGAAGACATCGGTATTGTGGTTGCGCCGCGATCCGGCGTGGATCTGCATGACAAGCCCGTCATCAAGGCTCATCCGCGCCATTTCGGTCAGCATCTGCCCCCTGAACAGGTCCGCCTCCTCGGGGCTGCATGATCCGTTGAGCGCCCTTGCGAACAGAGCCTCCGCCTCGGCCACGGAAAGGTCGGCCGTGCGCGCGGTGGCATGACCATGATCCGTTGCGGTCGCGCCGAATGTCCTGAAATAGGCGCGGCGGATGCGATGCGCCGCCAGATAGCCGGCCCAGCCTGATGTATCCTCACCGGTGATCTCGCCAAGCTGGCGGACGGTGTCGGCAAAACCCGGAAATTCAGGATCGACCGCGGCATCCGGACGGTATGTTGTGACGATGCGGCCAGCCCAGCCACTGTCATGAATTTGCTGATGCCAGCTCAGGGGGTCTGTGGCGGAATCCGTCGTGGCAAGAACCTCGACATTGAAGCGCTCGAACAGCGCGCGCGGGCGGAAGTCGGGTTGCGCAAGGCAGCTGTCGATATGGTCATAATAGAGGTCGGCAGTATCAGCTGACAGGATTTCATCTATATCAAAGAGATGCTCGAATGAATGATCAAGCCACATCGCGGACGGCGTGCCGCGGAACAGGTGGTAGTGCGACGCGAAACACCGCCATATGGCGCGCGGATCCTGTTCTGTGGCGCCGCTATCCCCGCGCGGAATGCCAAGGTCGGTCAGCGGCACCCCCTGGCTTGCCAGCATCCGGAACAGATAATGGTCAGGAATGACCAGAAGTTCGGCTGGGTTGGGGAACCGGTTGTTTTCGGCAAACCAGCGTGGCTCGCAATGGCCGTGCGGGCTGATGATCGGAAGGTCACATATGCTGTCGTAGAACGCTCGCGCCAGATCGCGAAGATGCGGTTCAACCGGAAACAGGCGGTCCGGATCGGTCAGTGGCATTGTAATGGTCTCCGGACGACAGGATTATCCCCGTCATTATGACAGCAATGTGACCTGGTCCGCAAGCTGGCATGGCGGGCAAAAGGGATGTATCAGACCTGTTCAGAATTTATGAAATTTGAATTCAATCAATAGCATATAATGCAATTCTTACGCTTGACTTCAGCCTTCCGCCAACCCCGATAAACAGGGTGTTGTTGACCCATTGATAATCGGGGTGACCGGTTTCCAGCCTTGCATGTGTCCGCATGTAATAGTCAGCCGGGTCGACATCCTCGCCAGCCGCGATGCGCTTCATCACCGCTTCCGGCCCGTGTCTGTAGCCGAAATTGATGATCTCTATGATGGCACCGTCATCCGTGCGAAACGCATATCGCGTGTCGAGTTCCGCCAGACCGCTGCCGAAGATTGTCTGCCAGTCCGCGCCGATATTCAGAATCTCGCCGCTGAAGGCAGGGCCGCTGACCCGCCCGCCCACGATCGGGATGATTCGCCGTCTGCCACCGCGGCCATCCCCCATTTCCTCGATCGGCGCCAGATCGATGTCGAAATCCGCGACATGTCGCAAGGATGGGGTTGGAAGCATTGCGGGACTCCACAGCTGTTTGGCTGCAAGAACGTTCAAGGCCTGGCTGCAACTGTCGCCGTGGCAATAGACACCATTCAAAAAGCCGGATGCTTTTGGTACCCAATAGTACAGTGGATTGTCTATTGTTGAAACGAGTTCTCCCTTGAAAACCTACAGCATCGCCACCATTCCTGCGGACGGTATCGGTCCCGAAGTCATCGAGGCGGGAACAGCCGTTCTTCATGCGCTTGCCGAACGGGACGGCGGCTTCTCTCTGGCTGTCAGCAGCTATGACTGGGGATCGGACTATTACAAGCGGCACGGCAGGATGATGCCGGAAGACGGCCTGGACAGGCTGAAAACCCATGACGCCATTTTTTTCGGCGCGGTCGGCGCGCCCGATGTGCCGGATCACATCACGCTCTGGGGGCTGCGCCTGCCGATCTGTCAGGGGTTTGATCAATATGCCAATGTTCGTCCAACACGGATTCTGCCCGGGATTTCCGCGCCTCTGAAGGATAGGGGGCCCGGTGATCTCGACTGGGTCATCGTGCGGGAGAATTCCGAGGGTGAATATGCCGGCCATGGCGGCCGGGCGCATCGCGGCCTGCCAGAGGAAGTGGCCACCGAGACCGCCATCTTCACGCGTGTCGGGGTCACCCGCATCATGCGCTATGCCTTCCGCCTGGCGCAGTCGCGCCCGCGCAGGCTTCTGACCGTGGTGACGAAGTCAAACGCCCAGCGCCATGGCATGGTGATGTGGGACGAGATCGCCGCGGAGGTGGCGGCGGAATTTCCGGATGTCACCTGGGACAAGATGCTGGTTGATGCGATGACGGTGCGGATGACGCTGCGCCCGGAAAGCCTCGACACCATTGTCGCCACAAACCTTCACGCCGATATCCTGTCCGACCTTGCCGGCGCCCTGGCGGGTAGCCTTGGTGTCGCGCCGACCGCCAATATTGATCCGGAAGGACGGTATCCCTCGATGTTCGAGCCCATCCACGGGTCCGCCTTCGATATCACTGGCAAGGGGATTGCCAACCCGGTGGCAACTTTCTGGACCGCCAGCCAGATGCTTGACCATCTTGGTGAGGAGACAGGCGCGGCGCGTCTGATGAAAGCTGTCGAAGAGGTCTGCGCTGCCGGAATCATGACCCCGGATGTCGGCGGCGACGCCACCACGGCCGAGGTCACCGAGGCGGTCATCAACGCCATCCGCGGATCGAACCTGTAGGCATGACAGCGCAGGTGATCATTGCCGGCGGCGGCATCGGTGGTTTTGCAACGGCGCTCACACTCCACCAGATCGGCGTGCCCTGTCTGGTGATCGAGCAGGTAGCTGAGATTCGGCCCCTTGGCGTCGGTATCAATCTGCAGCCGAACGCCATCCGCGAGTTGCGCGACCTCGGCTTTTCCGAGCCGGAGCTTGACGCCATCGGCGTTCCCGCGCGCGAATGGGCCCTTGTCGGCCTGAATGGCCGGGAAATCTACTCAGAACCGCGCGGGACCCATGCCGGCTACCACTGGCCGCAATATGCGGCGCATCGCGGCAAGTTCCACATGGCACTCTATCAGCGCTTCCGCAAACTGGCGGGTGACGGAAACATTCGACTTGGATCGCGTGTCACTGGTTACGAAGCCCTCCCCACCGGGTCTGTCAGGGTGGTTTTGGACACGCCGGATGGACCGGTGGAGGAAGTCGGACGGGTGTTGATCGGGGCTGACGGCATTCATTCCGCGATCCGTGCGCAAATGCATCCCGATCAGCCGCCGATCCACTGGGGCGGGGCGATCATGTGGCGCGGCACATCGCTTGCGCGCCCGGTGCGCACCGGGTCCTCCTTCATCGGGCTTGGCACCCACCGGCACCGGATGGTGATCTACCCGATCTCCGCGCCCGATCCTGATACCGGCCTGGCGCTGATCAACTGGATCGCCGAAGTGACCCATGATGACCCGGCCGACCATGCGCGAACCGGATGGTACAAGCCTGTCGCGATTGATGACTTCATTCATCATTTCGAGGACTGGACCTATGACTGGCTTGATGTGCCCGAATTGATCCGAGGCGCCGACGTCGCCTATGAAAACCCGATGATCGACCGTGATCCTGTCCCGACATGGGTGGACGGGCCGGTCGCACTGATGGGGGACGCGGCGCACCCGATGTATCCGACCGGATCGAACGGTGCCAGCCAGGCCATCATCGATGCACGCGTCATCGGCGCGAAATTCCTGGCGCACGGCGTGAATGAGGAAGCGCTTGCCGCCTATGACGAGCAGCTTTGCCAGCCGGTTTCACAGGTCGTTCTTCGCAACCGTGATGCCGGGCCGTTCGGACTGCTCAATCTGGTGAATGACCGCTGTGGCGGTAAGTTTGACGCGATCGATGATGTCGTCTCGCGGCAGGAGCGCGCGGATTTCATGGCCAATTACAAGGCTGCCGCCGGGTTTGCGCGGGACAGTTTGAATGCGGCGCCTCCAACCATCGCACCAGGCGCGCGCCTCGACCCTGTCCAGGCGTGCCACAGGCGGTAAACTGCAAATTTCTTGTATCCGCCGCAGCCTGCGGGTAGTGGCAGCCTGTTCGGACATCCATCTGGCCTCGGCGGTCCGAGCGACCTCAATCCCCTTTCTTGAATGCCTTCGGATGTCTTTGCATGAAAGCTCACGGCCTGAATCCGCGCATTCGCAAATCGCTCGTCATCGACCCGCTAAAACAGATCGCGCGCGCCGCTCTTCACTGATCCGGGGTGATGGGCTGTCCAGATGTTAAGGGCGCCACCTCGAATGCCTTTATGGTCATGGAAATCAGGCTGTAATATCCAAGCAGTCCGACCAGATCGACTGTGGCGTCCTGGCCGAGGCAGGCGAGGGCTTTATCGAAAAGACAATCAGATACCGATCGGGTGAGGTTCAATTCCCGGGTGAATTCATAGACAAGCTGTTCGTCTTCTTCGGTGAATGACGGGATGTCATCCCGTGCCAGCGCGTCGGTCACTTCGCGCCGGACCCCGGCCGCCAGCGCTGGAGGCAGATGCGCCTGCCATTCGAATTCCGCGTCCCATATCCGTGCTGTTGTCAGGATTGCAAGCTCGGACAGGCGTGCGGGAAGGCAGGACTCATAGCGGCAGTACCGTCCAAGCGTCTGCGCTCTGTCGGCCAGCTCCGGGCGATGCAGCCAGACGGCGAGAGGTCCGCGTACACCGCCACGTGGACCCGAGACAATGCTGTCGTGAACCTTGCGCTGCTCTTCATTCATGTCGTCAGGGTGCAGAACAGGCAGACGCGGCATTTTCTGATCCTCGGGTCGTGGCTTCTTGAGCATGGTATGATAGCGCTGAAGCCGAAGTCGCGCAGCCATTTGAGTCTGTTGAGACGAGACCATGGCCATCTGGTGCTTTTTACGGACTGTCCTGCAAATGATGCGTGTGACGTAATCGCCCGGCGCGGCGCATCACGGAGGTCTGCGCGCCTGGTGTCTCCAACCTGCCTGAAATGGGGCGAGAGGCGCGCAACCAATGTGACCTTCTGGCATTCAGTGGTCAGGAAAAATGGTGTGTGCTGACGCAGGCGGTGAACGTCTCGGCGCCAGCCGGGAGAACGGCGTCAAAGGGCTGAATTCATAAGAGCTGGCCTGTGGCACGGGGCGGAGAGAGGATTCCGCATTCCGTCGCAAGTCTCTGTATGGAATCAGTTTTTGAAAGACTGACTGTGCCAACCCCACATTCCACCCCAAATCAGATCGGGGTTACTGGGGCTGTCACAAATTTGAAACAAGTGAACAGTCGGCTTTAAACGATGCAAAAATTGCACTGCTATCCTGTGATTTTAGCAGTTTGCCGCATCGAGGGCCCTCAGTAGACGTGTAAAGTATCGACTCGTTGGTAACTGTGTTGCACCCTTAGCACACTTTCTTGCCATAATTCGATTGTGGCTCTAGAAGCGTTTTGAGGTGTGACGTTGGATCTGCGTTTTTTTGAGATCTACCGTTCTGGTGAATATTTGGGATTAATCCTAGGCGGGGCGTTGACTTCGCTTGGGTTGACTGTTGCAGCTGGCATCGCGGGCTTCATGGTCGCTTTTCTGCTTGCACTTCTGAGGTTCAAGAAGGTTCCGGTACTCGACCGCATCTCCGCCGGTTACATTGATTTCATCAGAAACACACCCTTAATCGTCCAGCTTTTCTTTATCGCCTTCGGCCTGCCGATGTTATTCGGCTATGTATGGCCGTTCTGGTGTCATGCTTTATTGGCCCTGACCATCAATTTTTCTGGCTATTTCGCAGAAATCCTACGAAGTGGGTTTGCGTCGACTCAAAAGGGACAGCTTGAAGCGGCAGCGGCGCTGAATTTGCCAAACAGGACAGTATTCGGGTCGATCATTGTTCCTCAAACACTCATCAAAATGTTTCCGTCACTCTCCAGTCAGTTCATCTTTTTATTTTTAACGACTGGGGTAATTTCAGAAATAGGTGTCGAGGACCTTACCCACGCTGGTCTATATATCGACAGCAGGACATTCAGGTCCTTTGAGGTCTTTATAATTTTGACGGCTCTGTATGTCGCAATCGCTCTATTCCTGAAAGCGAGTTTGCATTTCGTCTTTTCGCGGACATTGGGCAAGCGAGTGGCGTAATGGCTGAGCTATTCGTCGAAATACTTGGAAAACCACACGGGTTCATCGTTTTCCAGCTATTGGCCGCCTGTCGTTTCACGATATACCTTTCGCTGATTGCGTTCGTTGGCGGTGGTGCGATCGCCTGCCTGATTACCCTTCTTCGCATCTCGAAAATCCCTTCACTACAGGGATTCGCCACTACCTTCATCTGGGTGTTCCAGTCGATACCTTTGCTCATGCTGTTGTTCTTGATTGGACTCGGCATGCCACGACTTCTTGACGTAAATGTCGATCCTTGGACTGCCGCAACCATCGCCCTGGTGCTGTTTACCGCGGCCTATCTTGCAGAGGTGTGGCGCGGCGCCATCGAGTCCGTCGCCAGGGGGCAGTGGGAGGCCAGCTACGCTCTAAACATTCGGTATTCATTGCTGCTGAGGGACGTCATTCTTCCGCAGGCGATCAAATTCGGAGTTGCGCCAACGGTTGGCTTCATGGTGCAGATCATCAAGGGCACATCTCTGGCATACATCATTGGGTTCAACGATCTG
>JBMHCH010000045.1:0-7079 GCA_049890015.1 Puniceispirillaceae bacterium (SeqCode)
AGGTCCGCTGCCGGCGGCGTCCGCTGCCGCCGCGCGCCGGATCAGCCAGTCATGGACAGCCTCCCGCCCCCAGTGGCGACCATCCTCCGCCATGACGGTACGCGGCGCAGCGGGGCCCGGCGCGGCCTCGGCAAGCTGGATTCCGGGCTGGCGCGGGCCGCGCGCGCCCGACCAGTCGATGCCGACAAAGCCGGAAAACTCAGCCGTCATCGCCGATCCGCGCCAGAAGGTCGCCAGCGGTGGCGCTGAATCCGTCGGCCTCGGCCTCGCCGGACAGAACGGCCTCGACCTTCTTCGCCATCACCTTGCCAAGCTCGACGCCCCACTGGTCGAAGCTGTTGACGCCCCAGAGAAAGCCGCTGACAGCGGTGACATGCTCATAGAGCGCCAGCAGCCGGCCAAGCTCATAGGGGCCCGTGGCCTGCCAGCTGATCACGCTTGACGGGCGGTCGCCGGCGAAATGACGGTGCGGCTCGGCGCTGTTCGGGCTGCCGACGGCCAGCGCCTCGGCCTGCGCCAGCGCGTTCGCCGCCAGCACCCGGTGGCTGTCATGCCAGTCGCCCGGCAGCGTCAGGCCGGTGGGGCGAAGCGGCAGCAATATATCAAGCGGCACGATGTCGGTGCCCTGATGCAGCGCCTGGAAAAAACTGTGCTGGCAGCCGGTGCCTGCCGTGCCCCAGATCACCGGCGTGGTGGCGCAGTCGACGGGCACGCCTGTCGCCGTCACCGACTTGCCGTTCGATTCCATCTCCAGCTGCTGCGCCCAGGCGGGAAGGAGATGAAGCCGCTGGTCGTAGGGCATCAGCCCATGCGTTCCATGGCCCAGGAAATTGCGGTTCCAGACCCGCATCAGCCCCATGAGGACAGGCAGGTTTCCGGCATGCGGCGCGGTGCGGAAATGATCATCCATCGCTGCTGCCCCGGCCAGCAGTTCGGCAAAGGCGTCACCGCCGATCCCCACCATCACCGGCAGACCGACAGCCGACCAGAGCGAGTAGCGCCCGCCGACCCCCTGGTCGAAATCGAAAACCCGGTCATCCTCTATGCCCCAGCTGCGGGCCTCGTCAGGCGCCGCCGTGACGGCCGCCATGCTGGCGGCATGCGCGCCAAGCCATTCCCGCGCCAGCGCCGCGTTGCGCATGGTCTCCGCCGTGGTGAAAGTCTTCGAGGTGACAATCACCAGCGTCGCGTCAGGCGCACAGCCAAGAAGCACGTCATGAAGGTGGCTCGGAGCGACATTGTACACATAATGCCGGCGCGGCCCATCCGCAGGGCTTGCCAGGGCCGCGCTGACCATGGCCGGGCCAAGGTCCGATCCGCCGATACCGATATTGATCACATCGCTGATCCCGCCATCACGGATGCTGTCGGCAAAGGCCGACAGGCGGGCATATTCGCCGCCCTCGACACGGGCGGCGGCGCGCTGCGCCATATGCAGGACCGGACGGTCCTCCGACAGGTTGATCCTGTCGCCGGCGAACAGTGCCGCGATCCGCGCCGCCAGGCCGGTTTCCGCCGCAAGGTCGAGAAGCAGCGGCAATGTCCGTGTGCCGAGCTTCTGCCGCGACAGGTCAAGGCGAAGGTCATCCAGGTCGAAGACGAGGCCGCGCGATCGCGCCGCATCGCCAAGCAGGTCGCGAAGATGCTGTCCGGACAGATGTGAGGCCTCGTCCAAAAGGGCTTTGGCAGCGTTGGTCCGGATCATCTGTGTCTCCCTGCTGGCGGTGTGACGGCACAATACCCATATCCCGGCCATGGTGCCAGTGTGCCAGTGAGCCAGCGGCACAGCATGGCAAAATTCTGATGGCTTGGACGGACAGCAACATGACCGCGCTGACAACATATGATGTTCTGATAATCGGCAGCGGCATGGCCGGGCTGGCCGCGGCCGACGCCGCGCGCGCTGCCGGCCTGTCGACACTGATCCTCGACAAGGGGCGGCGCATAGGCGGGCGGGTCGCCACGCGCCGCGCCGCAGGATTCACCTTCAACCACGGGGCGCAGTTCCTGACCGCGCGCCATCAGGACTTCATCGCTGCCTGCAACAGCGCCGAGACGGCCGGCGCGCTGGCCGGCTGGCAGGTCGCCGGGCGGAGCGCCCTGTGCGGCGCCCCGACCATGCGTGATTTTCCCGCGCATCTTGGTGCCGGTTTCGAGATTCGCCAGACAGTCGAGATCACCGGGATAGAAGCAGACGCCGACACCGTGACCCTGCATGACAGGCAAGGCGCGGTGGCAAGCGGGCGCCAGCTCGTGGTCACAGTGCCGGCACCGCAGGCCGCCCGCCTGCTGGGCGATCTCGACCCCGACCTCGCCGCCACCGCCGGCATGGCGCGATACGCCCCCTGCTGGACAGGCATGTACGGGTTCGATGCCGGCATGCTGCCGCCTGCCGTCGAGCCGCTGCGCAATGACAGCGGCCCTGTGGGATGGGCCCTCTGGGAGGATCACCGCCCCACGCCGCCAGCCGGGACCGACGGCGCGGCGCTTGTCGTACAGGCCGCCCCGGACTGGAGCGCCGATCATCTGGAAGAGGACAGCGCCGATGTGGCGGAAGCGCTTCTTGCCGCCTACGCGGCGCAGGCCGGGCTGTCGCTGGCGGCACCGGACTATATCGCGGCGCATCGCTGGCGCTATGCGCGGGTGACCCGCCCGGCCCCGGAAGACGCCGCACGGATCAGCCCTGATGGCCGCATCGCGCTGGCAGGAGACTGGCTGGCCGGCGCGCGCATCGAGGATGCCTGGCTGTCCGGACGACAGGCAATGGCCGGACTCCTGGAAACTCCCTGATGGCTTTCGCGAGGCTGTCACAAAAGTGAAACCGGCAAGCAACACAGGCGTCACAAAGCGGCACTAGGTTCCCGGCTATGTGGCGGTTGGGAGCTTGCGCCTTGTCTGACGAACGAAACCGTATTCGCGAATACAGAACAATCTGGATTTCGGACACGCATCTGGGCACACCGGGCGCCCGCGCCAAGGCGCTTCTCCATTTCCTGAAATACACGCGAAGCGAGACCCTGTATCTGGTCGGTGACATCATCGATGGCTGGCAGCTGAGGAAACGCTTCTACTGGCCGCAGGAACATAACGACGTGATCCAGAAGCTTTTGCGCAAGGCACGCCACGGCACCCGCGTGATCTATATTCCTGGCAATCATGACGAGGCGGCACGCCATTATCTCGGCTTCAATTTCGGCGAGATCGCCATCAAGGAAGACGACATCCACGAAACCGCCAACGGCAGGAAATTGTGGGTGGTGCATGGCGACCTGTTCGACGGGGTGATCCAGCATGCCCGCTGGCTGGCCTATCTTGGCGATCGCGCCTATGTGCTGCTGCTGAAGCTCAATGGAGCGGTGAACCGCATCCGCAATCTGCTGAACCTGCCCTACTGGTCGCTGTCACAATTTCTGAAACACCGCGTTAAATCGGCAGTCTCCTTCATATCCGCCTTTGAAACGGCGATGCTGACCGAAACAAGGCGGCGCGGCTGCGACGGCGTTGTCTGCGGCCATATCCACAAGCCGGAGATGCGCGAGATCGACGGTCTGCTTTACGCGAATGACGGCGACTGGGTGGAATCGCTGTCGGCGTTGGTGGAACATCACGATGGCAGGCTGGAACTGCTTGACTGGCAGAATGCCGAAAGGACCGGCGCCCGGCAGGTTCGGACGCGGTTTCCGCATGCCGAGACGACCGCCCCGGGCGCAGGTGCCGCACTTTGAAGATCGCGATTGCCACAGACGCCTGGTATCCGCAGATCAATGGTGTTGTTCGCACGCTGACAAAAACGCGCGAGGGGCTCGAGGCTCTCGGCCATGAGGTGATGATGATCACACCGGACTCCTTCCGCACCCTGCCCTGCCCCACCTATCCCGAGATAAGGCTGTCGATATTTCCGGGCCGGCTTGTCTCGGCGCGGCTTCAAGCTTTTTGTCCTGACCATCTTCACATTGCCACAGAAGGCCCTCTCGGGCTGGCGGCGCGGGCATATGCCAGGCGGAACCAGCTCGCATTCACCACTGCCTATCACACGCGCTTTCCGGAATATGTCCGCTCACGGGTGTTGATGCCGCTCAGCTGGACCTATGCCTTTCTGCGCTGGTTCCACGGCCCGGCCAAGGCGGTGATGGCCCCGACCAATGCTGTGGTTGCGGATTTGCAGAAATGGCGAATCGGCAATCCGGTGATCTGGCCGCGCGGCGTCGATCTTGATCTTTTCAGACCGGGCGAAGATGCAAAGACTGAGGCCGACAAAGACCACCCGATCTTCATCAATGTCGGCCGTGTGTCGGTGGAAAAGAACCTCGAAGCGTTTCTGGACCTCGAGCTGCCGGGAGAGAAATGGATCGTCGGCGGCGGGCCGGCCCTTGAACAGCTTAAAGCCCGCTACCCGCAGGTGAAATTCTTCGGCCCGAAGGAGATGAAAGACCTGCCGCAGATCTACAACCAGGCCGATGTCTTTGTCTTTCCAAGCCGGACCGACACTTTCGGCCTTGTCCTTCTTGAAGCCATGGCCTGCGGTCTCCCGGTCGCGGCCTATCCGGTCACAGGACCTGTCGATGTGGTCGGCGGGTCGAAGGCCGGCGTTCTTGACGAGGATCTGGGCAAGGCGGCGATAGCCGCGCTGAGGCTCAGCCGCAAGGCGGCGCGCCGGCATGCCGAGACATTCTCCTGGGGTGCCGCGACCGAGATTTTCGCCAGGCATCTGGTCACCGCGCGCACTCCGGAGGACGGCTATCACATCGCCGACAACCCGCACAAGGACAACCATGGCATGACACGCGCCATCGCCGCGGCACGCAACAGCTGGGCTGGCCTCGGCTTTGCCATACGTGAGGAAAGCGCCTTCCGCCAGGAGCTGGTTCTGGCCGCACTGCTGGCACCGCTGGCGCTATGGATGCCGGCCACAGTCGTCGAGACCGGCATGATGCTGGCCAGCCTTGTGTTGGTGCTGATTGTCGAATTGCTGAATTCAAGCGTCGAGGCGGCGGTTGACAGGATCTCCTTCTCGAAACATGGCCTGTCAAAGCGCGCCAAGGATTATGGCAGCGCGGCGGTGATGCTGGCGCTGATCCTGTGCGGGGCTGTCTATGCGCTTGTCGCCGCGAAATATTATCTGTAATCCATAGTCTCCGCAGACCAACCGGGTAACGTGACGCTTCCGGCGGCTGCCCATGCATCCAGGCTTTCCGGGGCACCATGTCCGTCGTTCTATCGCTCACCATCCCGTTTTTCGCGCTGATCTTCATCGGCATGTTCTGTCGCGGCGTCGGCTTTGTCGGGGACAGCGACGCGCGCACCCTGTCGCGCTACGCCTTCTTCATCGCCATGCCGGTGATGGTGTTCGTGAAGATCGGGGCCGGCAGCGCGCTGGAGATCCTGACCTGGGGATTCATCTGGCGGTACGAGCTTGCGACAGCGATCGTCTTTGTCGGCGCTGCCGTTCTGGCGCGACCGCTGTTCGGGCTGTCACGGCTGGAAGGCGGGATTTTCGGGCTGAACGCCGCCTATCCCAATTACGGCTATATCGGGGTGCCGCTGGCGATTCTGGCGCTTGGCGACGCGGCGGCGATGCCGCTGGCGCTGATGCTGGCCTGCGACACCATGGTGCTGCTGATGCTGACAGGATATTTCGTCGCCACTGATGGCGGGGCGATCCTCGCGAACATGTGGCAGGCGGTAAAGACCGTCAGCCGCAATCCGCTGCTGATCTCGGCGGTGGCCGGGCTTGGCTTCACCGCTACCGGACTGACACTGCCGCCGGTCCTGGACACGCTTCTCAACATGCTGGCGGATTCCGCCGCGCCGGTGGCGCTGTTCGCGCTTGGCGCCACCGTCTATGGCCAGCCGATCCGCAACGCCTTTGGCGAGCTTGCCGCGCTCACCGTCGCGCGGCTGGTCCTGCACCCGCTTCTTGTCGCCGGATTCTTCCTGCTGCTGCCGGGGGTCGATCCGCTCTGGGTGAAGGCGGCGATCCTCGCGGCCTGCCTGCCGATCGCGGCGAATGTCTTCGTGCTGTCGGACCATTATGGCGGCTATGTCGGGCGCACGGCTTCGGCGATCTTCCTGACGACGATCATCGCCAGCGTCACCGTGCCGGTCGCCCTCTATTTCATCTTCCAGCTTAGCTAGATTGCTCGGACGGATAGTACGTTGAGATAATTTACGAAATTTCCGGCATAGCTATCCTGTCTTCAGTCGCTAAGAAACTAGTGTTCGGCAGGTTTTTACAGATCATTGGCTCGCAACTGTTAATACAAATGTTGCCTTTTGCGCCATCCATTACTCATTCAGCGGCGAAGAAGCGGCTCGTTACGCCGTTATCAATTGAGGCTGAATACAAGAATGGATCTGCGCAAACTACTGGAAGGCGTACCAAAGGTAAGTCCGACCTTCGACTTTGGTGAGGACATCAATGAAGTTCAATCTTCAATTTTTGACACCTCGGATACGGAAAAAATTGAAGCTCTGATTAGAGCATGGGCAAAACGGTTTCAGCCTTGCGCCTTTGGCAAAATAGCCAGTCAAAGATTGTCGGGCCTCGACTTTCACATGACCGTCGTAACGGAAGACCAACTTCAAGGAGACTCTTTCCAATTATATAGCTTCCTTCAAGCTGAGCGAATGGCATTTAAGGACAAGGCCATCAATGGCCTCTGCAGCGCGCATCTTGTCTTCTTCGTGTCACGGTCTTTGGCCTTTGCAGCACCGTCCGATGAACTTGTTAGAATCCAAGAGCTGCTTTGTGGCCTCCACTTGCCCGAGTGCATACCCATTCGTGAGGATATCATTTACACCGAATCTGTTCCTCTGAAGCGGCAAAATGGAGTTGAAATATTCAAAGCTGGGATAAACCTTTTCTATCCAACAGCACACTTAACAAGAAACCACGACAGACGAGTGCCAGCAGGCTTGCTGATCTCGGTGAATGCGCCAGGACATTATCTTGCATCGGGCATTGATAACGGCGTATTTGATGATGTTCAGAGTGGCTTAAAACATATCAGGAAACTGACCGAGGGATCAGTGGGTGTAGGGGGTATCAAGCATCCACAAAAACTGAGCACCACTTGGCA
>JBMHCH010000046.1:0-8698 GCA_049890015.1 Puniceispirillaceae bacterium (SeqCode)
GTGCGGAAATGTGCTCGACCAAGGCGCTGCTGGCCGGCGATGGTGACCAGGTATCGAACATCTTCCGCGAGCGCGTCGTCGCCCGCGGGTTCGGTTCCGGCGCCTGGGGCTGGGGCACTGCCTACTCCATCAAGAGCTAACAGGCTCGACCCAAACATGGCTCTCCCGGATATCCGGGAGAGCCGCTCTGGACCACCTGTTCAACACGGAATACAGGTCACGCCATCGCAACGGACGTGACAGGGGAGCTGGACGCTGTGACCGGTCAAAAACTCTTCGGACTATTCGCCATCCTGTTTGTCGCTGCCGGGCTGTCAGCCTGTGAGCCGGACGAGCAGGGTCGTATTCTTCAATATGAAAAGGGAACCTATCTCGGTCCCGCGGACCAGAATCTGTCCGCCGACCAGCTGAGGGAACTCGAAATCAGAACCAACATGCAGGCCTGGTACTAGGTAACTGCAGAGCCGGCCGGGACAAGGTCGGCATCAACAGGGGTGAAACGATGATCCAAGCAAACGCAATCAGAATGCTGGCGCTTGTCGCGCTGCTGGTCTGCGGAATGGCAGGCCTCCCCGCAGATGTATCAGCGCAGCAGGGTGGTGCGGTGCCGGGCGACGCTCTCGGCATCAATTCCGACACCGATCTGTGGCGCTTCGTGCGTACGGGAAATGCGGGAAGCACGCAGATGAAGGACGAGCTTGCCGCGGTGATGATCCAGTCGGAGGGCGATAACTGGCGCGCCATGCGCAACGGGCCGATATCGGCGATCGGGGCCTTCGGGCTTCTCGCCATCGTCTTCATTCTGGGAATGTTCTATATGGTGCGTGGCCGCATCAGGATTGATGCCGGCCCGTCAGGAAAGACGATCCTTCGGTTTGGCACCATCGACAGATTCGCGCACTGGCTTATGGCAGGCTCGTTCGTGATCCTCGGGATCACCGGCCTCAACATGCTGTATGGGCGTTATGTGCTGCTTCCGGTGATCGGCAAGGATGCCTTCGCCGCCTTCACCGCATTCGGCAAATATGCGCATAACTTCCTGGCCTTCGCCTTCATGGCCGGGCTGGCGCTGTCCTTTTTCCTGTGGGTCCGCCACAACATCCCGAACAAGGTTGATCTGCAATGGATCAAGATGGGCGGCGGTATCGTGAAGAAGGGCGTCCATCCGCCGGCGAAGAAATTCAATGCCGGTCAGAAGATCATCTTCTGGGCTGTGATGATCGGCGGCCTGTCGGTCAGCATGTCGGGTATCGCGCTGATGTTCCCGTTCCAGACGACGATGTTCGGGGACACCTTCGCCATGCTGAACGCGGTCGGCTTCAGCCTGCCGACAGACTTCACGCCGCTGCAGGAGCAGCAGCTGAACCAGATCTGGCACGGCTTTGTCTCGCTGGTCCTGATCGTGATGATCATCGCGCATATCTATATCGGCTCGGTCGGTATGGAAGGCGCGCTTGACGCCATGAACAGCGGCCATGTGGACCGCAACTGGGCCAAGGAACACCACAGCCTCTGGGTTGAAGAAGAGGACCAGAAGGCTGCCAAGCCGGCCGAGTAGGCCGCCGGCAGCCACAGGGTGACACGCCTCGGTGACATCATCGAAACTGGGCCGTCCGGATTTTTCCGGGCGGTTCTGTGCGCGCTCATGCTCTCTTGCATGGCCGCGCCTCCCGCCGCAGCTTTTGACCGGTACACGGCGCATGGCGGTCCGGTCAGGGATCTGACCCTCTCGCCGGACGGTAGCACCCTTGTTTCGGCAAGCTTTGACTATTCGGCGGTTGTCTGGCAGGCCCCGGAGATTGCCGAAAAAGCCGTTCTCTATGCGCATGAAGCGGCGGTGAACACCGCCAGGTTCTCGCCTGACGGAACCGTGCTGGCCACGGCCGGCGATGACGGGCGGATCTATCTCTGGCCAAGAGATGTTCTGGGGGAGGAGGATCCGCAGCCCGTCATCCTGTCGGGACACAGGGGCAAGGTTGTCAATCTGGCCTTCTCCGACGACGGCTCGGTTCTTGCCTCGGCAAGCTGGGACGGATCCATCGGCATCTGGCCCATGGATGAAGGGTTCGGGGCCGCAGAGGCCGGAAGCAGGTTCATTACCGGCCATGACGGTCCGGTGAACGCGGTGCAGTTCGCGCCAGACGGAACCCATCTCTACAGCGCAGGCTATGACGGCGAAGTCCGTTACTGGCGGCTTTCAAACGGCGAATATCTGCGAAGCGTGGTGCGAAACGGGTGGAGCGTTTCGGTCTTCGCCGTGGACGAGATGAATGACATCGTCGCCTATGGATCATCGGACGGCACGATGAATATCGAGAGGCTGTCGGATGCCAGCGAGGTGATGCGTCTTGGTGACGAGCGGGTGCCGGTGCTGGCTCTCTACCACAGCCCCTGGCACGATCTGCTGGCCTTTGGCAACGCCAAAGGCAGGGTTGTCGTGATCAATACCAAGGACTGGTCGATTGTCCGTGATTTCAACGCGGCGAACGGGCCGATCTGGTCAGCTGTGATCATGCCGGACGGCCAGTCCATCGTTGTCGCGGGACTTGATGACTTCATCACCCGCTGGGAACTGTTCGAGTTCCCGCCTGAATTCCTTGAAAAGCCAGGGCCAGCCCGCCGCTTTCACCCGACGGCCGCCATCAGCAATGGTGAAAAGCAGTTCGCCCGCAAATGCAGCGTCTGCCACACATTGTCGCCTGATGGCAAACGGCGCGCCGGCCCGACCCTGTTCGGCGTGTTCGGCCGCATGGCCGGCACCCTGGACGGCTACCCCTATTCAAAGGCGCTGCTGGATTCCGATATCGTCTGGAACGAGGAGACGATCAACAGACTGTTCGATGAAGGGCCGGATGTCGTGACACCCGGAACCAAGATGCCGATTCAGCGGATGAAGAATCCGCAGGACCGCATCGACCTCGTTACCTTCTTGAAAATGGCCACTAGAGAGACAATAGTCGAATGATGGTCACGGCTCAGCCGTCACCATTTGGGAGGACACCATGAAAATGTTCCTAATCAGTTCCGCAATCGCGGTCGTCATCGCCGTCGGGGCGTTCTATGTGCTGCAGTCCACAGGGATGGATACGGCATCGGTCATGTCGGGCCAGGATGTCAGGCTCTAGGCTCTGGCAGACCAAGAGATCACGCGGCAGCGTTGCTGCACCGCTGTGCCGGAGGCTTTTGACATTATGGCCGCTTGCAGCGCTTCTGGCCGCTCTGGCCGGAACAGCCTTTGCCGCCAAAGCCGACCATGGGGCGCCGACCTGGGCCGCCGCGTCACCATCGGTGGTCGTGGTCGAGCCGACCTGGCCTGGATATAACAGGCCGGGTTTCGGCGCGCCGCCCGGCACCGCCCCGGCTGGCACAGGCATCTATATCGGCAATGACGGCACAAGCCGCCATCTGGTGACGGCAGCGCATGTCGTATCCCGCGCCACACGTGTAGAGACGGTCGACGGGGACGGCCGTCGTCACGAGGCCGAGATCATTGCCATCGACAAGTCCCGTGATATCGCCATTCTTCGCACCGGCGCCGCGCGCCAGGCCATCACGTTGAACCGGGATTATCCGGCAATCGGCAGTCATGCCTGCGCCATCGGCAACAGCTTTGGCCTTGGCATCGCAATCAGCTGTGGTGTGGTGTCGGCGGTCCACCGCCGTGACGTCGGGTTCAACGCCATCGAGGATTTCGTGCAGACCGACGCCGCCGTGAATCCCGGCGCGTCAGGGGGCGCGCTTGTCGATCCGCAAGGGCGTCTGATCGGCATGGTTGACGGCATCTTCACAAAGGAGGCGGATATCGATGCCGGGGTGAATTTCGCCGTGTCCGTGCCGCTTCTGATCGAGGCGGTGGAATCGCTGCGCGCCAGACATGCCGGCATTCCCGATCTGCGGTAGCCTGCACGGCGGGTGAAGACAGCGCGCGCCGCACGGGTCAGTGCGGGATATAGTCAGGCTTCCATTTCAGCACGACATTGAAGGACACCGAAATGCGCGGCACCTCGGCCATGTTCGGGTGCACGAGGTGGTGAAGAAAGGCCGGCCACAGCAACAGGTCGCCGGATCCCGGCAGGATCCTGTGTTCCGGGTCGACCTGGCCGTCGCCGCGAATGGCGTTCATGTTCGCCTGGCCCCGCGGATCGAAGAAACTGATGGCCCCCGGGTTCAGATCGGACCGGTAGGTCTCGGCATCGCTCTGGTCCGGGACATTCACGTAATAGGTTCCCGACAGCCAGGAATGCGGGTGGTTGTGAAGATTGTGGTAGTCACCCCGGAAATTCACATTTCCCCATCCCTGCAGGCTCCAGTCGAGTTCGTAATCAATGCCGGCCCGCGCCGCGTAGTCGAGTATAGCCCTGTCGCAACACTGGCGAAGCCATTGCACGGCCGGGTGGTCCATGGTGAACAGATTGTCGGCTGTGTAGTCGACCGTCATGTCCTCGGTTTCGGCATTGCGCTCCATAATCACGCCGGCAAGCACCGGGTTGGCCATTTCGGCACCCGGAAGCCTGATCCGCATGAATTGCGTCGGCCACAGGTCACGGAATTCGGGTTGGCCCTCGGGCGGTGGGGTTGTCGACATGATCACCTCCAGCGAATTGTCGGCCGAAGTGTAGCCCCTTGACCGAGGCAGGGACAGCGGAGCATTGCCGCAGGGCAGCCCTGTGCTAAAACCGTACTGTGGGCGCGGTGGAGAGCGGCGCGTTCCATGACAACAAGGCGGCATGGCGCATCATGGCACAGACAGGCGTGGCAAATCCCGGCATGGCACAACCCGGCACCCCGCAGGACGACCAGCGCGATGACGACACGCCGCTGACAGACGCGCTTCTTGACCAGTTCGCGGGCTATTATGTGCTGGCGGTTCTGGCTGTGAGGGCCCTTGAGGAGGCGCGTCGCCAGAAGCGCCTTGCGTCAGATTCAGCCTAGATCACTTTCCTTGGGAAACAGCAGATCGCCGACGCGTCTGGCATAGCTGGCAAGGCTTTCGCGCCGCGCCAGCGCATCCTCGAGACTGAACCTCTGGGTCGGGCCATGAATGGCAAGTGCGGCGTAGAACCGGCCCTTTGAGTCGGTCACCGGCACCGCGATGGCAACCATCGCGTCATGGAATTCCTCACGGTCGAGGCTGTAGCCAAGCCTGCGGATTGCCGACAGCTCCTCGGCCAATGATGCCACGTCGGTAAAGGTGTTGCTGGTGAGGGCTGTCAGCTCCAGGCTGTGCAGAAGCGCGCGGCGCCGCGCCGCGGGAAGGCTTGCCATATAGATCTTGCCGCTGGCGGTGCAATGAAAGGGGACATGCGTTCCGATGGGTAGCGCGACGCGAAAGGCCCAGTTTGTCTCCACCCTGTCGACATAATTCATCCCGCGTGGCTCGGGGCGCACGAAATTCACCGTTTCGCCCGATTCGGCCGCAAGCTGGCGCAAAAGCTGATGGCATCCGACTCTTGCGGCAGCGCGGTTGGCGAGCCCGGTGGCCAGAAGATTGGTGCGCTGTCCGGGATAGAGCCGGCGGTCGTGCTTTTCCAGGATGCCAGCCTCGATCAGCGTCTGGCATAGCCGGTGCACCGTCTGTTTTGGCCAGCCAAGCTGGGCATTGAGCTCTGTTGGCGTCGGCGCCTCGTTCTGCTCGGACAGCACCTCCAGAATGCGAAGGGCGCGAAGATTTGGTGGTACCTGATCTGTCATGCCGTGACGGACAATTCGCCCGCTCCCCCTTTTGCGCTTGCTTTGTGACCAGCGTCGTGCATCATTTCTATAATTATAACAAAAAAAGAGAACAAAAGTCTCAAAAAATAACAAAAGAGGCTTCGGGGGTGAATTTCGACTTCATTATCGTCGGCGCTGGGTCGGCGGGATGCGTTCTGGCGAACCGGCTGTCTGCGGATGGCCGGCACAGGGTCGCGTTGTTCGAGGCCGGCGGCAAGGACAGCTACCCCTGGATCCATATTCCGGTCGGCTATTTCAAGACAATGGGCAATCCGGCGACCGACTGGTGCTACCGCACCGAGCCGGACCCGGGGTTGAACGGCCGGTCCATCAACTGGCCGCGCGGCAAGGTCCTTGGCGGTTCCAGTTCCATCAACGGCCTTCTCTATGTTCGCGGCCAGCCTCAGGATTTCGACCAGTGGCGCCAGCTCGGCAATGTCGGATGGTCCTGGGACGATGTGCTGCCGCTGTTTCGCCGTGCCGAGAACTGGGAAGGCGCGCCGTCCGAGGTCCGCGGCACGGGCGGCCCGCTCAATGTGTCGCAGAGCCGGCTGAGCCGCCCGGTGATCGACGCCTGGGTCGATGCGGCCGAAGGACTCGGCTATCGACGCAATGACGACTACAATGGCGAGGATCAGGAAGGCGTCGGCCATTTCCAGATGACCATGCGCAACGGTCGCCGTTGCAGCAGCGCCACCGCGTTTCTGAAGAGCGCGAAAGGCCGTCCCAACCTCCACATCTTCACCGGCGCGAAGACGCTTGGCCTGATCATGGAGGGGCGCCGCGCCGCCGGCATCAGGGTGCGCCATGGCGGCCGGGTTGTCGAAGCGCGCGCCAGTCGCGAGGTGGTCTTGTCCGCCGGCTCGCTGGGTTCGCCGCACATCCTGATGCTGTCCGGCATAGGCGCCGGCGCGGAGCTTGCCGCACAGGGCATCGATGTCGTTCACGACCTTGCCGGTGTCGGCAAGAACCTGCAGGACCATCTCCAGGCGCGGCCTGTCTACAAGACCACGCAGAGCACAATCAACAGCGAGACACGGCATCCGCTGCAATATGTCGGCATTGCCCTTGAATACGCCCTGAAACGTTCGGGCCCGATGGCGATGGCGGCAAGCCTCGGCACCGCGTTTCTGAAGACGCGCCCCGAGCTCGAGACGCCGGATATCCAGTTCCACATCCAGCCCTTCAGCGCTGACAGCCCGGGTCAGGGAACGCATCCTTTCTCGGCCTTCACGGCGTCGGTGCTGCAGCTTCGTCCGGAAAGCACAGGCCGTCTGGAGCTGACATCATCCTCGCCGGACGACTATGTGGCCATCCATCCGAACTATCTGGCAACCAAGACTGACTGCGACACCATCGTCGCCGGTGTCCGCATCGCCCGCGAAATCTGCGCAGCCGCCCCTGTACGGTCGATGATCACGGCCGAGCACGCCCCGGGGCCGGCGGTCGATGACGCGGATGACGGTGCCATCCTTGAATGGGTGCGCAACACGGCGACAACCATCTACCACCCGACAGGCACCTGCAAGATGGGCACCGACAAGATGGCGGTGGTCGATCCGCGGCTCCGCGTTCATGGCATCGAGGGGCTTCGTGTCGCGGACGCCTCGATCATGCCGGTGATCACTTCGGGCAATACGAACGCGCCGGCGATCATGATTGGCGAGAAGGCGTCCGACATGATTCTGGAGGATGCGGCATGACGCTGGAATGGGTCGCCGATGTGCTGCAGATCATCTTCGCCGACATCATCCTGTCGGGGGACAATGCGCTTGTGATCGGCATGGCGGCGGCCGGGCTCGCCCCGCAATTCCGCCGGCGCGCCATCATGATCGGCATGGCCATGGCGGCGATCATGCGCATCCTGTTTGCGGTGATCGCCTCCTATCTGATCGCCATCAAGGGCATTCTGCTTCTTGGCGGGGCGTTGCTGGCCTGGGTCTGCTGGCGCTTCTACAAGGATCTGCTGCGGTTCAACGCCGAAGATGAGGAGGCCGGGCCGGAAGAAGAGGAGGCGCCGAAGAAATTCGGCGCGGCGCTTGTCACGATCATGCTGGCGGATGTGTCGATGTCGCTCGACAATGTCGTCGCGGTGGCGGCCATCGCGCGCGATGACACGCAGCTTCTGATTTTCGGGCTGGCGCTTGCCATCCTGATCATGGCGCTGTTCGCCTCGGTGATCATGAAGGTGATGCTGAAATACAGGTGGCTGTCATGGGCCGGGCTGGTGTTCCTGGTCTATCTGACAGGGATGATGCTGTTTGACGGCGCGCGCGATCTTGGATTGATCGCCATGTGACGCGGCGGTGTGAAAGGACAGAATTCCCTGGAGCATGCCATATCCGAAACAGAGGTAAGCATGTTCCAGGAACCGGGATCTGATGAATAACCGGGGGTCGGGGGGCCTTCAATGGCTTCCGGGTCAGATCGCATTAAAGGAAGGCACAATGATGACAAGGGAGGATTCCATGTCGAAACTTACCAAACTGACCTCGGCAGTTGCCGCGGCCGGCGTCGGTCTTGCCATGCTGGCAACCCCGATTGTGGCTCAGGCCAAAGAGGTACATATCAAGGTTCAGGCCGTGATCGGCACACAGACCACCGAAGTGAAGATGCTTCGCGACTTCATGGATGATGTGACCGCCCTCACCGGCGGTGAGGTCACCTTCGAGGTTCTGCCAGCCGGCGCTGTTGTCGGTGTCAAGGAAACGCTCGACGCTGTTGACGCCGGTCTTGTTGACGGCGGCTTCGCCTGGACCCACTACTGGTCGGGCAAGCATCCGGCAGCGATGCTGTTTGGCTCGCCTGTTGCCGGTGCCGGTGTCGGTATCGACAACATCGCCTTCGTGTCCTGGTTCCATTTTGGCGGCGGCAAGGAGCTCTATGACCGTCTCTGGGACGAGATGGGCATGAACGTCAAAGGCTTCATGCTTCAGCCGGTCGGCCCCGAGGCCCTCGGCTGGTTCAAGGAGCCGATCAACTCGAT
>JBMHCH010000047.1:0-34226 GCA_049890015.1 Puniceispirillaceae bacterium (SeqCode)
CGCCATGACGTATGACATGGCGCCAAAACCCAGCACGACGCCGTCAACCACTGCCGAGATCATCGAATGATGACGGAAGGGTTCGCGTTTGTGAATATTCGACAGATGCACCTCGATCTTGCGGCCGGGGAACAGCGCCAGCGCATCGCGCAGGGCGACCGAGCTGTGGGTGAGTCCGGCGGCGTTGATCACGATCCAGTCGGCCTTGCCGCTGGCCTGCTGAATGGCGGTGACGATATCGGCCTCGCCATTGCTGTGGATCCAGTCGAGATCCGCGCCAGCGTCGTCGCAGATCGCGCGGCAGCGAGTCTCCATATCTGCCAATGTATCGGCGCCATAGATCTCCGGCTCGCGGGTGCCAAGCATGTTCAGGTTCGGCCCATTGATAGCCAGGATGTTCAGCTTGTCCGCCATGCGCCTCACTCTAACATTCTTCGTCTTTGGCTTTCAATCGCGTGCCGGGTGCAATCGCCTGCCGGGGTGGTGTCGTCAGCTGTTGGCCGCGCGTTCGGCGGCGATGATCTCGCGCATCTGCTCGATGCTGATGGCACCGGGGATGATCTGTGATCCGATGACAAGGCCGGGCGTGCCCGATATCTCGAGCTGCTGCGCGGTGGCGCGGGTACGATCGATCACGGCTGCCACCTCCGGGCTGTTCATGTCGGCCTGCAACCGCTCAAGATCGGCGCCTGCCTCTTTCGCCGCGGCAAGAATGCTTTCCATCGAGATCGCACCGCGTCCCGTCATCATCGCGACGTGAAAGTCGGTGAACACGCCCTGGGCCTGAGCGGCGATGCCGGCCTGCGCCGCAAGCAGCGATGTCTGGCTCAGGATCGGGAACTCCTTCACCACAAGACGGATGTCGCCATCCTCGGCGATCAGTTCCATCAATGGCTGGAATACCCGCTTGCAATAGCCGCAGTTGTAGTCGCTGAACTCATAGACGACGAAGCTTCCGTCTGGGTTGCCGAGCACGGGGTCACCAGCATCATCGCGAAGGATCACCATCGCCTGTTCCCGACGCTCGCGGTCCTCCCGCTCGGCAAGGCTGATCAGCGCCTCGCGAACAACCTCGGGATTGGTGCGGATATAGTCCTCGATCATCTTGGTGAAAGCGGCACGGTCACCATCGGAGATGTCGGCGCTTGCCGGAACCTGCATGGATGTCGCGAGGATCAGCGCGGCGAACAGCCGCGCGGCCAGCAATGCGAATGGGCGGAACATGATGCGAAGGCTCCCTCGGGATGAATTGCGGCAAGATATACCAACAGCCGCAGGCTTTGCCTAGCTGCAACCGTCAGACGACCGGATCATTCATTGTCGCGCCCATAGCGGAACAGGATATCGCTGGCACGGCTTTTTACCACCTGGTCAATGTCGTCGCGTGACATCACACGTTTCGCAAGCTGTGCCGCACGACGCCTGTCGCCAAGAATGATGGCTTCGTCGGCAAGGGCGAGATCGGCCTCGGCTATTCTGCCAAGCTTGCCCAGCGCAATTCCATACTGGCGATGAAGAAAGGCCCATCGCGGCTCGGTATCGCGTGCCTCGCGCAGAACCGCGGCAGCGCGGGTCAGACCGTCCGCTGCGCCGATGGCGATCAGCGCGCGCCCGAGGCTGAGCTTCAGCAATACGCTGCCGGGAAGATGGCTCAGCGCGATCTCATAGCTGACGGCAGCCTGCTGCGGCCTGGCCATGGCAAACAGGATGTCCGCGCGGAATTCATGAAAGAAGGGGTCCTGCGGGAAGTCCGAAACAAGACCATCCATATGTGCCAGCGATGCCCCAAGGTCGCCGCGACGGAATTCGGCAATAGCCATCATATAACGGGCAACGGCTTCATTCGGCGCAAGTTCGCTGGCACGTGACAGCATGCGTTGCGGTGGTTCGGTCCAGGCACGAAGCTTGGCGGTCAGACGTTTGTAGATTTCGACGGATTTCGAGGATGCCTGTTTCTCGCTGTGTGGTGACCGGTTGACGTGATCCTGCAATGTGCGAAGCCGCTCGGCGGCCCCGGGGTGGGTCGAGTAATAGGCTGATTGTCGGCTTTCCGGAATGCTGCGCTGACGCGTCATCCGCGCCATCAGGTCGCGAAGGCCGATGGCGGATGTTCCGGTGGCCTCAAGAAGGTCCATGCCGATCTCGTCGGCCACCGCCTCGTTGCGACGGCGCGACGCCAGAAAGCCGCGGACCGCGGTATCGTTGCCGCCGATCAGCAATCCTGCCGCCGCATCCCCGCTGCCGCCACCGGCGGCAAGTGCGATGGCAGCGAGCGTCGCCGCTGTGGCGGTGTTGTTGGCCTGCTGAAGCTGATCATCAAGGCGCTGGACATGTCCCTCCTTGAGGTGGCCGAGTTCATGCGCCATCACGCCAAGATATTCACGTATGTCGCGTGCCTCGGCAAGAAGGCCCGAATGCACATAGATGACCCGTTTCCCGGCCACAAACGCGTTATAGTCGGGATCCAGAACGACCCGCACGGCGATTTCGTCCGGCGCAAACCCGGCTGCCGCGCTCAAGGGCGCGATCAGCGTCTGCAATCCGGTTTCGATCTCGCTGTCACGGATCATGCCGGCACTGGCTGCCGAGATGCCGGCGCACAGGATCACCGCAAACAGCCCGACGGCGCGCCGTGCGGCCGAAAGCAGGCGCCTTGTGGCGCAACGTCTCGACATCGATGGACCTTGCATGTGGTGGCTCCGGTTTCCGGCAAGCAGTTATCCTGCCGCACTATAATGGCACATATGTGGCACTGGAACGTCTTATCTGATATCACGCTCGCGTGAAGCACCGGAAAGGTCCAGACTGTCATGGCTCTCAAGATCACCAGCACGAACAGAGTTCCAGCGTTTCTCGCCATGGCGGTGATGAACGCGACCCACGAGCTCGAGGCGGCTGGCGCGGATGTCATCCATCTTGAGGTGGGGCAACCCTCCACACCGCCGCCGGATGCGGTAAATCTGGCTCTAACCACTGCGCTGTCCACCCTGTCGACGCACGGCTATTCTCTGGCCTTCGGTGAATGGCCGCTTCGAGAGCGGATCGCGGCACATTATGCCGACTGGTACGGGCAGACTGTGGATCCGGCGAAGATCGCGATCACGCCGGGCTCCTCGCTCGGATTTGCCCTGTCGTTCCTTGCCGCCTTCGATCGTGGTGACAGGATCGCCCTGACGACGCCGGGCTATCCTGCCTATCGCAATCTGATGCTGGCAATGGGGCTTGAGCCGGTATTGATGCCGGCCCGTGCCGCCGAGGGGTGGGTGCCGGACCTTGAGGCGCTGAAGGCCAGCGGCAATCTTCCCGACGGCATGCTGTTGGCCAGCCCGGCGAATCCGACAGGCGTGGTGATGGCCGATGACGACGTGCGCGACATCTGCCAGTGGTGCCACCGGAACGGCGTCAGGCTGATCATGGACGAAATCTATCATGGTCTGACATTCGGGACGAAGCCCGGCACCGCGCTGGCGCACAGTGACAGCGTCATTGTGGTCAATTCCTTCTCGAAATTCTTCTGCATGACCGGATGGCGGGTCGGCTGGGCGATCTTCCCGGACGAGCTGATCGAGCCGGTGGAACGGCTGGCGCAGAATCTCTATATCGGATCGCCACGCCCCATGCAGGCTGGCGCGATGGCGGCTTTCGACGATTATGGCCTGTTGCAGCGGCATGTCGACCGGTACCGCGAAAACCGCGATATCCTGATGCGCGGGCTGCCTGAAGAGTTTCTTGGCGAACCTGCGCCGTGCAAAGGGGCTTTCTACCTGTATGCCGACATCGGCGGGCTGGGGGGCGCGCCGGATTCGGTCGCCCTTGCCGATGCCATGCTTCGCGAGGCCGGCGTCGCCTGCACGCCCGGGGTCGATTTCGACCAGGAGCAGGGGCACCGTCACATGCGGCTGTCCTTCGCCGGAAGCACCGCCGACATGAAGGAAGCCAGCCGCCGGATCAGCGACTGGCTTCCTGGATATCTGAAATCACACTAGCGGCGCGGGCCTAGCCGCGGTTCCACCATCCTGTGCGGCGCTTCCCGGGCTCGGACTGACCGACCTCGATGACATCCTGCGGTGCCGAACTGATCGGTGTCCTGTCGTCGGCGTCAGGGGCAACCTTGTCATTGCCGCCCTCCGGTGCCGCTGCTGGCGCTGAATCCTCCGCTGGCGCGGCATCATCCGCCGCGGCTGCCTTCGCCTTTGTCTTTGCCGCCTTCTTCGCAGCTTTCTTCTTCGTTGCGCCAGCTGATTTCGCGGCTTTCTTGCGGGTCTTTCGGGCAGGTGCGTCGCCTGCTTCTTCACTGTCTGCAGCGCCTGTATCCGGCGCGGCCTTTTTCACCGCCTTCTTGCGAGTGCGGGTCTTCGGGGCATCCTGTGCCGCCGTGTCGTCCTGCGAGTCATCGGCAGCCGTTTCCGGCACCGCTTCGAACACCGTCTTGTCCGCCTCGGCGGTCACGGCCTCGCCACCGTCTTCTGCCTCGACGGCAACAGGGGCGTCGGACTTCTTGCCGCGACCGCGTGACCGGCGGCGGGATTTCGGCTTGGCGTCGGCCTCGTCGGATGCGGGCTCGCTGGATGCGGGATCTTCGGACGCGCTGGCGACAGCTTCGGCGTCTGACGGCTCGTCATCATTTGCCGGCGATGATACCTCGTCTGCATCCGCCGCACCAACAGCGTCGCCGGCTTCACCGCCGCGCCGCCGCCGCCGCCTGCCGCCACGGCGTCCCCGCTTGCGACGTTTCGGCTGTTCATCTTCGCCATCCGCATCCTCTGCGGCGACCTCCATCGCCTCCTCACCGTCATCCTCTTCCTCGACGACGGCCTTGCTTTCCTTGCGGGCCGGGCGCTCCTGCTTGCGCTGTTTCCTGCCCTGCCATCCGATGCGCTCGACCTCGTGCTCGGTTGCGATCAGAGTGTCACCTGCCAGCACGATGATGCGAAGGCCAAGCCGCTCTTCAATGCCGCTGATCACCTCGCGCTTGTGGTTCAGGATATAGAGCGCGACGTCCCGATTCATGGTCACATGAAGTTCGTCCATCTTGCCCTTCATCGCCTCGTCCTCGATGACACGCAGCATCTGCAGCGCCGCTGTCTCGACCGACCGGATCCGGCCGGTGCCCTCGCAATGCGGGCACATGGAGGTGATTGACTCATTGAAGCTGAGACGAAGTCGCTGGCGTGACATCTCGAGAAGGCCGAAATGGCTGATCGACCCGATCTGTATACGGGCGCGGTCATTGCGCATGGCGTCCTTCAGGCGGCGCTCGACGGCCTGCTGGTTGCGGTTTTCCTCCATATCTATGAAGTCCACCACGATCAGGCCGGACAGGTCGCGAAGCCGAAGCTGACGCGCCAGTTCCTCGGCTGCCTCCAGATTTGTCTTCAGCGCCGTTTCCTCGATGTTGCGTTCGCGCGTCGAGCGGCCCGAATTGACGTCGATGGCGACAAGCGCCTCGGTCTGGTTGATCACCAGATAGCCGCCGGATTTCAGCGTCACCTGCGGGCTGTGGATGGTGTCCATCTGCTGCTCGACCTGGTATCGCTGGAAGATCGGCTGGTCTTCCTCATATTTCTGCACCCGCTTCACATGGCTCGGGATCAGCATTTTCATCTGCTGGCGGGCTTCCTTGTAGCCGTCCTCGCCCTCGACGATCACCTCGTCGACCTCGCTGGTATAGAGGTCGCGGATCGACCGCTTGACAAGGTCGCCTTCCTCATGGATCAGGCTTGGCGCCTGCGATTCCAGCGTTTTTGAGCGGATCTCGTCCCACAGTTTCGAAAGATAGGCGTAGTCGCGCGAGATTTCCGGCTTGGTGCGCTTCGCGCCGGCGGTGCGCACGATGACGGCGGTGCCGTCCTGAACGTCCAGACCGCCGACAATGGTCTTCAGACGCTTGCGATCGGCGGCGTTGGTGATCTTTCTGCTGACACCGCCGCGGCGGGTCGAATTCGGCATCAGAACGCAGTAGCGGCCGGCAAGCGACAGATAGGTTGTCAGCGCCGCGCCCTTGTTGCCGCGCTCTTCCTTGACCACCTGCACCAGCATGATCTGCTTGCGCGAGATCACTTCCTGGATCTTGTATTTGCGGACCTGGCGCTTCGGGCGGATGTCCTCATCGTCCGAGTCCCCGCCACCAACGGTCTCGGGACGGCCTTCGCCATCCTCGTCGCCATCCTCGTCATCAACGGCGCGCTCGCGCTCGGCAGCGACCAGCGCCTCGCGGTCCTCGACCGGAATGCGATAGTAGTCAGGATGGATTTCACTGAAGGCAAGAAACCCCTGACGGTTGCCGCCATATTCGACAAAGGCCGCCTGAAGGGACGGCTCGACACGGGTTACACGTGCCAGGTAAACATTGCCTTTGAGTTGCTTGCGGTTTTCGGTTTCGTAATCGAAATCCTCAATGCGGGTTCCGCTGAGAAGGACAACCCGCGTTTCTTCGCTCTGACGAGCGTCGATAAGTAATCTTTTGGTCATTGATATGTCTCTTTCCGGCCAGGTGCTGCGCGCCCGCTCCCGCAGGGGGAACGGCGCTGGCGTTCTGCCGGTGCTGGTTCGCGTGGCGAGCACGACCTGCGGACACCGCGCACGCGCACCGGTCAGGGACCGGCATCTGGCTTGGCGGGTTCGGGCTGGTCATCATCTTGCGTCACCACAGGTTTCAAACATGGTTTCGGGCGCCTCTGGCACAAGCCGGCAGCCGCGGGACATTCGAAAGGTCTGGCATAGCTGCTCGGGGCGATCTCGCCCGAGGGATTTGGTCTCTGCAGCGGTGGAGCGATGCGGGGACCGCCTGAGGCCCCTGTAAACCGCCATATCCAGTCAGCCGGCGCTCTGCAGGCCGGCGAGCCGTATCGGTTTCAGGGACAAACGCCCACTGCTGGGATTGACTATATACACCCAAATCGCAAAATGCCAATAACGTTAAATGTCCGCCAGCCATGTTGAATCCGGCTGGGCGTGGCTGGTCGGCGCACCCCCGGCCTTTTATCACCGGACCATTCCGCAAGAGGTAGGCCGATCGACATGACGCCGCAGCTGAACCAGACTCTTCGCCTCATAGGGTGGATGGCTGCGTTGCTGGTATTCGTGACCAGCCTGCATGCCCGTGCTGCGGAAAACAGCGTCACAGGCCTTCGGCTTGGAGGTGTGGATATCGATGGACAGGCGGCCCTCAGAATAGTCGTGGAAACACGCAACCCAGCGCAGGCAAGGTTGAAGCTGCTGGCCGACCCCTACAGATTTGTTGTCGATTTCACCGATACCGACTGGCAGGTCGATGGCATCGCAAGGCGCGGGCCACTCTCGCGCAATCCGGCGACAGCCTACAGGTTCGGCAATCCCGATCCGCAGACAGGCCGGATCGTCATAGAGATGAGCGCCCCGGCGGCGCCGGTGCGGCGCTTCACACTTCCGGCGGTGAATGGCGGGGGACACAGGCTTGTCTTCGATCTTGTCGACCGCGGCCCGACAGCATTCCAGCTTGCCGGTCGGGCTCTTGCCGCGGAGGGCGCGCGTGACTACGCGGCTGCCCAGTCCGCCTCGAAGGCAGCCCGGACCCCAATCGCCAAGGCCCCAAAGCCGAGACCGGCTCCTCAGGCCCAGGCAAAACCGAAGCTGTCCATAGCACCGCCACAGGCCCGGCCCAAGAAGTGGCGCGTCTTCATCGATGCCGGCCATGGCGGGAAGGACCCGGGTGCGATTGGCAGGTCCAAGACGCTGGAAAAGGACATCACGCTGGCGGCATCGCGCGAATTGGCGACGCAGCTTCGCGGCACCGGCCTGATCGAGCCGATCCTGTCACGATCCGACGACCGCTATCTGAGGCTTCGCGAACGCATCCAGCTGGCGCGCGACCGTGAGGCGGATGTCTTCATCTCGCTTCACGCCGACGCAGCCCCATCGGCGAAGGCGCGCGGCATTTCGGTTTTCACCTTGTCGGACACCGCTTCGGACAAGGAGGCGGCACTGCTTGCGCAGAAGGAAAACCAGGCTGATCTGATCGGGGGGCCTGATCTGGCAGTGGAGGACCCGGACGCCGCTGGCGAGCTGCTTCGCATGTTCCAGCGTGAATCGATGAATCAGTCGACCTACCTGGCGAACGCCATCCTGCGGCAAATTCGCGATATGCCCGGTGGAGACAGGCGTGGCCATCGTTTTGCCGGATTTGCTGTGTTAAAAGCTCCCGATATGCCGTCGGTTCTTGTCGAGATGGGGTTCATCACCAATCGCGAGGACGAAGCCAATCTCACGGATCCGGCCTATCGCGCGAAGCTTCTGGAGAGGCTGGCGCGCGCTATTATCGCCTATCTTGTTGAGTACGGGCCACGCCGGTAGCGGAACGGTTTATGACATACAACCAAGACGACAAGCAGATCGATGAACCGGTTGATCTGACCAATATCAAGGCGACAAAACGGCGGCGACCGCTGCTGCTGCGCTTTCTTGGCGTGGTCTCTGTTCTCTTCAGTCTGCTTTTCCTTGGCATGGTCGGGGCCGGGGCCGGGGTGCTCTGGATTTTCTGGACCTATGGCAAGGGGTTGCCGGATTACCACCAGCTTGCCCGCTACGAGCCGCCTGTTGCCACCAGGATTCACGCTGGCAATGGCGCGCTGATCGCCGAGCATGCCACAGAAAAAAGAGTATTCATGCCGGTTGAGGCCATGCCGCCGCGGTTGATCCAGGCCTTCATTTCCGCTGAGGACAAGGCCTTCTATTCGCATTTCGGGGTCGACCCGCGGGCACTGTTCCGCGCCGTGGTCACCAATGCGATGAATTACGGCAGCGGGCGGCGGCCCATTGGCGCCTCGACCATCACGCAGCAGGTGACGAAGAATTTCCTGCTGACGAACGAGGTGTCCATCGACCGCAAGATCAAGGAAGCCATCCTGTCGCTGCGCATGGAACGCGCCTTCACCAAGGATCAGATCCTCGCCCTGTATCTCAACGAGATCTATCTCGGTCTTGGCAGCTATGGGGTGGCGGCGGCGGCGCTGAACTATTTCGACAAGTCGCTTGGCCAGCTCACCCTTGAAGAGATGGCCTATCTCGCCGCCTTGCCGAAGGCGCCGGCCAACTACCACCCGACCCGTCGGACGCGCGCCGCCACGGCACGCCGCAACTGGGTGCTGACCGAGATGCAGCAGAACGGCTTCATCACCGAAAATGAGGCGCGCGACGCAAAGGCGATGCCGCTGAGCATCGCCCGCCAGACCGGATTCGACTCGGCCGACGCACCCCATTTCGCCGAGGAGGTGCGGCGCGAGGTTGTTGCCAAGTTCGGTGAGGACATGCTCTATGCCGGCGGGTTGTCGGTGCGCACCACGCTCGACCCAGAGCTGCAATATGCCGCGCGCATGGCGCTGCAGCGCGGCCTAGAGGCGCTCGACAGGCGTCAGGGATGGCGCGGTCCGCTGGCCAGCCACACGGGAAGCGGTAATATCGACAAGATCCTCGCGACCCATCAGGCCACCATGCTTGACGATCACTTTGCAGCGATTGTGACGGAGGTGACCAAGGATCAGGCGCAGATCTACATCACTGGCGACGAGGGCGGGCAGGCCGGGCGCATTCCCTTTGCGCTTGCCTTCTGGGCCTATCCGCCACGGCGTGAGGACGGGGTAAGGCCGCAGCCTCTCAGCGATCTTCGTGACGCGCTCGCTGTCGGTGATATCGTGATGGTGCAGCCGCCCGAAGGAACGCCTGACCTGATCCGCGACGGCTTCGAGCCATTGACCGGGGATTACGCGCTGTCGCAGCGTCCGCTGGTCGAGGGCGCCATTGTTGCGCTGGATCCGCATACTGGCCGGCTGCTTGCGATGAGCGGAGGCTACAACTACGCTGAGTCTGAATTCAACCGGGCGGTTCAGGCCATGCGCCAGCCCGGATCGGCGTTCAAACCCTTTGTCTATCTTGCCGCGCTGGACCAGGGGTACAACCCGACGACCCGCATTCTGGATGCGCCCTTGGTGGTGGATCAGGGTCCCGGCAAGCCGAAATGGAAACCTGCCAACTACACGCGGCGTTTCTACGGCCCCTCCATCATGCGGGTTGGAATCGAGAAATCGCGCAACCTGATGACAGCCCGGCTGGCGATGAATCTCGGCATGGAGGAAATCCAGGGCTACGCAAGCAAGTTTGGCCTGAATGACAATCTGCCGCCATTGCTGTCGATGTCACTTGGGGCCGGCGAGACAACGTTGCTGCGACTGACAGCCGCTTACGGCATGCTTGTGAATGGCGGCAAGAAAATCACGCCAAGCCTGATTGACCGGGTTCAGGACCGCCATGGCACCACCATCTACCGGCATGACGGGCGAAGCTGTGATGTCTGCCGCGTCGATGCTCCCTGGCAGGGCCAGGAAATACCCGTGCTGGACGATCCGCGCGAGCAGCTGACATCGCCAGCGTCGGCCTTTCAGATGGTTTCAATGCTGGAAGGCGTGATCAAGCGCGGCACCGGGCGGCGTATCGACGCCCTCAATCTGACACTTGCCGGCAAGACCGGCACCACAAACGACAATACGAATGGCTGGTTTATCGGGTTCACACCCGACCTTGCGGTTGGCGTCTTCGTCGGCTATGACACGCCGCGCCAGCTTGGCAAGCGCGAGACAGGCTCTACCGTAGCGGTGCCGATCTTCGGTGATTTCATTGCTGCGGCGCAGGGCGATAAGCCGGTGATTCCGTTCCGCCGTCCTGGTGGGGTGACCATCATCCCGGTGAATGCCGAAACCGGTGAACGCGTGCTGCCGGACCATGAGAAGGCGATTTTCGAGGTGTTCAAGCCCGGCCAGCGCCCCGGCGGCGCGCTGATCGACGTTCCGGGAAGCACCGCGCGCACCGCGCCCGAGGAAGAGCTGGTGATACCCGGCCTGTTCTGATGGCCTGTTCTGATACCCGCCTGCCGCGTCACGGCTTTGACCTTGTCACCTGCAAGGCGCCGCGTTACCACTACATCCCCACGGCACCGCGCTGGTGTCAGGTGACGATGGATCGGACACAGGATGCAAGCTGAAACCCAGGCCCATATCGAGACGATCACCACGGCGATCGATCTTCTTCGCAAGCATGTCGATTTCGACGTGGCGCGCGCGCGCCTCGAGGAGCTTGAGGCGCAGAGCGCCGAGGCGGATTTCTGGAACGATCAGGCGAAGGCCCAGGACGCCATGCGGGAGAAGAACAGGCTTCAGCGCCAGATCGACATGATCACTTCGCTGCAGTCCGAGATGGACGATGCCGCAGGCCTGATAGAGCTTGGCGAGATGGAAGGTGACGAGGATGTTGTCGCCGAGGCCGAAGCGGCGATCGCCGCTCTTGTCTCCATCGCCGAGAAGCGGCAGTTGGAAAGCCTGCTGTCCGGCGAGGCGGACGGCAATGACTGCTTTCTTGAAATCCACGCCGGTGCTGGCGGAACCGAGGCTCAGGACTGGGCGTCCATGCTGGTGCGCATGTACAGCCGGTGGTGCGAGCGGCGCGGGTTCGGCCTGGAAATGATCGAGGAGAGCGCTGGCGAGGAAGCCGGCATCAAATCCGTGACCATGCGGGTGTCCGGTGACAATGCCTATGGATGGCTGAAGACGGAGTCAGGGGTCCACCGGCTTGTCCGGATCTCGCCCTATGACAGTTCGGCACGCCGCCATACCAGCTTTGCAAGCGCCTGGATCTATCCTGTTGTCGATGACGATATCGAGATCGAGGTCGAGGATAAGGACCTGCGGGTTGACACCTACCGTGCTTCCGGGGCGGGCGGCCAGCACGTCAACAAGACTGACTCGGCAATCCGTATTACCCATATCCCCACCAACATCGTCGTCCAGTGTCAGAATGATCGATCACAGCATCGCAACCGCGCCACCGCGATGAACATGCTGAAAGCCCGCCTTTACGAGCTCGAGCTTCAAAAGCGCGAGCAGGCGGCAAATGATGCCGCCTCTGCGAAAACCGATATCGGCTGGGGCAACCAGATCAGATCCTATGTCCTTCATCCCTATCAGATGGTGAAGGACCTTCGCACCAATGTTGAAAAGGGCAATGCCGGCGGGGTTCTCGATGGCGATCTAGATGATTTCGTCGAGGCGAGCCTGGCAGCGCGGGTCGGGGCGCAGCGCGAGGGCTAGAGCCCGCGCACCGCTTCCAGCACCTCTTCGGCATGGCCGGCCACCTTGACCTTCGGCCAGGCGGCGGCGATGCGCCCGTCGCCCCCGATCAGGAACGTCGCCCGCTGAATGCCCATATAGGTCTTGCCATACATCGATTTCTCGACCCAGACGCCGAACTGCTCGCAAATGCCGCCTTCGTCATCGGCGCCAAGCTCGACGCTCAGCCCATGCTTGGCCCTGAATTTGGCCTGTTTGGCGGCGGTGTCCTTGGAGATCCCGATGAGTGTGCAGTTTGCCGCCTCGAATGCGTCCTTGAGGGCGGAAAAGGCCACCGCTTCCTTTGTGCAGCCGCTGGTATCGGCGCGCGGAAAGAAGAACACAACCACATTTCTGCCAGCATTGTCGGCTAGCGAAAAAACTCCGGTGTCGGTGGGAATGGTAAAGCTTGGTACCTTGGTTCCTGTCTCTAGCATCCTGATCGTCTCCTGATGGTTGGTTTGGTTGCCGCCGGTCTGGCATGCCCTTTGCGATGACAAGTCGGAAAATGGCAGGCTGGAAGATGACAGGCCGGAAAACGCGTTTCGTGTGGATAGATGGGATGACCGTGATTGATCGCAAGACACCCTGTATGCGGCGTGATACAACAGCCGCGAGAAATGCAGGGGAAGCAGGCTGAATATGCCACAGGACGACACGCCGCAGATTCCAGCTGGCAGGACAGGTCACCGCTGGCGCTATTTGTTTGGTGCGGCGCTGGTGGTGCTTGTTGTGCTTGTTTCGGCACCCTTCATCTATCTGTCTCATGCTGGCGGGCTGGCCGGCGTCCTGCAGGCGCAGCTCAGCGAGCGCCTCGGGGGTGTGCCAGTCAAGGTCGGCGATGTCGGGGTGGAGCTGCGACTGCCGTCAATGTTCTTCACCCTGGAGGCACATGATGTCGAGATCGATCTTCAGGACAACCGTATTCGTCTGCCCGAGGCAAGCGCGGAATTCAGCCCGCAACGGCTGCTGACGGCAGAGCCGTCCGAGGTGGTGCTGACCGGTCTCGATATCGACCTTACAGCGACAGCGGATGGCTGGCAGCAATCTCCCCTCGGCGTTCTGGTCGCGACAATGGCTGCAAGGCCGCGTGACAGCGCCGCCGCGGCAGGCAGTCCGCGTCAGATAAAGATCGATGCCGCGCGCCTGACAATGCGTCACCCGGGTCCAAATGGCGACATCCTCAGGTTTGGCAATGTTGACATGTCGATGGCGGTTGCTGGCGATGGCACCTTTGTCGGAAGCCTGGAAGGTCGGCACGAAGCAGAAAATGGCGGGGGCGGCATCATCTCGCTGACGGCCATTGGTGATTTTGCCAGCCGTGACATGCGGCTTGATGTGGCAAGCGAGTCCTTTTCGGCGGCGGTGCTTGCGCCCTTCCTGCCGGGCATTCCACAGGCCGTTGCTGACACCGGCAGGCTGTCGGGAAATGCAAGCCTCGTGGTTGCCGAAGCCCGACTTCAGGCCGCCGATATCGATATGGTTTCTCTTGGTGGAAGCATCGATTTGACACCCGCCGGCTTGCCGCGTCTCGATTATGATACGGCCTCGGTGGTGATGGGCTATCAGCGCGAGACCGGGCGGCTTTCGCTGGCGCAGGGCGAGGTGACCCTTGCAGATGGCCGGTCGGTCGCGCTGTCGGGGGATGTTGACGGGCTGAACAATGACATAATGAAGCTTGCGATGCGGTTCCGCGGGAACAAGTGGCCAGTCAACGAGATATACTCGGACTGGCCCGAGGGCGTCGCCACGAAGGTGCGGACAGGTCTGATTGAGCGCTTTGCCGGCGGCAACCTCATCGATTTCAACATTGAGGTTGCAGGTGGCTATGATCGCAGCAATGCGCGGCTGGAGGTCGTGAGTCTCACCCTGCAGTCGGGCATGCGGGATGTGCTTGTCGATATCGGAACGCGGCAATATGAAAGGCTGACCGGCATTGCCGACGGCTCGCTGGATCTTCGCCTTGGTGCCGGCGGCGTTGTCGAGCAGTTGGCCTTTTCCGCCGGTGTCGAGGCAGGCAGCCTTGAACTGGCCAACTATCCCGCGCCATTGCCGCTGAACCGCTTCCAGGTCATCGCGTCTCTTCAGGGGGACAGTGTTGTGATCGACGCTGTCAGTCTTGCGCTTGCCGATGGTGGCAATGTTGCCATTTCCGGTACTCTTGAGCTTGGCTCAGGGTGGAAGGTCAGGGCCGCGGAATTCGAGATTCTTGGAGGCGCGATCGACATCCGCCGGCTTCACGCCATCTGGCCGGAATGGATGATCACCAAGACCAGGACCTGGGTCGGCAGCAAAATGCCGCAAGGCCGGGTGGAAGACATGAGACTGACCGCCAGGACTCTCTTTGAGGGAAACAGGCCGCGCATCACCGCGCTTGATGGATCCATCACATTGAGTGACGCAAGGCTGGAGCTTGGCCGGAAAATCCCCGCCTTCACCGATCTCGATGGCAGGCTGACCATTGTCGATAATCGCGGCGAAATCATCCTTACCGAGGGTCGTGTCGAGGGGCTGGAGCTGTCGACAGGCAGGGTTGGCATCGATCCTGTGATCGGCGGCAGGCCGTCGCTTGGCAGTACCGATCTGAAACTCTCGGGCGATGTCGGCAACGCCATACTTGTCGCGAACAGGCTTGGGATGGCCCGGGGAAACGGGATTGATCTGACAAGGATTGACGCGTCCGGACAGGCGGAACTGACCGTCAGAACAAGCTTCCCGATCCGTCGCAAGCTACAGCCTGGCGCCATTGATTTCGATGTCTCTGGAACTGTCAGGAATGGCACTTTCACGCGTCTGCCGCTGTCAGCGGACGCGCGTGAGGCGGAGTTTCGCATTGCGGTCAGCAAGAAGGGGTTCGAGGTGCGTGGTGATGCGCGGGTCTTCGGCATTCCGTCGAAACTCGCCTTCATCAGCCGCAAGGATGATGGCACCGGCGTTGGCCGAGCCACCCTCGATCTGGTGACCACGGGAAGCGATCTTGAACGTGTCGCCGAGGTGGCATCGCAACTCGGGGTCAAAGGTTTTGTGGGCGTGACGCTGTCGGATCTGCGCTTTGACGGCATTGCCGATGTGACAGTAAAAGCAGCTTTTCCTGCCGGTCGCAAAGTGACCCGTTCCGATGTTGTGCTTGAAACAGCCATCGTGGTTCAGCAGGCCCGTGTCGACGGGCTTCCCGGCCTGCAGTCGGCGCGTGATGTCGAACTTGTCGGCGCGTTTTCGGACGATATGAACGAAATTTCCGGCTCTGCGATGCTGTTTGGTGCGCCGGTGGATTTTGCCATCACTGAAAACCGCGCTACCGACAGGCTGGTGGTCCGGGCCAATGCGCCGAATGCGCCGGGTCTCGCCAGCCTCGCGGCGGCGACCACAGGCCTCGACATGACGGGCAGCCTTGGCGGCAGCATCACGCTTGCGACCGGCACCAGCCTCAGTGATTTCGAAATTGAACTTGGCCTTGATCTGGCCGATACGGCGATCGATGTGCCCTCGATCGGCTGGACAAAGCTTCCCGCCGAGGAGGGAAGTGCCGCCATGCGGATTGTTCTGAAGGACGGCAGGCTGAAAGCTGTCGAGGATCTTGATATCAATGCTGGAAGCCTTGCCGTGGTCGGGCGGGCCAGCCTGAACGGATCTGGCGACAGTGCGCCGGTCATCACCTCGGCCAGCTTCCGGCGTCTGACCTGGCCCGGAAATGATATCGGCTCGATGGAACTGACCCGCGATACGGATGACAACTGGGTCATCACTGCCGAGGCTGACCTGATCGATCTTGTGCCGCTTCGCCGCAATCGCGGCATCGGCGAAGGCCGGCCTGTCAGTTTCGATATCCTGGCGCAGCAGATCATTGTTGGTGATGGCATTTCGCTGAGTGGTCATATCAGCGGCAGCAAGAAGGCGGGCGGTGGCGGCAAGGCGTCATTTGCCGGCAATCTCTCCTACAAGTCACGACCGCTGATCACAGAAAGCGAGCTTCAACTGAGCTTTGGCAGTGATGGTGATTTCCTGAATGGTGTCGGGCTTGTCGGCGGGGCCGAAACAACGCTGACCTACAGTGCTGCCAAAGGTAACGTTCCTGAGCTGACCATGGCGTCGGAAAACGGGGGAGGCACGCTTGGCGGGCTTCGTGTGACCGACACTGTGCGCTCTGGCGAGATGTTCCTGCGCACACGGTTCATCGATGGCTATGATAATTTCAACACCACGATAAGGATCACCAACTTCAGGGTGGTTGAGGCCCCGCGTGCCGTGCGCGCATTTTCGGTTCTGGCCCCGGCGGGTCTTGTCGGGCTGGTGGAGGGTGAAGGCACCGGCTTCGCATGGGGTGAGGCTGAAATCCAGACACGAGGGCAGAAGATCAACCTGACGAAGGTGACCGGTCGCGGCCAGGCTGTGTCCGTGGCCTTTGTCGGACAGTATGACCGCGAAACCCGCGAGGTTGACGTCAGCGGCAACCTTGTGCCGGCAAGCTTTCTCAGTCAGATCATCGGGGTGATCCCGATTGTCGGCGAGATCCTGACCGGCGTTGATAATGCCGGGCTGTTCGTAACGCAGTTCAGCCTGAAAGGCGATATCGACGACCCCGACGGTTCGGTGACGCCGGCCTCCATCGTGCCGGGTGTGTTGCGTGACCTGTTCAGCCCGTCCTGGTTGCGCCGCGAGGGCGACAGGATTCTCGGACCGCAGGCGGACGACCTGAACTAAAGATAACAGCTAGGCAAGCACCAGCAGCGCATGGCGCTTCTTGCCAGCGGAAATCTTCGCGCGCCCGTCGGTGAAGTCATCGGGGCCAAGCATGTGGTCTTCACTCGTGACAGCGATATCATTGAGGCGGGCCCCTCCGCCCTTGATCAGACGCCTTGCCTCGCCGTTGGATTTGGCAAAGCCGACCTTCACCAGCGCGGCGATCATGCCCATTCCGCTTGCCTCTTCGGCGCTGACAGTTTCCTGTGGCAACCCATCGCTCACGCCGCTGCCGGCGAATGTTTGCTGTGCTGTCTGCATGGCGGCAGCGGCGGCTTCACTGCCATGGCACAGGGTCGTCGCCTCGTTGGCGAGGATGATTTTTGCCTCGTTGATCTCGGCGCCTTCAAGCCTGCTCAGCCGTTCGACCTCATCCATGGGAAGCTCGGTGAACAGCGCCAGAAAGCGGTGTACGTCCGCATCTTCGGTGTTGCGCCAGAACTGCCAGAAATCAAAGGCTGGAAGCCGGTCGTCATTCAGCCAGATGGCGCCATCCGCCGTCTTGCCCATCTTCGCGCCGGACGCGGTGGTGATCAGCGGCGATGTCAGGCCAAAGATTTCCTGCCCGTCGACGCGCCGTGTCAGATCGATCCCGGTGACGATATTGCCCCACTGGTCCGAGCCGCCCATCTGCAACAGGCATCCGTAGCGGCGACGGAGTTCGAGAAAATCATAGGCCTGGAGAATGGCATAGTTGAATTCCAGGAAAGACAGCGGCTGTTCACGGTCAAGTCTGAGCTTGACCGAATCCATGCCCATCATCCTGTTGACCGAGAAATGGGGTCCATAGTCGCGAAGAAAACGGATATAGGCCAGGTCGTCCAGCCAGGACGCGTTGTCGACCATCACAGCATCTGCCGGGCCTTCGCCAAAGGTCAGGTATTTCTCGAAGACCTTGAAGATGCCGTTCTTGTTCTGCTCGATGTCATGTTCCGACAGCAGCGGGCGCGCCGAATCCTTGCCCGATGGATCACCTACCTTGGTGGTGCCGCCGCCCATGAGAACGATCGGCTTGTGACCGGTGCGCTGGAGCGCGCGCAGCATCATGATCTGCACAAGCGATCCGACATGAAGACTGTCAGCGGTGCAGTCGAAACCGATATAGGCGGGCACGATCTGTTGTGTCGCCTTTTCGTCCAGCCCCTCGAGATTGGTCGCCTGATGGATATATCCGCGTTCTGTAAAAACACGGATGAGGTCGGATTTGTGGCTCATGGAACGGCTCTTTATTGGCTGATCAGAACAGGGGCGTCGGTTCTGGGTCCTTGGCAAGCGAACTATCGAGATATGCCGATACCCGCTCGATCAGCGGATCAAGATGATCGGTAAAGAAATGATTTGCGCCGGGGATGACATCGACGGCGACCTCGACACCCTTCTGTATCGACAGGCGCTCGACAAGCTTGTGAACGGTTTCTGGCGGCACGGCGGTATCTTCTTCGCCATGGACGATCAGTCCCGAAGCGGGGCATGGCGCAAGGAAGGAAAAATCATGGGTCGCGGCTGGCGGCGTGACCGAGATGAACCCCTGGATTTCGGGCCGGCGCATCATCAACTGCATACCGATCCAGGATCCGAATGAAAACCCGGCAATCCAGCATTGTGTCGACGCCGGGTTCTGCGACTGCAGCCAGTCCATCGCTGTGGCGGCATCGGACAGCTCGCCCTCGCCATTGTCATAGACGCCCTGGCTTCGCCCGACGCCGCGAAAGTTGAACCGCATGACGGCGAACCCGCGGGACTGGAAATGCTGGTAGAGCGCGAAAGTGACACGGTTGTTCATTGTGCCGCCTTTGTCAGGCTCTGGATGCAGGATCAGCGCTGTTGGTGCGTCAGGAGATTCGGCAGGCATGTAGCGGCACTCAAGACGACCTTCCGGTCCGTTGATGATCACCTCGGGCATGATGCGTCCGTTTGCTTGTGATTTTGTGGAAAGGGCTTATATCTTAAACAGATCGGCAGGCCAACCCGGCATGCACAGTAAGGTGCCGAATTCAAACTATCAATAGGCTGTTGGGCAACAGCCTCCAGGTTTGATGCCGGCGTCCTGCACCGAAGTCCTTCAACGGAGACAGGTTTCATGTTCGCAAAACTGAATCGCGATCTGAACGCCATCCTCGAGCGCGACCCGGCTGCGGGCGGAAAGCTTGCGGCCGTCTTTCTGTATCCAAGCTTTCAGGTGATGCTGGCCTATCGCATCGCGAACCCTCTGTGGACGTTGCGGTTGCGTTTTCCGGCACGCTTCATCATGCAGGTTGCGCGATGGTTCACCGGCATCGAGATCCATCCCGGTGCGACCATCGGCTGCGGCTTTTTCGTCGATCACGGCTCAGGCGTCGTGATTGGCGAGACCGCCGTGATCGGCCGCAATGTAACCCTGTATCAGGGCGTCACCCTTGGCGGGGTGTTGCCGGCCGTCGATTCTGAGGCGCAACGGTCGATCAAGCGGCACCCGACCCTTGGCGACAACGTCATCGTCGGCTCGGGAGCGCAGATCCTTGGCGATCTGGTGGTGCATGACGGCGCAAAGGTTGGCGGCAATTCCGTCGTCACGCGCGATGTTCCGGCCGGGGCTACTGTCGTTGGGGTGCCGGCCCGGCAGGTGGCCGCGAAATCGAAGGGTGTCCCTGAATCCGCCGGCTTCGCCGCCTATGGTGTTACCAACCCGGACGAGATCGATCCGCGTGCCAAGACGATCGACGCGCTTGTCGCCGAGGTCCAATCCCTTCGGGCGCGCCTGAACGACATGGAGGACAGGCTGTCACCGACAAGGCTCCATGACGATGCCGGCAAGGCTGCCATCTCCGACGAGGACGACCTGCCGCCGACACCTCGCAAGAGCTAGTCTCCAGCATGGCGCGCCAGCCCCAGCTCTATCTCGACAACAACGCCACCGCGCCGCTCCGCCCAGAGGCCGCCGACGCGATGCGGGACGCAATGGGCCCGCCCGCCAACCCGTCTTCGGTGCATGGATACGGACGCGCCGCGCGGATGCTGGTCGAAACCGCACGCGCCGACATCGCGATGCTTGCCGGGTGCCGCCCTGCCGATCTTGTCTTCACCAGCGGCGGTACCGAGGCCAACAATCTGGCGCTGTCGATGTTCGACAAGGTCATCACCAGCGCCGTTGAACATGATTCGGTGCTTCGGGCGGTGCCGGACGCGGATGTCATCGGCGTGGACTCCGAAGGGCGCGTGGATCTTCAGGCGCTGCGGGACATGCTTGCGGCCCTTGATGATGATGCGCGGCCGCGCACGCTTGTCTCGGTCATGATGGCGAACAACGAGACAGGCGTGATCCAGCCTGTCGACCAGATCGTGCGGATCGCACAGGAGGCCGGAGTCGCCGTTCATAGCGACATGGTGCAGATGCTGGGAAAGCAGCATCTGGATTTCAGCGGGTCCGGGCTCGATTTCGCCAGCCTGTCAGCACACAAGATCGGCGGGCCGGCCGGCGTGGGGGCTCTGATGGTGCGGCCGGGCCGGGCCATGACAAGCCTGCTGCGCGGCGGCGGTCAGGAACAGGGACGCCGGTCCGGAACGGAAAACGTCATCGGCATCGCCGGATTCGGCGGGGCGGCAAAAGCCGCTTTTGACGATATTGCCCATTATCGCCGGATGGCGGCCTGGCGCGACGCCATGGAAGAGGGACTTCTTGGCAAGCGCGGTGATGTCACCCTGTTCGGGGCGGGTGCCGCGCGGATCGGAAACACCTGCTGCCTTGCCATTGGCGAGCGCAGTTCCGAGACCATGGTCATGGCGCTCGATCTTGCAGGTGTCGCGGTCAGCGCCGGCGCTGCCTGCTCGTCCGGAAAGGTGCAAGAAAGTCATGTTCTGAAGGCGATGGACGCCGGGGCGAATGCCAGCCGGGCGATCCGGATATCGGGTGGCTGGAACAGCCGCGAGAGCGATTTCGAAAGGCTTGCGGAAGTTCTGGTCGCGCTGTAAAAGCGTGGGCCGGTGACGACAGGTGCCTTGTCATCGCCCGAATGAAGCACTGCTGAACTTTGAAGTGGAGTGTTGAGCATCATGCCAACGATCATTTTCACCACGCCGGATGGCAAAGAGCATAACGTCACGGTTGACGAGGGTGTCACCCTCATGGAGGCCGGACGCGACGCCAATCTGGGTATTGAAGGCACCTGTGGTGGCTGCCTGTCCTGCGCGACCTGCCATGTCATCGTCGATCCGGACTGGTACGCCAAGACCGGCGGTCCAAGCGAGGATGAGGAGGACATGCTTGATCTGGCGTTCAGCCTGACCGAGACATCGCGCCTTGGATGCCAGATTGCGATGACGCCGGATCTTGACGGCCTTCGTGTCACCGTTCCAGAGGATTTCTAGAGCCCCTGTTTCTGGCCGGGAATCCGGAAAGAAGAGAGCCATGACCGTCACATCACCCCCGACCAGCGACGCCGCGCCCGACGCCGCCGTCAACGCGCTGGGGTTCGCCAAGCCGGCGGGCGAGACGAGGGTTGTCGTGGCGATGTCTGGCGGCGTCGACAGTTCGGTCACGGCGGCCCTGCTGCACGAGCAGGGCTTTGATGTCGTCGGCATCACGCTGCAGCTCTATGATCATGGCGTCGCCATCCAGGCCAAGGGCGCCTGCTGCGCCGGCGCCGATATCCATGATGCGCGCAGTGTCGCCGGCAGGCTGGGCATACCCCATTACGTTCTTGATTACGAAAGCCGTTTCCACGACCAGGTTATGCAGGATTTCGCCGACAGCTACATGCGCGGCGAAACGCCGATCCCCTGTGTTCGCTGCAACCAGACGGTCAAATTCACCGACCTTCTGACGACCGCGCGCGATCTTGGTGCCGACTGTCTTGCCACCGGGCATTATGTCCAGCGCGTCGATACATCGGGCGGGGCCGAGCTTCACCGCGGCAGCGACCCGGCGAAGGACCAGTCCTATTTCCTGTTTGCGACAACTCCTGACCAGCTCGACTATCTGCGGTTTCCGCTTGGCGGGATGAGCAAGGACGAAACCCGTGCGCTGGCGCACAGATACGGCCTGTCGGTTGCTGACAAGCCCGACAGTCAGGATATCTGCTTTGTGCCAAATGGCCGGTATGGTGATGTTGTCCGCCGTCTGCGCCCCGGCGCGGTCGAGCCTGGCGAGATCGTTCATCTCGACGGCACCGTGCTTGGCAGCCATGACGGCGTGATTGACTACACCATCGGCCAGCGTCGCGGCCTTGGCATTGGCGGCCGCAAGGATGCCGATGATTCCGAAGGGCCGCTTTATGTCGTCGGCATAGAAGCCGACACCCACAGGGTGATTGTCGGCCCGCAGACGGCGCTTGCCTGCAGCCGGGTGGTGCTGAACGAGGTCAGCTGGGTGGCCCGGTCCGGCCCGCCCGCCGTGGGCACGAAAGTTCTGGCACGGCTTCGCAACACCGCCCCGGCGCTGGCGGCGAGCCTGTCGGGTCATGACGGCACGATGGCGACAGTCGCATTGGATGAGCCGCAATTCGGCATTTCTGCCGGCCAGGCCGCGGTGCTCTACGACGCTGGCGCGCCAGATCGTGTTCTTGGCGGCGGCTGGATCACCGAGGCGCCGTCGGCGGGCTTGCCGACGCAACGGCCCGGCTGATACCGTCATTCCCGACAAGGGAGGGACCTAGATGACCGTTTCCGGCGTGCCAGCCGATTTTCCGCTTCTGATCAAGAGCCTGCTTCGCACTCCGTTGCAGATCGCTCCTGACGTGGAGATCGTCAGCGACAGGCTGGCGCGCTACAGCTATGCCGAATTCGACCGCCGCCTTCACCGCTTCGCGGCCGCGCTGGCGCGCCACGGCGTGAGCGCGGGCCAGGTTGTCGCGGTCATGGACTGGGACACGCATCGCTATTTCGAGGCGTTCTTCGCGGTGCCGATGATGGGGGCGGTTCTCCACACGGTGAATGTCCGCCTGGCGCCGGCGCAGATTGCCTATACCATCGACCATGCAGAGGATGATGTGATCCTCGTTCACACCGATTTCCTGCCGCTTCTTGCCGAGGTGATGCCGCATGTCACGCGGCAGGTGAGGCTGATCCTCCTTCGCGATGACCCGGCGGTCTGGCCCGACACCCCGTTCACATTCATCACCAGCTATGACGGCATGATGGCGGAGGAGGATGACGGCTTCAACTTTCCGGATTTTGATGAAAACAGGCGGGCCACGACATTCTACACCACCGGCACCACCGGTGATCCCAAGGCAGTGGCCTATACGCACCGCCAGCTTGTTCTGCATACCATGGGAATCCTGTCCGGGTTCGGCCCGATGGAGACGGCAAACAGGCTGCATCGCGGCGATGTCTACATGCCGATCACGCCGATGTTCCATGTTCATGCCTGGGGGTTTCCCTATGCGGCCACGCTTCTCGGCATCAAGCAGGTCTATGCCGGGCGCTACACGCCGGACAACCTTTTGCGGCTGATTGCCGAGGAGGGGGCGACCTTCACCCATTGCGTGCCGACAATCCTGCAGATGCTGCTGGCGTCGCCGCGGGCGGCGGACACTGATCTCAGCCGGCTGAAGATGGTGATTGGCGGGGCCGCGCTGCCGCGCGGCCTTGCCGAGGCGGCGTTGGCGCGCGGGATCGATATCTATGCCGGCTACGGGCTGTCGGAAACCTGCCCGGTTCTGAGCTACGCGGTGCTGACCCCCGGCGAGGAGGGCGATGTCGGCGCCCGGGTCAAGACAGGCCGCCCGCTGCCGCTTGTCGATCTGCGGGTAGTCGATGGCGACATGAACGAGCAGCCACGTGACGGAACCAGTACCGGTGAGGTTGTGGTGCGCGCGCCCTGGCTGACAGCCGAATATGTCAAGAACCCGCAGGCAACGGATGAATTGTGGCGTGGCGGTTTCATGCATACCGGCGATGTTGGCCATATCGGCGAGGACGGGTCGCTGATGATAACCGACAGGATGAAGGATGTGATCAAGTCAGGCGGGGAATGGGTGTCGTCGCTGGCGCTTGAAAGCGTTGCCTCGTCTGTCGATGGCGTGGCGGAAGTGGCCGCCATCGGCATCGCCGACCCGACATGGGGGGAAAGGCCTCTGCTGCTGATCGTGATGGTCGAAGAGGGCTCGCAGAACCTGGTCAGGGCGGCGGTCAAGGCCGTCTTTGAGCGCGAGGTCGACGCCGGCCGTCTTTCGAAATGGGCCATTCCGGAAGACATCAGATTTGTGTCCGATATCGCCAAGACAAGCGTTGGCAAGATCGACAAGAAGCGGCTTCGCGAAGAGGTTCGCTAACTGCCGTCCAGCTTGTAGATGCGGATATGCGGATAGTCGTCATAGACAAGGCTGAGCGACGGATGCTCGACGATCCCGAGGTCGTACAGCTCGTTGAAGCTGCTTTCGAACAGTTGGCGGTGCAGCAGGTAGGCTGAGATCCTGTTGCCGGTCTGCACGACCTGCACCGCCAAGTCACTGTCATGCCTGAACATCTCGCGGCGTAACAGCTGCCCGTCCCGCGCATGCGCCCAGCCGACCAGCAGCGGCTGGCCGTTGATCAGACCCTTTTCCAGGTCAAAGACCAGCTGCACACAGTCCAAACGTTGTGGAAAGCCCTTGAGACGGCAGTTGAGCCCTTCATAATTCAGCTGCGGGCCGGTGTTGTTACCGCGAGGATGTATCGGCGCGCCTGTTTCGACATCCCAGTTGCCGATGCGTGAAATGGAGCCCATCCATCCGGCCATCTGGCGCGTCACGACCAGCATGATGTCGGGCGAAGGCAGGTTGCCGGCTTCGGCGAACGCCGCCTCCAGATCCTGCAGCCTGTCAAAGGACCGGATGCCGCTGCTGCCTTCCCTTGCAAGGAATTTCAGGGTGCCGACAGAGGCGGTCTGATCCCGGTCGAGAAGGGCACGCGCCACAAAATGTGTCGTGGCCGTATTGACGGCGCCTCCATAGTGCAGAACCGGAAGATTGTTGAGAAAGGTCGAGGCGTATCCGTAATCCCACCATGTCGCGACAGCGGTTGATTCAGCATCATATTGCCCGTTGATCGCGGCAAAGCCTGCCAGAACCTCTTTCGAGAATGTGGGTCTCGGCACATATTTGGTCGGCGTATTTGTCCAGACCACCATCAGGCCCAGAACAGCCGCGCCCGCCTGCAGAATGGCCTGGCGCCAGGAGGCGGGATGCGTGCTGAAAATGCTTTGCTGGATGTAGCTGGCAAGAATTGTCAGAAAATATCCAAGACCGAACCACAGCATTGGCGTGGCGTAGAAAATGAACCTGTTGCCAATGATGAAATTCAGCAGGGCAAGGCCGAGAAGCGGACTCATCGCCACTGCCATGACAGGATGCCGGACAGCCCAGAATGCAAGCCCGACAAGGCAGACAAGTCCGATTTCAAGAGAGCTTGTGGCCTGAACAATCGTCGCTGCCAGCGAGATATTTGCCGCTTCCGTGATCGTTGACAGCGTGTTGGGAAGCGTGAAGGCCGACATGTCCAGCGTGTCGGTCAGATAGCCGGAGGCGAAGGGATTGAAGAACCCCATGCCCGAAACCGCAATAAACAGCACTGTCCCGCCGGCCAGCACAAGTGGCCCCTTGCGGCAGACTGCCAGAAGCCAGATCAGCGCCGCCAGCGCCAGCCAAATTAGTTGTGGCCGGTCATACCAGGCAAGAAACAGCCGGGCCAGCCCCCCGGCGCCGATGCACCACAAGAGAGTGCTCCTCGCCGTCGAGGCCCGGCCCGCCATGATCGCCGCGCCGAAGGTGATGTAGAGCAGTCCCAGATTCAGCATATCCGTGTCGATCCGTCCGGCGGCGCTTCGCACAAGATAGGCGGAGGACAGGCCGCTTCCGGCAGCGGCAACCGCGCCCGGCAGGCCATGTCCCGTCGCCGCGAAGGTCAGCACGATTAGGATCGCGGTGACCGCGGCGCAGGCGATGACAAGCTGGTTGCCGGCGCGAAGCAGATCGGCGGGCCGATCCGTTGGTGACAGGAGGGCGATCAGCCGCGACAGAAGCGGCAACGCTGTGGTGTTGAAGGCCTCGGGTGTCTGTTCCGCCAGCCTCTTGTTGTCAGGATATGCCAGAAGAGACTCGAACTCGGCATTGCTTTCACCACGCTTCAGCGCACCGCCAAGTCTTAGAAAATACGGCGCGTCTGTGGTCGAGAAGAGAAAGGCGGAGTCTGAAGAGGCAAGACTGGGATCGCCATGCCATGTATCATATTGCGCGATCCTGACCTGAGCACTCATGACGGTCGCCGCAATGGCGACGGCCAGCGCCAGAACAAGACCCAGTTTCGAGGGCTGGGCCGGTGAGGGCCATTTCGATATCACATGCCGGGAATGGATTTCTTCAAGACGACCCATGCGGTCAGTGAACCATCGTACCATGTCTGCCAGTCCATTCATGTCGCAGCGCTGCTGCCGATTTGTAGCATAAAAGGCCGCTCTGTCGGCATTGGAAAGTCGAATTGGGCGTCTGGTGAGGCATAGGCTCTTTACTCGCGGCAAAACATTGTTATGACTGCAATACCCGACGGTGGCCGGCACGGCTATCGGTGATATGTGTGCAATCGCGGCCGAGTTGAGCTGTTCACGAGGCCAGAAACAGAGGTGGGCATGACCATCCAGTCTCACGCGTCAGGCTCGACCATCTCTGTCATGCGCGCATACTTGTCCGACATGCTCGGCAACGCGCGCGCGGCCTTTGCCGAACTGCCGAAATGGGAACGCCCGGTGCACCTTTTCTGGCTTGCCGGCCCCTTTATCCTGCTGATCGAACGCTCGCCTGCTGACATCTGGGTGACGCTGCTGGCGCTTGTCTTTGCCGTGCGCGCGATTGTTCTGCGCGAAGGCTGGTGGCTTCGCACCTTCTGGGTCAGGGCCGCGTTCCTGTTCTGGGCTGTGTGCTTTGTCGCTGCCGCCGCGTCCAGCCTGCCTCTCTATTCGATTGGCGAGACAGCAGCATGGTTCAGGTTTCCCCTGTTCGCGATGGCGACAGCGTTCTGGCTGGGGCGTGATCCGAGATTGCTGTATCTGATGATCCTGTCCACAGGGGTGGGTATGGTGATGATGTGCGGGATTCTGACCGCGGAGGTCATCATTGTCGGACCCCAGGGGGGACGGCTTTCCTGGCCATATGGCGACCTTGTTCCCGGAAATTATCTCGCCAAGGTCGGGCTTCCGGCCTTTGTGGTGGCAGTCGCCTTTGCGACATCGCTGGGCAACAGGCTGGCGCGCGTCGGGGGAGTTGTGGCTCTTCTCTCGATCATCCTCTCTGTGCTGACCGGCGAGAGGATCAATTTTCTGATCCGTGCCTGTTCCGGAATGCTTGCCTCGGTGTCGTGGAAGCCGAAATGGTGGAGGGTCTTTCTGATTGTGGCTGTCGAGGTGGCGGCGGTTGTGATTGTCTTCCAGACCCGGCCGGACCTTGGCGACCGCTATGTCGACAATTTCATCGACAATCTGCCGACCCATACGGAAAGCGCCTACTACCGCGCTGCTGCCCCCGGGGTGCTTGCCTTCGACCAGGCGCCTGTGCTGGGGATCGGCCCCGGAAATCTGCGGTATCTGTGCGAAGAGGTATCAGCCGGTTTTCACGCCTATGAATGCCATCCGCACCCCCACAATTTCTATATCCAGCTTCTTGGAGAAGCCGGTGCGGTAGGGTTTGTCGCCGGCGTCCTGTTCATGTGGTCGATTATCTGGACCTGTGCCGTGCCGGCCATTCGCGATCGCAGCAACGTTGTGGTCGCAACCATGTGGATTGTGCCGTTCGGCCTGTTCTGGCCGATCGCGTCGATGGCTGATTTCTTCGGTCAGTGGAACAACATCTTCATGTGGAGCGCGCTCGCCATCGCGCTTGCCGGCTCCGGGATCGGCACAGGCGACAGGACCGGACCACAAGGCTGATCAGTTCTCCATCAGCGTCCGCCGCATCGCCAGATCCCATCCGGAAACAAGGGACTTGCGTTCACCGGCTGTCATTGACGGGGAAAAGCTTGCATCGCGCTGCCAGCGACCTGCCAGATCCTCAAGACTGATGGACGGATCGCTTTGCATCAGCGCCAGCATCGCCGCGCCAAGTGCGGTTGTCTCGCGCACCACCGGCCTGTCGACCGGAAGATCGATGATGTCGGCCAGAAACTGCATCAGCCAGTTATTCTCGGTCATCCCGCCATCGACCCGCACCACCGATACAGGAATGCCGTCACCGGCAATCGCCGTGAACAGGTCATTCGTCTGATAGGCGACCGATTCCAGAGCGGCGCGCACAAAATCCGCCGGACCGGTATCGCGGGTGATGCCGTAGATGGCGCCGCGCGCGTTCGGGGCCCAGTGCGGCGCGCCAAGTCCGGTCAGCGCCGGCACCATATAGACGCCGTTATTGCCGCCCTGCGCCGCGGCCATGCCCTCGGTCTCGCCAGCCGATCCGATAATCCTGAGCCCGTCACGGAGCCATTGGACGATGGCGCCGGAGACGAAGATGGATCCCTCCAGCGCATAGGTCGTCTCTCCGTCCAGCCGGTAGCCGATGGTCGTCAGCAGGTTGTTCTTCGAGGTCACGGCCTCGCTGCCGGTATTGATGATGACAAAACATCCTGTGCCATAGGTGGATTTCAGCGCGCCCGGGGTGAAGCATCCCTGGCCGATGGCGGCGGCCTGCTGGTCACCGGCGACGCCGCGGATCGGAAGCTCCGCATCGAAATGCCCGGGATCGCAGATGCCGAATTCGGCGGCGCAGTCCATCACCTGCGGCAGACCGGCGCGGGGCACGTCGAACAGGGCCAGCAAGTCATCATCCCAGTCATTCTCATGGATGTTGTAGAGGCTGGTCCTGCTGGCGTTGGTGGCGTCGGTCACATGCATCCTGCCGCCGGTCAGGCGCCAGATCAGGAAACTGTCCACGGTCCCGAAACACAGCTCGCCGGCGGCGGCGCGATCGCGGGCGCCCTCCACGCGGTCAAGGATCCACGCCAACTTGGTGGCAGTGAAGTAGGGGTCGAGAAGAAGGCCGGTCCGTTCGGTGACCTTCGCTTCCTTGCCGGCGTTCTTCATAACGGCGCAGATGTCGGCGGTGCGCCGGTCCTGCCAGACGATGGCATTGTGGATCGGCTTGCCGGTGGCACGGTCCCAGATGACGGCGGTTTCGCGCTGGTTGGTGATGCCGATGGCAAGGGGAAGGCCGCCGCGCGATCGGGCCTCGGCAACCATGGCCGTCGTCACATCGATGGTGGTCTGCCAGATGTCTTCCGGGTCATGCTCGACCCAGCCATCTGCCGGGAAATGCTGCGGGAATTCTGCCGCCTGCTGTGCCAGGATGGTGCCTGTTTCGTCAAAGAGGATGGCGCGTGAGCTTGTTGTGCCCTGATCGATGGCGATGATGGTGCGAAGGTCGGCCATGGTCTGGAAATTCCTCGTCTCTGGTCATTTTCTGGCAGCGTTACGCCGGCGCCGCTTCGGTTTCAGATATTGCTCCCATTCCTGGTGCGTTTCCAGATCGGAAAGATGCACATCGAGGGCTGTGTTGGCGATCTGGATCTCGCGCGTGAACAGCAGCATGGATCCCATCATCAGCAGGATCGATCCGAGGAAGAGGATGCTGGACACCACCCGTTCGTCGAAATAGGCGGCGATCATCGCGCCGAGCGCCAGAACAAAGGAGATCGCCGCGCAACTCTGGATGATGCCGATCAGACGCAGCCTGTCGCGAAGGCGGCTGATCCGCAGCAGGAACCGCTCGGCGTCATTCGGCGAGACATTGTCACGGAGGACCTCGTCGTGAAGATGGCGGATCAGATTGGCAAGCACCGTATAGCGGTTGCCGAAATTGACCATCATCAGCGGGATCGCCGGAAACAGCACACCAATGATCAGAATATCCTGCTGCATCTTGCCCTCCTGCAGCTATCATAGCGAAAAGAGGAGATGTGTCAGCCATTCACGGAGTTGACGATGCCGATGGCCGTCAACCCGTCGATGACATATTGCACAGACAGGCCGGCCAGAATAATCGCGGTGATGCGCGAGAACACCATTGTGATCCTCTCGTTCAGCCAGCCTTCGGCGATTACTGTCAGGCACAGGATGACGCCGGTCGCCACCATCACTGCCAGAAGTGCGGCATAGCCTGTGAGCGTGCTGGCGAGCGCGCCGGCGAAGCCGGCATTGACGACAATGACCGACATGATGGCTGAAGGTCCCGCCAGAAGCGGGATGGCAAGCGGATAGATCGCGAGATTGTCGCTGTCCGGTTCCTCCGCGCCTGTCTCGCCTTCGCTCGTTTCGCCCGCGCTCGTTTCGCCAGTGTTGCTACCCCCCGTGCTCTCCGCGCGCTTCCGCTGCTGCCGCTTCGCTGCCAGCATGTCCAGCGCCACCAGGAACAGGATGATGCCGCCGGCAATCTTGAAGGCGGCTTCGGTGATGTTGAGATAGGCCAGGATCCAGGCTCCGCACAGGGCGAAGAACAGCATGATGGCAGTGGCGATGGCGGTTCCCTCCAGCGCCGTGCGAAGCTTGCGGGCACGGTCCTGCGCTTCGGTCACGGCAAGGAAGATCGGCGCGTTGCCGACCGGGTCGATAACGACGAAATATATGATGAAGGCGGTGATGAAGGCTTCGAGCATGGCCTGTCTGTACACCGGCGCAATAGGTCGCGTCCAGACCGGTGGGGCTGATGTCTGTGGGAAGCCGTCAAGGGGTTTGCGGTGCCGGGGCCTTCCGCAGGCAAACGGGTGGCAGGCTATTCAATGCTGCAGAGGGAACACAACAGTTTGCCTGAAAGCATCATTGAAGTCGGATGCCCTCTTGCTTGCCGAATAGGGTGGGCTTGGATGGCAACCGGAGTCTTCGGAAAAGGGTGGGGCGTGCGTACAATGCGAAGAAGCAAGCGCTAGGAGATCTGCCAAAGAGTGTTTCTGAACTGTGTGCAAGTGACGAAGACAAATTGGGATTTTGTCAAAATTCGTGAAGCAGGTTCTTGGACGACTGATTTAGCCTATCCGAAACTATGGGACTCTCTGACGATCTGGGTTGACCGTGTGGTCTCACTTAACCTATACGGTATCCACGTGGCAGGTATTCGACATATCCAGGTCGCGCGCCTTCTGGGGCGGAGTAGCTCAGCTGGTTAGAGCAGCGGAATCATAATCCGCGTGTCGGGGGTTCGAGTCCCTCCTCCGCTACCATCCTTCGAAATTCCAGAAACCCTTGTCTAGCCTGGAACACCGCCTGTGTCGTGTGTTGTCGATGGTTTGAGTCTATCGACAGGCTCGGTGGGTTGTCACTCGAAATCAGTCGTCTTGAGTGACCGAAGAGTGACCAGCGAGTGACCGACATCCAGTCTTGATTGGGTCCCATGGACGACAAAAATCACCCCCAGTGGGTTCGACGAACAGCGGTTTCAAAAAGGGGAGTTAAGGGGTCGTTGCTCGGTGTTTTCACTTTTGTCTCCAGAAACACAATAGCCCAAGCTTTGCAGGTCAAACTGGGGGGTGTGTTGTTGCAGCAGAAGATTCTGATCTGCAAAAAGCAAGCGGATATTTTGTCTAATATCTTGTGACATTGAAAAACATTCACTTTCAGATGGTTTAGTTTGAGCTACTAAAACTCGGATCCCTTCAACTAATTGCCGTTGCCATCTATTCCATTTTTTGGCTGGTAGATCACGAAACGAAATGTCACTTTTGAATAAGAATTGTTTTGCGATACGGACTATAAGAGAGTCTCGCCTATTATAATGCAATGTCCCAAACGAGTTGCTGTTCAGTTTGGTGACCTTGTTTTCCAAAGTAGTTGTTACCATGCCTTCAGGTATGGTGGTTATGTGTGAAAAGTACACATCAAACCCCATAACTTTAGAGATCTCATAGGGTACAAAGTTTATGCGCCAAGTCTCGTCGGTTGCATCTCTCAACATCGTGAATTGATCGTGATACTTTAGAGCATTGAAGAACAGTGGGTCTGCCGATGTCATCTGACGCGAAAAGAAAGCGTCGAAACTAACCATAGTCGGGATGAAACTATATATAGACGTAATCCAGTCGGCTTGTTCTCGAATTCCTACGCTTATGACTTTTTCCGACTTTTCATCATGTTTGATAAAACCAATATCATTTAATTTTTGTTCAACTCGCGTGCCTATTATTCCAATTAGAAAGTAGTTCATTTCTGCATTGAAGTTGAAATACCTGCCAATGCATTCGTCTGAGATTATGATAGTTTTGATCTTGGATGCTGAACCGTATGATCCCTGCAGGATCTGGTCAACGATACTCTGCGGATATGAATCTATGAGTTCGTGATGCCCTCTTGACGGATGACCATGGCCGAATCTTATTTCGTATCTGTAGGGTCTAAAGAGGTCATAGTGGATCTGATCCAATAAGCCGCAGAATTTGCCATTTGCTTCTGACTTAAGCTTGCCAAGATAAATTACGCTGGGGAATTTAAAGTTTGTAAGTACGCTCTGTATTGACGTTGTGGCAGTTTTAGAACTCCCAATATGGAATACAAGCTGCACTGTGATGACCCACAAATGATTGAGAGGGTTTACTTTTAAGCGTTGTAGCTAAAAATTGAATTTTCAGACGCACTCTTGATCTATGTTTTATGAATATTGGCGCAGATCGCAAATGTAAGTCTTTTTCATATTTATATGGTCCAGTCATGCTGAAGAGACCTAAAAGTGGTTAATGTTTAAATCAGTGGGCACTGGTTGCCAGGCACTCCCACGACCAACCCTTCAGTAAGTTTGTTTTGAAAACCTTGAGCGAAGATAATCTAAAAATCTGAAGGCGTGCTAGGTATAAAAAACTTCGGCTATATAATAAAACTCAGCCTTCAAATTGTAACCATGAAGGCCAGCGAAAGGTGTTTTGGTAAGCATTCAAATTAAAGATCAGATAGCTTTTTGGTCGAGACAATAATTCCGCCGGGCTGGTGACCACATTATCCACGAAATTGACATGTGGCTGTTCTCTGCTTCGGTCATGGCAAATAAAATCAGTGAGTTGCCGCCTACCACGACTACATACAGGATGAAAGCGATGATGAAGCTTTCAATCATGACCCAGCTTTACGCCCAAGCGGCATCCTGCGTCCAGTGCTGAAAGACGATATGCGGGTGAAGGCAGACGGATTCGCAATTCGTTATAGCCGGATGCGCTTGATGATGTCGTTCGGGCCTGACCGCCGGTTTGATCCCCCCCCGTGCGGTGCCTCGCTGGGCATTGCCATGGCGCGTCTTATGGGGCGCAGTAGCTCAGCTGGTTAGAGCAGCGGATTCATAAGGTGCGCGTAGGATTTTCGGTCCCTCCTTCGCTACCATTTTTCACTGGATCACAAATGCAAACACGCACATGGAGCAAAAGTGATTTTCGATATGAGCGTCTTTCATGCATCATCAATGCCAGCAATTTTTCAAAATTACAGCGCATAACAGTTCGTCGCCTTTAACTGCAGGTTGCTCAATCTTTTTGAAAGTATACTCAAGCTGAATGCCACACCATATGTCTGTATGCTCAAGTATGACGACAAATACGCGTTGTTAGCAGACGCCTAAAAGGCGTGCTTTGTAAGCTTCTTCAACTTCTAAAAATTCCGGTATAGAAGCTACTGAGGCGATATCGTCATCAAATTCTCTTTCTGTGTATTCACACTGGCCGCCTAATCTAGAACTTATTCGCTCCAGCAACTCTTTCGTGTTGCCTCGTTTATTCACTGGACTTGGCTCCGGCTTCATCCAATCTAGATTTACGTTGAGGTAATTTGAAAAGAATTTGTGGTAATGAAATGGGTCATGATCTAGCTGGTCCAACGATAAATAAAATATCTCTGAGTTTGGAAACCTTGATCGCACATCAAATTCAATCTGCTTGAGGTTGATCCTCTCGATCAGGCTGTATTTACAAACGTCGAGGAATCTTTTGTTGCCGTATTTACTGTAGTTATGCAGGTAAATTGATTTTAATAACTCCATTGGTTGTCGAATTGTGATCACGAAAGTTGGAAATAGATGTTTTGGTAAGCGGCTTAGGTAGAGATCCGAACGTTTTTCGATTGAGCCCGTTAATCCTTCTCGGCTTATAACCATATTATCGACGAAATTTACATATGGCTCTTCTGCTATTCTGCCCATCAAAAAGTCAGTGAAAGGATGATCTGGACCAACAAAACTGTCAGGCTTTAGCATGGCGGGCAGTACGACGCGTTGAATAAATGTGGTGCCAGTCCTGTGCAGACCTGGATGGATAAGAACGCGCTGAGCTCTCATTTTGCATTCCCTAAATTGAATTTTGCGCACGTTATTTACAAATGACGTCTCAAAAACACTTATAATGTCTTAGAGACCCTTAACGATTTTGAAAGAGCGCTTCAGCTAAAACGCGATCTGT
>JBMHCH010000048.1:0-13211 GCA_049890015.1 Puniceispirillaceae bacterium (SeqCode)
AATCGCCGCGCAGCGTGCCGAGCTTGACGAGATGTCCCGTCGTCTTGTCGAGGCGGGCGTCGGGCTGTGGGCTGGCGGCAACTCCTCGGAAGATGCGGTGCTGGTCATGCGCGGCCAGTCAAATCTGCTTGACGATATTCAGGCCGGCGAGGAGCTGGAGACCATCGGGCAGCTGTTTGACGAGCTTGAGGCGCGTGAGAACGCGTTGCGCCTTCTCGACGCCACCAGCGAGGGTGACGGGGTAAAGATTTTCATCGGCGCCGAGAACAAGCTGTTCACCAACACCGGCTGCTCGATGGTGATCGCGCCCTATCATGATTCGAAGAAGCAGGTGATCGGGGCCATCGGCGTGCTGGGGCCGCGCCATATGAACTACGCCCGGATCATTCCCATGGTGGACTATACCAGCCGCGCCATCGCCGCGGTCCTCAGCTGATCAGTGCCGCCACGCCGTCCATTGCCGCAATAGCCGGCCCGCATCAAGCAGCCTTTCGGTCAGTTCGATCTGGCGCAGCGCGATCAGTCCCTGACGGTCAAGCCACAGCACGGCCAGACCAAGCATGATCCCGACACCAAGAACGGTTGCAAGGGGCAGCGGCCGGATTCCGCCAGCGGAGTGAAGGGTGAATCGCGCCTGGCAATAGGGACAGAGAAGGCCCAGCGGCCCGATCGCCGGATCAGGTCCCGGAAGGCGGATGGATCGGCGACAAGACGGGCAGCGCCTCTCATGGCTGCTTCGCATCGCGGATACCGACCTGTCCAGTGGGGCAATAAGATGACGCGGCACGCCGCTGTCGTGGGCCGGGCTTTTGTCATGGACGGGGCTTTGCGGCGGAACCGCAAATACATGGCGGCAAAGATGACAGGCGACCGGCATGCCGAAATATCGGTTCAGCCGGTCCGGGATCTGGACCGGCGACAGGCATTTCGGGCAACGCAGCTGCATCGGGCAGCATCCTCGACAGGTGATACGGCTGAATGTGCCGTCCTCTGCATTGATGCAGCCTCACAGGCTAAGAAATCGTTAGCGCCAGATAGAGTCTGGCTGATCACACCTCGTCGGGATCCGGTGTGGGATCGGCCCGAAGCTTCTTCACCACGCCCGCCTTCCTGGGGGCGGCATTTTTCGCGGCCGCCTTCTTTGCCGAGGCCTTTCTGGCAGCAGGAGCCTTCTTTGCTGCCGCCTTTGCCTTCGGCTTCACAGCCGGTGCGGCGTCGGACCCGGTCTCGGCGGTCTTCGGCGTGCCGGTGTCACGCGGCATGGTGGCAAGGGCGCCGGCAACGGCCTCTCCGACAGCCTCGGCGACGGCTGCTCTGACCGCGCGGGTCAGATCGTCGTCAAGCATTGCCTTCAGTTCCTGGCGCATGGCGGCAATAATCTCCGCCTTCATGGCCTCGATATCGACCGGCGCGGCGCCATCGCCGGACTGAACAACAGCAGCGGCAATCTCTTCCATCGCCGATTCGATGTCTGCTGGAACCTGCGGCGCGCCGGATGTGGTCGCCTGTCCGATCCCGGCCTCGTCTTCCCAGGCCTGGCGGACGAGTTCCTGGATATCCCCGATCTCGAGATCCGCGCCGTCACCTGATGCCGGTGTCGATGCCGGTGCCGGCGGCTCTTCCGGGAGTGGCATGCTGCCGGCCATGTCACTCAACGGATCCTGCGATGCCCAAGCGGGCTCGGCCGCGGCGCGGGCCCTGCCAGCATCATCAGTCCCGGCTTCCATCACGGAAGACGCCGGCTCAGGCCTGGCGATATCCGTGCCGAACGCCATGTCCAACGCCATGTCCCCGGTCTCGATATCGCCGGTCTCGATATCGTTGGCCCCGGTCTCCGCCTCGGTCTCCGCCCTGATCTCCGCTTCGGCAAGCCGGCGAAGCTCGTCGAATCTGGCAATGATGGCAGCCTGCGGCGCATCTGCAGGCAGGACAGGAAACTCCCCGGCCACCGGTGCGGAATCGATCACCGCCATCATCGGCACGCCATCGACGGCGGATTTCCGCGATTCCTCATACAGTGCCATGATTGATTGTCTGACGGTGGTCATTTCCCATATTCCTCTTAGGCATGCGTCATGCCGGGGCCGCCGACTCTTGCATATTCCGTCCTGACCGACAACAGACCGACAACAGACCGACAACAGACCGGGCAGTTCGCCAACGCCAGCACACCGGATGCCTCTTGATCAAGGCCGGCTGCACGGGGCGTGCCAAGCCGAGATATTTTCCTGTCATTTTCCACTTGGAAGCAAGGCCATCTCTCCTTAAATAACGCTACGCAAAGGACGAAATGCCGTTCGGTAGCGAAATTATATGAAGGATGCCAGATGGCTGAAGAGACAAAGACACCCGATGAAGAGGCCTCAAACGACGCAGCCGCTCCTGCTGGTGACGAGGCTGTGGCTGCCGGTGACGAGGCTGTGGCTGCCGCCTCTCAAGACAATGGCGACGCCGCAGCCACTGGCGAATCGCAGCCAGACGGCGGCGAGGATACGCTGGACACGCTGCTTGCCGAGCGCGACGCGCTGAAGGACCAGCTTCTTCGCGCGCTTGCCGATGTGGAAAACATGCGCCGTCGCACCGAGCGCGAGCTGGAAACAGCGCGCAAATACGGCCATACCGGATTCGCCCGTGACCTTGTCGGCGCCATCGACAATCTCGCCCGCGCGCTGGAAGCCGCGCCGAAGGACGAGGCCTCGCGCACACCTGATGCCATCGACGGGCTGGTCACCGGCCTCGATATGAGCTGGACCGAGATCCAGGCAACAATGGAACGCCATGGCGTCCGCCGGATCAGCCCCATGGGCGAGAAATTCGACTACAACTTCCATCAGGCGATGTTCGAGATGCCGCACCCCGATCATCCGCCAGGAACGGTTGTCGAGGTGGTGCAGCACGGATATGTGCTTCATGACCGTCTGCTCCGCCCGGCGATGGTCGGCGTATCGAAGGCCGCGGATTCTTCATCAGAGGGCGACAAGGCAGCGGAAAACAGCTAGTTGCAAACCACTTGCAACCGGAAATCGGCGTCCTATATGGACGGTAGTTCAGAGTAATCAGAGAGCATGACCATAGACGCGGTGCCAGGGGCGTGATGGTCGCAAGATGCCGAGGATTTCACCAGCGGTGTCGGATTAGAGAAGCTGGTGGTTGAGAAAGGAGCAAGTCCATGGCCAAAGTGATTGGTATTGACCTTGGAACGACGAATTCCTGTGTCGCGGTAATGGATGGCAAGGACGCCCGTGTCATCGAGAATGCCGAAGGCGCGCGCACGACCCCCTCGATGGTGGCTTTCGCCGATGGCGAGGAACGCCTTGTCGGACAGGCAGCCAAGCGCCAGGCCGTCACCAACCCGGAAAAGACCCTGTTCGCCATCAAGCGACTGATCGGGCGCCGTCATGATGACGCCGCGACCAAGAAGTTCACCGAGCTGGTGCCCTACGAGATCACCAATGCCAAGAATGGCGACGCCTGGGTGAAGGTCGATGGCGAGGAATATTCGCCAAGCCAGATCTCGAGCTTCGTTCTTCGCAAGCTGAAGGAAGATGCCGAGGCCTTTCTCGGCGAGAGCGTCACCGAGGCGGTGATCACCGTCCCGGCCTATTTCAACGATTCACAACGCCAGGCCACGAAGGATGCCGGCAAGATCGCCGGTCTCGAGGTGCTCCGCATCATCAACGAGCCGACGGCAGCCGCCCTCGCCTATGGTCTCGACAAGCGCGAATCCGGCCTGATCGCGGTCTATGATCTTGGCGGCGGCACCTTCGACGTCTCGATTCTCGAGGTCGGCGACGGTGTGTTCGAGGTGAAGTCGACCAATGGCGACACCTTCCTCGGCGGCGAGGATTTCGACCATGAGATCATCCAGTTCCTTGCCGACGAGTTCAAATCCAGCGAGGGGATCGATCTGCGCAAGGACAAGCTTGCCCTGCAGCGCCTGAAAGAGGCCGCCGAAAAGGCGAAGATCGAGCTGTCCTCCTCGGTGCAGACCGATGTGAACCTTCCCTTCATCACCGCGGACGCCACCGGCCCGAAGCACCTGAATGTAAAGCTGACCCGCGCCAAGCTGGAGCAGCTTGTCGAAGGGCTGGTGCAGCGCACTATCAAGCCATGTCAGGCGGCGCTGAAGGATGCCGGCGTGAAGCCCGGTGATATCGACGAGGTCATCCTTGTCGGCGGCATGACCCGCATGCCGAAGATCATCGAGACGGTGAAGGAGTTCTTCCAGACCGAACCGCATCGCGGCGTCAATCCGGACGAGGTCGTGGCCTCCGGCGCGGCCATCCAGGCCGGTGTTCTGACCGGCGACGTCAAGGATGTCCTTCTTCTCGACGTGACGCCGCTGTCGCTTGGCATCGAGACCCTTGGCGGCGTCTTCACCCGCCTGATCGACCGCAACACCACAATCCCGACGAAGAAGAGCCAGGTCTTCTCGACCGCCGAGGACAACCAGGCGGCGGTGACCATCTCGGTCTATCAGGGCGAGCGGGAAATGGCTGCTGACAACAAGCATCTCGGCCAGTTCAATCTCGAGGGCATCGCCCCCGCCCCGCGCGGCGTGCCGCAGATCGAGGTGACTTTCGACATCGACGCCAACGGCATCGTCAAGGTCAGCGCCAAGGACAAGGCCACCGGCAAGGAGCAGGAAATCCGCATTCAGGCCTCCGGTGGTCTTGATGACGGCGAGATCGAGCGGATGGTTAGCGAAGCTGAAGCGAATGCCGAGGACGACAAGAAGCGCCGTGACGCCGTCGAGAAGCGCAATCAGGCCGAGGCGCTTGTCCATGGCGCGGAAAAGGCCATCGACGATCTTGGCGACAAGGCCGATCCCGACGCCAAGGCCGAGGTCGAATCCGGCATCGCCGCGCTGAAAGAGGCGCTTGAGGGCGATGACATCGAGGCCATTGCATCGAAATCAGCCGACCTGTCGCAATCCATGATGAAGATGGGCGAGGCGGCCTACCAGGCCGAGCAGGCCGCCGGCGAGGCCGGTGACGGCGGTCAGGGTCAGGCAGCGGACGACGATACGGTCGTCGATGCCGATTTCGAGGAAGTCGACGACGCCGCGGCCGGCGACAAGAAATAATCAGCGAGACCGGTTTGATGCCCTTCTGTGCTGCAGAGGCGCGGGGGCATCGGATCCGGCAATATCGACGGCAACCCTGACGGCGACGGCATGAGCAAGCGTGATTACTATGAAGTCCTCGGCGTGTCGCAGGATGTCGACGAGAAGGATCTGAAATCCGCCTATCGCAAGCTTGCGATGAAGAACCATCCGGACCGCAACCCGGATGACGAGGCCGCCGCCGAGCGGTTTCGCGAGGCGACCGAGGCCTATGATGTTCTCAAGGACCCGCAGAAACGCGCCGCCTACGACCGCATGGGCCATGCAGCCTTCGACCAGTCCGCTGGCGGTTTCGGCGGTGGCGGCTTTGGCGGCGGCGGCTTCGGCGGCGGCGGCTTCTCCGACATCTTCGACCAGATGTTCTCGGAATTCTCGCGCGGCGCGCGGGGCGGCCAGGCAGACCGTGCCGGCAATGACCTTCGCTATGATCTGAATGTGTCGCTGGAAGAGGCCTTTTCCGGTGTCCAGCGCGATATCAATGTGAACGTTCCCGTCGGATGCGATGACTGCGACGGCTCCGGCGCGTCGGAAGGCAGCCAGCCCCGAAGCTGCGGGACCTGCGGTGGCAGCGGCCGGGTCCGCGCACAGCAGGGCTTCTTCGCTGTCGAGCGCACATGCCACACCTGTCACGGCATGGGGCAGGTGATCGCCGACCCCTGCCGGTCCTGCGGCGGCGAGGGCCGCGTGCAGCAGAACAAGGTGCTGTCCGTCTCGGTTCCCGCCGGCGTCGATACCGGAACGCGTATCCGCCTTTCCGGCAAGGGCGAGGCAGGTCTTCGCGGCGGCCAGCCGGGCGATCTCTACATTTTCATCAGCGTTGATCCGCATCCGATCCTGGACCGGGACGGCGCCGATATCATGACACGCATTCCGGTGCCGATGACCACGGCGTCGCTTGGCGGTGCGATCGAGGTGCCGACAGTCGAAGGCCGGCTGGCGCGCCTGACGATCGAGCCTGGCACTCAGTCCGGCAGGCGCTTCCGCATGCGGGGCAAGGGCATGCCGGTGTTGCGGCGCAACACCCGCGGCGACCAGATCGTCGAGGTTCAGGTCGAGACACCGACCAACCTGACAAAGAAGCAGAAGGATCTGCTGTCGCAGTTCGCCGATGCCGGCGACACCAGCCCGGAGACGGACAGTTTCCTGAAACGGGTGCGGCGGATCTGGGCCGACGACGCCTGAAGGTCATGCCAGCATTGGCGTGAAACGCTATTTCACCTTGCCCTGCCGCCACCGGCTTTATAGTCTCGCCGCACACGGCAAGGAGGGCCGACAGCCATGACATCCGAGACCATCAAGAGCGGCATTCCGGGCGCCGCCGGCCGCATGGGCCGCATGCTGATCCGCGAGATCGACGCGGCACCCGACCTGCAGCTTGTCGCCGCGACCGACCGGCCGGGCAGCGACGCCATCGGCCAGGACAGCGGCCTTCTTGCCGGCACCGGAGCCAACGGCGTGATCATTGCCGATAGCCCGGACGCGCTTTCGGCTGCCGATGTCATCATCGATTTCACCAGCCCGGCGGCAAGCGTCGCCCATGCCGGCATTGCTGCCTCCAGCGGCGCGGCGCTTGTTGTCGGCACCACCGGCCTGACCCCCGCTGACGAGGATTCGCTTCGCCAGGCCGCCTCCGGCATTCCGGTTGTCTATTGCGCCAATACCTCGGTCGGGGTGACCCTTCTTGCCAGGCTTGTGGAGCAGGTGGCGGCGCAGCTTGCCGAAGGATGGGATATCGAGATTCTCGAGGCGCACCACCATCACAAGGTTGATGCGCCATCCGGCACGGCGCTGGCGCTTGGCGAGGCGGCAGCGCGCGGCCGCGGTGTCGCTCTCGATACTGTCGCCGACATGGTCCGCAAGGGCCAGACCGGTGCGCGGCGCGAGGGTGATATCGGCTTTGCCGTGCTGCGTGGCGGCGATGTCACCGGCGAGCATTCGGTGATTTTCTATGGCGATTCCGAACGTGTGGAAATCTCGCACCGGGCCACTGACCGCGCCATTTTCGCGCGCGGGGCATTGCGGGCGGCCCGTTTTGCGGCGCGCGCCGGCAGCGGGTTCTACAGCATGGATGATGTTCTCGCAGGCTAAGCTGGTCCGGCCCTAGTCAGCTTTCATGGCGTCAACCCAGTGCCGGCGGCACAGCGAGACATAGCGTTCATTGCCGCCGATCTCGATCTGCGCGCCTTCGCGGATCACCTGTCCGGTTCCGTCCTGACGCACCACCATGGTCGCCTTGCGTCCGCAATGGCAGATCGTGCGGATCTCGCGAAGCACATCGGCGAGCGCCAGAAGGCGCGCGCTCCCCGGGAACAGGTTTCCCTGGAAATCCGTGCGAAGGCCGTAGCACATCACCGGAATTCCCATATCGTCGGCAATGGCGGCAAGCTGCCAGACCTGCGCGTCGGTCAGGAACTGCGCCTCGTCAACCATCACGCAGGCAAGCTCGCCACGCGCATGCTCGGCGGCGACAAGGCTGGTCATGTTGCTTGCCGCGTCGAAGACGGTCGCCGCCGATTCAAGCCCGATGCGCGATCCGATGCGACCTTCGCCAACCCGGTCGTCAAGCTTGGCTGTCAGCAGCATGGTGTTCATGCCGCGCTCGCGGTAATTGTGCGATGCCTGAAGAAGGATGGTGCTCTTGCCGGCATTCATCGCGGCGAAGGAAAAATAAAGCTTGGCCATGGCAAATCCTCGGGAAACGGCTCCGCCATAGTGCCGTCGGCGGCTGCTTTTGTGAATGGAAAATCGGGCCAATCCCGGCTAGTCTTTGCGGACGTCAAGACGGCAGCCGAACAAGGGAGACATGACCAATGACAGCACAGGACCAGACCAGCCTCGTGGTGATGGCCCCCCCCCTTGTCGATCATAAATTTTCCATCCTGCGGGACAGGAACACGCCGTCTCACCATTTCCGCCAGACGCTGCATGAGCTGTCCTGGCTTCTGGCCCATCCGACCTTCGCCGCGCTGCGCACAGTCGATCGTGCCATCGAGACGCCGCTGGAGCCGATGACAGCGCAGGCGATGCCGCAGCCCTATCCCTGCCTTGTCTCGATCCTGCGGGCCGGCAACGGCCTGATCGACGGATTCAGCCAGGCCTGTCCGGAAGCCAGCGTTGGTCATCTTGGGCTGTATCGCGACCATGACACGATGGCGCCGGTGTCCTATTACAGCAGCCTTCCCTCGGATATCGCCGACCGCCAGGTGATCCTCGGCGACCCGATGCTGGCCACAGGCGGAAGCGCCATCATGGCGGCCGACAAGCTCCGCGAGATGGGTGTCAGGGACATCGTTTTCTCATGCCTTGTCGCCGCTCCGGAAGGGGTGAAGGCGCTGCAGTCGGCGCATCCCGACATCCCGATCATCACCGCGGCGATGGATCGCGAGCTGAATGAAAAGGCGTATATCCTGCCGGGACTCGGCGATGCCGGCGACCGGATCTACGGCACTGACTGACCGGCACCGGCTGACCGGCTTCGGTCCAGCCCGCCCCAGACCAGCCCGCATCAGCTCAGATTTTCCGGACCGAAACTTTCCGGCAGAAGCTCTTCCAGGGTGAAGCGGCGCTGCAGCCCGCCCGGCCCGCTGATCAGCACCGGCGTGTCCGGCGCGGCGAATTCGCGGATCCGCTGGCGGCAGGCACCGCAGGGGGTGCACAGCATCGTGCCGTCACCGCCGGCAACCGCGATGGCGGTGATACGGGTGCGGCCGGCCATCACCATCGCGGCGATGGCGCTTGCCTCGGCGCAGTTGCCGACCGGATAGGCGGCGTTCTCGACATTGGCGCCGCTGTGGATGGCCCCGTCCTCGTCACGGATGGCGGCACCTACGGGAAAGCCGGAATAGGGCGCATAGGCACGGCCCATGGCCGCGATGGCGGCGGTCACCAGCCTGTCATCCTGGTCCATTCCGGCCTCCCGTCTCAGTCTTTCACATAGGGTTTGCCGATGGCGGCCGGCGGCCGCGCCTGGCCCACCAGCCCGGCGACCACCACAATCGTCGCGATATAGGGCGCCATCGACAGGAATTCCGACGGGATCGGCGTGTTCAGGATCGACAGCTTCTGCTGCAGCGAATCCGCGAAGCCGAAGATCAGCGCCGCCGCCAGCGCGCCAAGCGGATGCCAGCGCCCGAAGATCATCGCCGCCAAACCGATGAAGCCGCGCCCGAAGGTCATGTTCTCATCGAACCGCCCGACCGATCCAAGGGTGAACCAGGCCCCGCCGAACCCGGCCACCATGCCGGCGGCGATGACATGCGCGTAGCGTGTCCGGATGACATCGATGCCAAGCGTATCGGCAGCGCGCGGATGCTCGCCGACAGCCCGGGCCCGAAGCCCGTGGCGGGTGTGGAACAGGTAATAGGTCGACAGTGTCACCAGGATCAGCGCGCCATAGACGAACAGGTTCTGGTTGAACAGCACCGGCCCGATCAGCGGGATATCGCCAAGTACCGGTATCTTGAAGGCGCGGAAGGGCGTGGCCTTGTTCAGCCAGCGGAACTCGGCGAAGACCTGGCTGGAGACATAGGATGTTAGCCCAAGCACGAACAGGTTGATCACCACCCCGGCGATGATCTGGTCGACGCGGTAGGTGATCACCAGAACCGCCAGAAGGAGCCCGAACACCCCGCCTGTCACCATCGCGCAGACAATTCCGGCCCAGCCGCCCATCAGCGATCCGAACAGCGCCCCGGCGAAGGCGCCGGCAAGCAGCATGCCCTCGATGGCGATATTGATCACCCCGACGCGTTCGCACAGGATGCCGCCAAGCGCGGCAAGCGCGATCGGCACGGCGCGGACCACTGTTGCCTGCATCATGCCGGTCAGCGAGATCGACTTGCCGGCGGTGGCCCAGACAAGAAAGGCCATTGCCAGGATCACCAGCGCGATGGCAAGCGACAGCGCTGTCCACCGCCCGCCCCCTTTCAGGAACAGCCGCGTCCCCAGAAAGGCGAGAAACACGGCCGCGATGGTGGTGAACCACTGGCTCGGCACGGTCAGATGGCCGACCACCCAGACATCGCGCGGCCGTGAAATCTTGAAAGTCGAGACCGAATCCCAGGGCGAGTCCAGCAGAAAGGCGATGACCAGCGCCAGCAGGATCAGCGCCCCGCCGGTGATCGAGGCGCGCATATCGATGGCGCGGGGCGCGGCGGCGGTCCGGTCACTCATGGCCGCCTCCTGCCGGATCGCGCACCCGGAACAGGGGCGGGAAAATGCGTTTGATCAGAAGCGGCGCGGCGACGAAAATGATGATCAGCGCCTGGATGATGCTGATCATGTCGATCGACACGCCGGCATCCACCTGCATCTGCCGGCCGCCGGCCTCAAGCGCGCCGAACAGCAGGCCGGCCAGAAGAATGCCGACCGGGTGCGAGCGTCCGAGAAGCGCGACGGCGATGGCATCAAAGCCGATGCCGGCGGTAAAGCCGGGCGTCGCCCGCCCCAGCACGCCGCTGACCTGGGTCGCTCCGGCCAGCCCGGCGAGTGCCCCGGCGATGGCCATGGCCAGCACCACTGTCAGCCCGGCGCGGATGCCGGCGTAACGGGCCGCGCCCGGGTTCTCGCCCGAAATGCGGAAGGCAAATCCCAGCTTCGAGCGGAACAGCAGCCACCAGACAAGCGCCACTGCCGCCAGCATGATGAAGAGGCCGAGATGAAGCCGCAGGTTCGGATCGATGAAGGCCAGGAGGCGCGGCAGTTCGGCGCTTTCCAGAACGGCCCTTGAAATGGGGCCGGACCTGCCTTCCTTCTGGATGTAGGGCTGGCGCAGAAGATAGTCGAGAAGCCGGAAGGAGATCAGGTTGAGCATGATCGTCGAGATAACCTCATGCGCGCCGGTTGTGGCGCGCAGCACCCCGGCGATGGCGGCATAGACCGCACCGACCGACATGCCGATCAACAGTGCCAGCGGCAGGTGCAGAACCATCGGCAGGCCGGTGAAGCTGAAGGCGGCAATGGCGGTGGCAAGACCGCCAACCACCATCTGGCCTTCGGCGCCGATATTGAAAAGCCCGGCGCGAAAGGCGAGACCGATGCCAAGGCCGGCCATGACCAGTGGGATCGAGGCTGTCAGTGTTTCGGAAATGGCGTTCATCGAACCGAGCGAGCCGTCGGCCATGGCGACAAAGCTCTTCAGGATGGTGGCGGGCGCTACTGAGGTGGCCATCATGATGAGGGCCCCGATGACCAGCGCCAGGAACACCGCCGCCAGCGGAATCAGCACCACCTCACGCAGATCGCCGCGGCTGGCGATGGTCGGGGCCAGCAATTCGCGAAGGCGGCGGTCGGTATCTGTTGCGGCGCGGCTCATGCGGCTTCTGTCCTGTTCACACCGGCCATGGCAAGGCCAATGGCATTGCGGTCGGCGCGGCTGTCCTCATTGTCGAACTCGGCTGTCACCCGCCCCTCGAACATCACATAGATGCGGTCTGACAGATCCAGAATCTCGTCAAGTTCGGAGGAGATGATCAGCACGGCATTGCCGGCATCGCGGCAGGCCATGAGCTGCTGATGGATGAATTCGATCGACCCGACATCGACGCCGCGCGTTGGATGCGAGGCCACCACAAGCCGCACCTCACGCTCTAGCTCGCGGGCCACCACCATCTTCTGCTGATTGCCGCCGGACAGGCTGCCAGCCCCGAGGAAGACACTCGGCGTGCGCACATCGAATTTCAGGCAGGCGGCGGCGGCCTGTTCCTCGGCGCGTGACCAGTCGATCTCGACGCCGCGCGCGACGCTGTCGTCATAGTAACGGTTCAGCACCATGTTCTCGGCCACGGTAAAACCCGCCACCATGCCTGACTTCAGCCGGTCTTCGGGAATATGGGCGATTCCCATGCTGTGCCGTTGGCGTACGCTTGTCGCGGTGATGTCGCTGCCATTGAACCGCACGCTGCCGGCATTCACCGACGCCAGGCCGGTGATGGCCTCGACAAGTTCGGTCTGGCCATTGCCCTGCACACCGGCAACGCCGACGATTTCACCGGCGCGCACAGTCATGCTGATGGCCTGAAGGCGCGCCTCCAGACTGTTATCCACCAGCGAGATATCGGCAAGTTCGAGAACCGGCCGCCCGGGCGCCGCTGCCTTGCGGCCCACCGAAAAGCTCACTGGCCGACCGACCATCATCTCGGCAAGATCGGCCTCGGAAAATTCCGACGGCACGCCGTGGCCGACAATCTGGCCCTGGCGCAGAACGCTGACGCGGTCGGCGATTTCCAGAATTTCATGAAGCTTGTGGGTGATGAAGACGATGGCCTTGCCGGCGTCGCGAAGGGCCCGCACGATCCCGAAGAAGGCCTCGACCTCCTGCGGTGTCAGAACAGCGGTCGGCTCGTCAAGGATCAGCACATCCGCCGAACGGAACAGCACTTTCAGGATTTCCACGCGCTGCTGGATGCCGACAGGCAGATCCTCGATCAGCGCGTCGCTTGGCACCTCCATGCCGTAATCATCATTGATCTGCTGTACCTGCGCGCGGGCGGCGTCGAGATCGAGATAATCCGCCGTGCCGGTCGGTTCGACCCCGAGGATAACATTCTCGACAACGCTGAAGACCGGAACCAGCATGAAATGCTGGTGCACCATGCCGATGCCGGCGGCGATACTGTCGCCGGGCCCGTCGAAGGAGACGGCGGTGCCGTCGATGATGATCTCGCCGGAATCAGGCCGGTACAGGCCGGACAGCACATTCATCAGAGTGGATTTCCCGGCGCCGTTCTCGCCAAGAAGGCCAAGCACCTCGCCGGCGCGGATGTCCAGGTCGATATCCTGGTTTGCCTGCACCGGGCCGAACCGCTTGCTGATACCCCGAATCTCGATATCCATCAAAACAACTCACAAAAAAACCCGTTGCCACAGGCCGGAACCGGCGGCAACGGGCGTTTGTCAGGATCAGCCGCCGACGTTGACGGTGCCGGCGATGATGCCAGCCTTGATCTCGTCCACCTCAGCCTTCAGACCGGCCGGGATGGCGCTGTCGAAGCTGTGGTAAGGGGCGATGCCGACGCCGCCATTGGCAACGGTACCGACCATCAGGCCGCCTTCAAAGCTGCCATCCATGGCGCGCTTGATGACTTCC
>JBMHCH010000049.1:0-13334 GCA_049890015.1 Puniceispirillaceae bacterium (SeqCode)
CTGTGTGGCCACGCTTCATCCGGGAACGGTCGATACCGCGCTGTCGAGGCCCTTCCAGGGCAATGTGCCGAAGGACAGGCTGTTCACCGCCGATGATTCCGCCAGCATGCTGTGGCAGGTGCTGGACAGGCTGACGCCGGCCGACACCGGCACGCTGTTCGCCTATGACGGCAGCGTCATTCCCTACTGACCTTCTGGTCATCCGGCTGCGGCAGCCGCCCGCGAAGCGTCAGCGGCAGCTGCGCCATCATGAACAGGAAGCTTGCCGGGGCGGCGATGAAGGTCTTGTAGAACACCCAGTCAGCCTCGCTGAAGCCGCGCCAGACGATTTCATTGGCAACCGCCAGCAGCAGGAAAAAACATCCCCAGCGGAAGCTCAGCCGCCGCCAGGTATCGTCGGTCAGAAAGAACTGGCGCTCGAAAAACACCCGCATCATCGCCCGCCCAGCAAGCCATCCGCCCAGAAGCACCGCCGCGAACAGCCCGTTGAAGATGGTTGGCTGGATCTTGATGAAGACCCCGTCGCCGCCCCACCAGGCCGCCGCGGTAAAGGCCGCCGACATCGCCAGTGAAAACAGCGGAAAGGCCGCCATCCGGCGTTCCTTCGCCCAGGCGATGCCAAGCACCAGCGCCCCGCAGCCAACCGACAGGCCGGCGGCGGCGATCAGCCCCAGATACTGGTAGCCGGCGAAGAAGGCCAGCAGGGGCAGGATCTCGAAAAGGAACGCCCCGAGTTTCATCGCCGCACCCGGTTCATTTGCCAGGTCATCTCAGTCACCCTGTCCCAGTAACGCGCGCTGGAAATTCTTGTCGCGCACCTTGGGGCCAAGCCAGATATCCATCAGCGCGGCGATGAAATCACGGTCGGTGATCTCGCCAAGCATCCGTCCCTTGGCGGTCAGCACCAGCCGCCCGTCCGCCGTATGGATGAAATCGGCGCTGGTGCCCTTGTCCATATCGATGAAATACCGCTCCATCAGCCCTTCCCAGCGGCCGATCTGCGCCGTGCTTGCCGATCCCTGGCGTTTCATTTCCTTGACCGTCTGCGAGACGATGCGGTCCTTCTTGCCATTGACCAGATAGGTCAGCCGCAGCGCGTAGGGACCAGCCCGGTCGAACCTGCCGTCCGGCGCGAACAGCTCGGCGTCGTATATCTTGAAGAAGATCACCTTGAAGCGCGCCTTGCCGACACGCCGCGCCGCCGGCACCAGCCCTTCCATCACGCCTGTTGTCGCCTCCGCCATTGCCGCGCGCGGCGTCAGCCCCAACGCCAGAATGGCTGCCAGAAAGTGACGACGGCCTGGTCTCATCCCGGTCATGTCCCCATATTCGCACAGGCCGGCGGCGTGGTCACCCGGGCCAGCTTTCCAGATCAAGCGGGCCCACCGCCGCCGCGGTATCGCCCCGCAGGAAGACGATGGTCACCGACCCGATCTCGATGCCGAACTTGCTGATGAAGGCGCGATTGATGGCCACATCCTCGTCCTGGCGATAGATCCAGTCGTCGAAATGCACCGCCACCTCGCTTCCCGACATTTCCAGCACCACGTCATATTCCCAGTTCAGGGCGTTGCCCGCCACCCGTCCACTGGCGGTGCCGGTGACATCGGCGGCGCTGCCCTCATAGCTGGTGATGCCGCGCTCATCGGTGCCGGTCTTGCGGATCACCCAGGTGCGGTCGGCGCGCTCGCCGTCATCATAGAGGAAATCCTCGACAAGCGTCAGCGTATCGCCCTCGACCGTTCCGGTCATATTCACCCGGAACTGGCGGCGCAGATTGCCGAACCTGTCCTCGAAAATGCCGTAGGCGACACTGTCGCCGGCGAAGAATTCGGCGAGATCCAGCCCCGGCTGGCGGTGGGACTGCACCGCCACATCGCGCCGGGCGCAGGCCGACATGCCGCCAAGAAGGCCAAGCGCCAGCGCGGCGGTGACGATGAAGCCGGCGATCCTGCGGACCCATCCGCGCGACTTCGGTCGTGATCCATAACTCATCTCGTCTCTCCCTTCAGCTTTTCCTCAGGCGGCGCCCTTTTCGGTGGTTGTGGCGGTGGCATCCGACGGCACTGCCGCTGCCAGAAAGCGCGCCGAATCCGCCCGGATCATCTCCACCTTCTCGGGCGCCATGCGGTCCAGCGACCGGTACATCATTCCCATACGCGCATTGCCGCCAAGCTTTTCGCGGTTGCGGATCAGGAAATCCCAGTAGAGATAGTTGAACGGACAGGCCTCATCCCCGTTCTTCCTCGCCACCTTGTAGCGGCATCCGGCGCAGTAGTTCGACATGCGGTTGATATAGGCACCGCCAGCCGCATAGGGCTTGCTGGCTAGATAGCCGCCATCGGCGAACAGCACCATGCCCGAGACATTCGGCAGCTCGACCCATTCATAGGCGTCGGCATAGACCACAAGATACCATTCATTCACGTAGCGCGGGTCGATGCCGGCCAGAAGCGCGAAATTCCCCAGCACCATCAGACGCTGGATATGGTGCGCATAGGCATAGCGGCGCGTCGCATCGATCGACTGCCTCATGCAGTTCATGTCGGTCTCGCCACTCCAGAAGAACTCCGGAAGCTGGCGGTCCGCGCCAAGGAAATTCATAGCGGCGTAATCCGGCATCTTCAGCCAGTAGATGCCGCGCACAAACTCGCGCCAGCCGAGGATCTGGCGGATAAACCCCTCGACAGCGTTCAGCGGCGCATGGCCGGTGTGCCAGGCCGCCTCGGCGGCGCGAACAGCCTCCGCCGGCAGCAGCAGGCCGGCATTCAGATAGAAGCCGATATGGCTGTGATACATCCAGGGCTCGCCCTCGATCATCGCATCCTGATAGGTGCCGAACAGCGGCAGTCTTTCGGCGATGAAACGATCCAGAACCTCAAGCGCCTGATCGCGGGTCACGGCAAAACCGAAATCATCCAGATCGCCGAAATGATCCGCGCATCGCTCGGCGACAAGCGCCAGAACCTCGGTGGTGATGGCGTCGGGGGCAAATTCCGTGGGCTTTGGGACCGGCAGGGACAAATCGGGGGATTCGCGGTTTTCCGCGTCATAGTTCCATTTGCCGCCGACCGGCTCGCCGCCCTCCATCAGCACATCATGATGACGCCGCATCTCGCGATAGAAGAATTCCATGCGAAGCTGCTTTCGCCCCTCGGCCCAGTCCTCGAACATGCCTGGCGGGCACATGAACCTGTCATCGGCGCGGATCTCGACCTCGATGCCGAGATCGGTCTGCCAGTCCTGCATCGCCGTCAGCACCCGGTGCTCGCCGGGTTCGGTGACAACCATACGCTCGGCGCCATGGCGGGCGACGGCGCGGGCCACCTCGCCGGAGAAACTGCCGCTGTTGCCCTCGTCATCGAGACGGATGTAATCGACGGTGACGCCCTCGGCGCGGAGCGACTCGGCGAAATGGCGCATCGCCGAAAACAGGAAAGCCACCTTGCGCTTGTGATGGCGCACATAAGTGACCTCCTCGATCACCTCGGCCATCAGCACAACATCCCGCCCCTTGTCGAGATCGGCAAGGCTGGCCAGCCCGCGCGTCAGCTGGTCGCCGAGAACAAGCCGGATCGTATCCGCCATCAGGAGGCCCCTTCGCGCAGTCTGGCGAAGGCGGCAAGCGCCTCCTCGCGTGACTGTTTCAGATCGACCACCGGTTTGGGATAGGTTTCGCCAAGCCGCACCCCGGCTCCCTCAAGGATCGGTTTCGGCGCGGTCCAGGGGGCGAACAAATATTTGTTGGGAAGGTTCGCAAGCTCGGGAAGATATGTGCGGGTATAGGCGCCGGCCTTGTCAAATTTCTCGCCCTGGGTCACCGGGTTGAACACCCGGAAATAGGGCGCGGCATCAGCCCCGCAGCCGGCGATCCACTGCCAGGAGGCGCTGTTGTTCGCATGATCGGCATCGACAAGGCAGTCCCAGAACCAGGCCTCGCCATGATGCCAGTGAAGACGCAGATTCTTCACCAGAAAGGAGCCGGTGACCATGCGCATGCGGTTGTGCATATAGCCTGTCTGCCAGAGCTCGCGCATCGCCGCATCGACGAAAGGCACACCGGTCATGCCGCGCTGCCAGGCGCGAAGAAGCCCCGCATCCTCGCGCCAGTCGAACCCGTCGAATTTCGGCTGCAGGTTGCGACGCTTAAGCTCGGGATTGAAATAGAGAAGCGAATGCGAGAATTCGCGCCAGCCAAGTTCCGAGCAGAAATTGTCGATATCGTCCGGTGGCAGGTCGGCGCGGGCGCGCGCCGCCTGCCAGACCCGGTTCACCGAGATCTCTCCCCAGTGAAGATGCGGCGACAGGCGCGAGACATGCGGTGCCGCCGGCAGGTTGCGTCCCTCCTTGTAGCCGGCAAGCCCGTCATCCAGAAAACCGGCAAGCCTTGCCTCGGCCCCAGCCTCGCCGATCCGCCAGTGCGGAGACAGCATCTCGCCCCACTGCTCGTCAGGCAGCAGACCGAGATCGGCGATCTCGGCCGGCGCGGGGTCGGCGGCAAGGGTCATGTCCGGGACCGCAAGCGGTTCGCGCGGCGGCGGAGCGGCAAGACAGCCACGCCGGTAGAAAGGGGTGAAGACCTTGAAGGGTGTACCATCGCCCTTCTTCACTTCCCACGGTTCCCACAGCAATCCGCCATTATGGCTGACAGCCTCGATCCCGGCCTCGGCAAGCGCCGCCTTCAGCCTGCTGTCACGGTCAATCCGCCAAGGCTCGTAGGCGCGGTTCCAGTGAACGGATGTCGCGCCGGTGGCGGCGACGATCCGCGGGATGATCTCCAGCGCCTTGCCGGCCGCGACATGAAGCACGCCGTCAAGCGAGTCCTTCAGCGAGGTCAGAGAATGATGAAGCCACCAGCGGCTTGCCGCGCCGATGCGATCGGCACCCGCGGCGCCGTCATCAAGAATGAAGACCGGCAGAACATCGCCATGCGCCGCGGCGGCGGCCAGCGCCGGATTGTCGGCAAGGCGCAGATCCTGGCGGAACCAGCAGATCGAGAGAGGGCGCGTCATCATCGTCCTTTCCGCCACCGGGCCTGCGGCGGCGCGAATATGCAAACGGCTCCCCCTCCCTTTGCAGGAATCAAGTTACGGTCCGGCTTTCCGGCACCCTATAAATCGCGTCACAGGCGGCGGCTTTCAAGCCCCCGCCCGCCAACAAGACAGCCCTGCCCATACAGGATCAGAAAAAGGCGAAACAGCGCGTCTCGATGCTCTGGCGCGGCGGCGCGTCCGGCGGCGATGTCGGATCGGAAAAGGCGGTATGGATGGTGAAGCGGTTGCGCCCGTCGGTGGCCGAATCATAGGTCTTGATCAGCGCCGCCTCGTCTTCCTCCATGCCCGGGAAATAGTACCATTCATGGTCCGGATTGAAGCGCGCCATCTGGATCTGGCCAATCCGGTCCTTTGCCTGGCGGGTCACCTCGACAAGATCGCCTTCAGCCAGCGTGGCGCTGTCACAGAATGCCAGCGGGTCGGTCTCGACACGGCCGGCTATGGACCGCCAGATATTGATGATGGCAAAGCGCCGCGTCAGCAGGCCATCCGCCTCGTCGGGCAGAATCTCGCGGAGGCGCTTTTCCGCCGACCAGGGCGTGTAGTCATTATGGATCACCGACGAGGGCTCGCGCATCGTCTGCGCGCTGCGAAGCCCCTGTGACGCCGCACGGCGCGTATGGTCGAACACCTCCACCCGCAGCGCCCCAGTGACATCACGGATCAGCGCCGCCGCCTCGGCATCGTAGGTGGCGGCCAGGGCCGCATCATCATGGAAATCGGCGACCCGGCTGTCATGGGGCGTGAGCATGAATCCGGCGCCATCCAGATCGAAGGACCGGCCGCGCCCGTCGCGGATCGTCACCTCGCGATGGTCATAGCGCCCGTCATGCTCTGCCGCCATGCCGCCGGCCTGCGAGGCGTGATAGACCGCCCCGCCGCCATCATCCATGGCAAGATACTGAAGCGCGGCGCGAAGCGGCGCCTTGTCGGGTTCTGTCATCTTTTCCTCCCGTCCGAAGATAATCCTAGCGCCGGTCGGACGCACCCATGCGCCGCTCAAGCCAGCGTACCGCCGCCGACACAAGGAGGATCAGGACAAGATATTCGATCACCAGAACCGTATAGATCTCCAGCGGCCGGTATTCGGTCACCACCAGCTCGTTGGCGCGGCGGGTCAGCTCTTCCATGCCGATCACCGACACCAGCGACGACATCTTGAGCATATAGACAAGCTGGTTGCCAAGGGCCGGCAGGATCCGCTTGATCGCCTGTGGCAGGATCACGAACCGCATCTTGTCGACATAGCCAAGCGAGATCGAATGCGCCGCCTCATGCTGGCCGCGATCGACCGACTGGATGCCGGCGCGGAAGATTTCCGCCTGGAAGGCGCTGTCGGAAATGGCAAGCGCCAGCACCCCGGCCCAGAACACCGATATCGAGATATCGGCCACCTGCGGCAGCCCGTAATAGACCCACAGGATCAGAACCAGGATCGGCACGGCGCGGACAAGCTCGACATAGACCCGGTTGATGATGCGGGGCGGGCGCTGGGTGGCAAGGCCCGGAAGCGCGACCAGAAGCCCGAGAATGATCGAAATAAGGATGGCCGTTACCGACAGGGCGATGGTGTAGTAGAGCCCGTCGAGAAGGAACATCAGGTTGCGCTGGCCGGCGGGCGTCGCCGGATTGACCACATACCAGCCCCAGCTTCCCGATGAACATCCGGCAAGACCGAACAGCGCCATCAGCGGCCATAGACGTGCCAATCGCATCACTGCCCTCCTAATGCCGCAGAATCTGTTGCAGAAAGGTCCGGCACCGCTCGCTCTTGGGCTTCGAGAAGAAGGTGTCCGGCGGGGCCATCTCGACGATCTTTCCATGATCCATGAAGACCATCTGGTCGGCGACGTGACCGGCGAAGCCCATTTCATGGGTCACGCAGATCATCGTCATGCCGCTTCCGGCAAGCTCTTCGATGACCTCCAGAACCTCGGCGATCATCTCGGGATCGAGCGCCGATGTCGGCTCGTCGAACAGCATGATCCTTGGTTCCATGCACAGCGCCCGCGCGATCGCCACTCGCTGCTGCTGGCCACCGGAAAGCTGATGCGGATATTTGTCGATCTGCTCGGGAATCCTCACCCGCGCAAGATAATATTCGGCAAGCTCGCGCGCCGCGGACAGCTCCAGCCCGCGCGCCCGTACCGGACCAAGCGTCAGATTGTCCAGGATCGACAGATGCGGGAACAGATTGAACTGCTGGAACACCATGCCGACATTGTTGCGCAACACGGCCTTCGCCGCCGCCCCGTCATCAAGGGTCACGCCGTCAATCGCGATCTCGCCGACATCATGCGTCTCAAGCCTGTTGATGCAGCGGATCAGGGTCGACTTGCCGGAGCCAGACGGCCCGCAGATCACGATCTTCTGGCCAAGGCCGATATCGAGGCTGACATCATCCAGCGCCTGGAAATCTCCGAAAAACTTGTCGACATTCCGAAGGGTGATGAAGGCCTGATCATCCGCCGCGGCATTGCCGCCTGAGGCGGCGGGTGATCTGACAGGGAGCGAATCGCGCATGGCGGGTTCCTGAAGGTGACAAACGGCCGGTCGCAACGTCGCAGTCCTTGCAGGCCGGCGAGCAGTTATGTCGCCATTCCTTCCGGTTTTGCAAGAAAATTGGTCTCAGCCACCCAGTACGTCATCCCGGCGGCGCGTTAGTGATTGACGCCCATCCATCGGCGGTTCACCTTGTGATTAACGTTAAATTAACTTTAACGATTGTGTTGCTGTGCTCGGGGGAGACATATGGCAGCGTGGATCAAGATGGTCGCCGACGGCGATGCCGACCCACAGCTTCGCGAGGTTCTCGACCTGGCGCGAACGCCGCACGGCACCGTCGACAATGTGATGCGGGTGCATTCGCTTCGTCCCAGCACGATGCGCGGACATGTCGTTCTGTATCGCGCGGCGCTTCACGACGACGCCAACACGATCCCGATGTGGCTTCAGGAAACCATCAGCTCCTATGTCTCGGTCATCAATGACTGCGCCTATTCCTACGCCAATCACTGGAAGAACGCGGCGCATCTGATCGGTGATGCATCCCGCGCTGCCGAGGTGGAAGCGGCCCTCCAGGCCCGCGCGCCGGAGCAGGTCTTCACCGGGGCCGAGCTGGCGCTGCTTCGCTATGCGGAGAAACTGACCGTCACCCCCGGCGAGATGACGCAAGCCGATGTCACCGCGCTTCGCGATGCCGGCCTTGATGACGGCGAGATCCTCGAGGCCAACCAGATCATCAGCTATTTCAACTATGTGAACCGCAGCATCAACGGCCTTGGGGTGACCACGGCAGGCGATATTGTCGGATATTACGCAGAATGAGCATGGCGGAGTGACCGGATGAACTATCAGGACGGACATCACGACGCGTTGCTCGATCAGGGCGCCCCGGCACCGGATAAGGGATGGCAACCGTCACCGCATGCCATTCAGCGCGCCGGAGCGGCCAACCTCATCGACAACTGCATCGGCAAGGTGGCCGGCCTGACCGTCCTTCTTGTCTGCGAGGATCCGAAATTCGGCTGGTATGACAACGCCGCGCCCGATCTGGTGCATGCCGAATTGCTTGCCCGCGGCGCGACGGTCAGACGGATGATGGTCGGCCCCCCGGACAACCGGCCAAATGCCGATGTGCAGGCCGCGATGAACGAGGTCGACGAGGTGATCTTCTTCTCGCGGCTTGGCGACCAGGGCCGGTTCCACTGGCACTATACCGGACCGCATTGCGTGATGAGCTACGCGTTGAACGAGGACATGCTGGAGGGCGGTTACGGCAGGCTCGACCACGCGGCGATGACCTGGCTGAAGGAGGCCATCGACGCCATCACCCTGCATGCCGACAGGGTGCTTGTCACCTGCCCGCGCGGCACCAGGTTCGAAGGACGCCCCGGCACGCCGGCGGCAAATGGCGCGGATGTCATCATCAGCCGCTTTCCGCTCGGCATTCCAAAGCCTGTGCCGGCAGAGGGCTTCCATGGCAAGGCCGTTCTGTCCAACTATCTGACGCCGACAGGATCGAAGGTCTATTCGCCGGATTGCCTGGCTCTCAGGGATCCGGTCACCGCGCATTTCGAGAACAGCCGGATCACACGGTTCGAAGGTCCTGCCGGCATGGTGGCCGAGGTCGAGGCGCATTATGCCCGCGTCGCCGCGGCATTCGGTCTTGATGCGTACAACATCGACTCCTGGCATGCCGGGATCCATCCGCTGATGGCCTATGACAGCAGCGCCGCCGCCGATCCGCTTCGCTGGTCGGGCACCGCCTTCTCGCACCAGCGGCTGTTGCATTTCCACACCTGCGGAAGCGGCCCGCCCGGTGAGATCTGCTGGATGATCCTTGATCCGACAGTGATCATCGACGGCGTGGCGCTGTGGGAAGACGGCAGGCTGCATCCCGAGCGGTTCGCGCCATCACGGCGGGTGCTGGAGCAGTTCCCGGCGCTGGCCGCCGCTTTCGCCGCGCCGGCCGGACCTGTCGGGCTGTAATTTCATCGTCGTAATTTCATCATCGTAATTTCATCGTCGTAGTTTCATTGCCAAGGGACAGAGGCGCCGCCCCGCCGCGTGACAAGCCGGCAGCGGCATGACAATGTGGTAGCCATGGTTGATATCGAACAGGATTTCATCAGGGACAGCTGGTATGTCGCCGGCTGGAGCGCGGAGTTCACCGCCACCCTGACACCGCTTCGCATTCTTGACGAGCCCATCGTCATCTTCCGGACCGAGGGCGGGGGCGCCGCGGCGCTCGAGGATGCGTGCCCGCACCGCAAGCTGCCGCTCTCCAAGGGGCGGCTGATCGGCGATCAGGTCGAATGCGGCTATCACGGCCTGACCTTCGATTGCAGCGGCACCTGCGTTCGTGCGCCGACGCAGGAAGGCCCTCCACCGGCCGGCGTGCGTGTGCGCTCCTATCCGGTGGAGGACCGGTGGGGGCTGTTATGGATCTGGATGGGCGACGCTAAGGATGCCGACCCTGACAGGATCATCGACATTCCCAACTTCGACAATCCTGCCTGGGGGCGGACCCCCGGCGGCAGCATGGATATCGCCTGCCACTATCTGTATGTCATCGACAATCTTCTCGACCCGTCACACGTCGCCTGGGTTCATGTCTCGTCCTTTGCCGGGGCCGGCACCGGCAACCTGCCGCTCGACCTCGAGAAGCTCGATGACGGCGTGATTGTCTCGCGCTGGGTGATGGATTCACCGCCGCCGCCCTATTACGCGCCAATCCTTCCCTTCGCAGGAAACTGCGACCGCAAGCAGCATTACGAGTGCCGCCTTCCCTCGGTTGCCATCAACATGTCGGTCTATACCCGCGCCGGCACCGGCGGCGATGACGCCAGGCTGCCGGAGGATGCCTTTCTCAACATATCCTATAATTTCATGACGCCTGTGGATGCCGACAACACCCGCTATTTCTGGTTTCAGCATCGCAACAGCGACCCCGACAATCAGGAGATCTCGCAGAAGATGTTCGAGGGTGCGAAGACAGCCTTCATCGAGGATCGCGATATTCTTGTCGAGGTCCATAAGGGGATGAAGGAGAGCCGCACCCGCCACATCAATCTCGGCATCGATGCCGGCGCGATGCGGTTCCGAAAGATGGTCGAGCGCCGCATCGCCGGCGCAAACGGTGACATCTGACACCGGTTTTCTGCCTTTAAATGGCAGAGTAATCTTGTGCTGCCTTGATGAAGCCACCATCTCTGAGGTACGGTGAGACATGACAGATTGTCGCACTCCATCATCAGCAAGGAGCCTTCCCATGAAATTCATCAAGCTTGCGATCACAGCGGTCGCGCTCGCTTGCGCTGCCATTCCGGCCCATGCGCAAAACACCCTTCAGGACATTCTTTCAGGCGGCGTTCTCAAGGTCGGCACCACCGGCGACTGGAACCCGATGACAATGAAGGATCCCGCCACCAACAGCTATACCGGCTATGACATCGACGTGATGACCGAGCTGGCGAAGGATCTGGATGTGAAGCTGGAATTCGTCGCCACCGACTGGAAGACCCTGGTCAGCGGCGTCGTGTCAGGCAAATACCACATGACCGGTTCCGCCTCGATCTCGCCGGCGCGCGCCAAGGCAGCCGGCTATTCGAACAGCTATTTCTCGCTTGCCACCGTGCCGCTGACGCTGAAGAAGAACGAGGGCAAGTTCAATGACTGGGCCGATCTCGACAAGCCCGACGTGACTGTCGCCGCGACCCTGGGCACCACCCAGGAAAAGCAGGTGAAGCAGTTCTTCCCGAACGCCGCCCACAAGATCGTCGAGGCGCCGGCCCGTGACTTCCAGGAAGTGCTTGCCGGCCGCGCCGACGCGCATATCACCTCGAACGTCGAGGCCTACAAGCTTGTCGCGAAATACCCGCAGATGATGGTCGTTCCTGTCTCCGCGCCAAAGGCCCCGACACCGATCGCCATGCTGCTGCCACAGGCCGACCAGGTGTGGATCAACTACGTCAACACCTGGATCAAGCTGAAGACCGAGCGCGGATTCTTCGACGCGCTTGGCAAGAAGTGGCAGCTGTCCAACTGACAAACGCAAAACTGCGCAAAAGGCGGGACCTTGTCCCGCCTTTTTTCATCGCCCCCGCCGTCACAGCATCCCCGGCATCGGAGACACGCCATGATCACCCTCTATAATGTTCCGGTCAGCAGCTACGGGGCGAAAGTGCGGATCATCCTTCGCCACAAGGGGCTGGCATGGAACGAGCTGGCACCGCCCGACGGCTACGGAAGCCCGGCCTATCGCGGCATCATCCCGTCGGGAACCGTTCCGGCGATCATCGACGGCGATCTGAAGCTTGCCGATTCCGAAGCCATTGCGGAATATCTGGATGAAACCCACCCTGCCCCGCCGATGATGCCGGCGGCCACCGAGGACCGCGCCCGCGCCCGCGAGATCTCGCGCTTCCACGACACCAGGCTGGAGCCGATATTGCGCTCCTATTTCGGTCAGGTCGCGCCGGCGACGCGCAATGCCGGTCTCATCGCCAGTAACGCGAACCTTCTTCAGGACCGGCTTGACCAGCTGGACATCATCGCCAGCCCCGCGCCGCTGATGACAGGCGAAGAGCTCGCCATCGCCGATTGCGGCTTCGTCGCCAGCTTCGCCATCCTCGCGCTCTTGCAGGAAATCCTCGACCTTCCGGTCACGCTTCCCGCCCCGCTTGCCAGCTATGGCGCGGCGCTTGCCGCGCATCCGTCAGTGGCGGATGAGGATGAGCGCTACCGCGCCGTTCTTGCCGACTGGGCAGAGTCCAAGATCAAAGGCTGATCGGCCCGCCCTGTTTGCCCGCCCTGTTTGCCTGCCCAGTTTGCCCGCCCTGTTTGCCTTTTCGGCAATGCTGTGCGGTAATGATGTCAGGTGCCCGCCGCCGCAACCACGGAAAGACAAGTGTGATCAGCCGTTTCAAATCATTGCCGGCGACGCTTCAGGCGTCGCTGATGATGTTGCTTGCATTGTTCCTGTTCACAACCATGGGGGTCTGCATCCGCCTGTCATCGGCCTTTGTTCCGGTGATCGAGGTGGTGTTCTTCCGCAATATACTGGCCGCTCTGTTGATGGCGCCGGTGCTGATCCGCCTGGGCAGAGCCAGCATCGGCATGAAGCGCCCGAAACTGTTCTTCGGGCGGGCGATCGTGAACTTCCTCGGCATGCTCAGCGGCTTTACCGCGGTCACATTGATTCCGCTGTCGGAGATGATGGCGCTCAGCTTTACAGGCCCGATCTTCGTCACCATCGGCGCGGCGCTGTTTCTGGGGGAGGTGATCAGGATCCGCCGGATCATCGCGATTGCCGTCGGATTTGTCGGTGCCCTGATCATTCTGCGTCCCGGGCTGGTCGAGATCTCGCTCGGGGCGATGCTGGCGCTTGTCAGCGCGATGTCCATTGCCGCTGCCATTCTGGTGGTGAAGAAGATGACAGAAAGCGAGAAAGACTCCGCCATTATCTTCTGGATGGTGATGCTGCAGGCGCCGCTGGCGCTTGTGCCGGCCCTGTTTGTCTGGGAGTGGCCGACGCCGGAGGCCTGGATCTATCTCTGGGGAATGGCGCTGTGCGGCACTCTGGGGCATGTGCTGTTGACCCGCGCTCTCGGGATGGTCGAGGTCACCAGCCTGCAACCGCTGGAATTCGCCAAGCTGCCCTTCTCCGTCATTCTGGCCTGGCTGGTCTTTTCCGAATGGCCGGATGTCTGGATCTGGGTCGGGGGCTCGGTGATTTTCGCTTCGACAGCCTATATCACCCGCCGCGAGGCGCAGAAT
>JBMHCH010000050.1:0-5911 GCA_049890015.1 Puniceispirillaceae bacterium (SeqCode)
CGTTGAAACGGGCCTGGAGCTGCTCGACGGCGGATTCGAAGTTGGCAATCTGCGCCTCGACAAGCTTCTGGACCTTGTCATCCTTCACCGAGATCTGCTGCCACTGCGAGCGCGGCATGTCCTCGAGAATCGAAGCTGTCAGCTTGGTGCCGGACTTCACACCCTTCGGGCCCGACGCGACGGTCTGGCCTTCCAGAAGCTCCGCCATGCGCCCCTGGAAACCACGTTCCAGAATGGCGCGCTCGTCATCGCGGTCCTTGCCGAGACGGTCGATCTCGGCGCGGTCGATGGCAAGCGCGCGCTCGTCCTTCTCGACGCCGCGGCGCGAGAAGACCCGTACCTCGACAACCGTGCCGGAACCGCCTGGCGGCAGCTTCAGCGAGGTATCACGGACATCGGACGCCTTTTCGCCAAAGATCGCGCGAAGCAGCTTTTCCTCCGGCGTCATCGGCGACTCACCCTTCGGCGTCACCTTGCCGACAAGAATGTCTCCCGGGCCGACCTCGGCACCGACATAGACGATGCCGGCCTCATCAAGGTTCTTCAGGGCCTCTTCGCCGACATTCGGGATGTCGCGGGTGATCTCTTCCTGGCCGAGCTTTGTGTCGCGGGCCATGATCTCGTATTCCTCGATATGGATCGAGGTGAAGACGTCATCACGGACGACGCGTTCGGAGATCAGGATCGAATCCTCGAAATTATAGCCGTTCCAGGGCATGAAGGCGACCAGCACGTTGCGGCCAAGCGCCAGTTCGCCATCCTCTGTCGACGGACCGTCGGCGATGATGTCACCCTTGCGGACCTTGTCACCAACCTTCACCAGCGGGCGCTGATTGACGGTGGTGTTCTGGTTCGAACGCTGGAACTTCAGAAGCGAGTAGATATCGACCGGCGAGACATCGTCGGCGCTTTCCTCGCTGGCGCGCACCACGATACGGGTGGCGTCGACCTGGTCGATCACGCCGGCGCGGCGGGCGACGATGGTCACGCCGCTGTCACGCGCGACACGCGATTCCATTCCGGTGCCGACGATCGGCGCCTCGGCGCGGACAAGCGGCACCGCCTGGCGCTGCATGTTCGATCCCATGAGGGCGCGGTTGGCGTCGTCATTCTCGAGGAACGGGATCAGCGCCGCAGCGACCGAGACCAGCTGCTTTGGAGAGACATCCATCAGCTCGATATCGGTCGGGCGGGCCAGGCCGATCTCGCCGGCGCGGCGGATCGGGATCAGCTCGCCGACGAAGGCGCCCTTGGCATCGAGCTCGGCATTCGCCTGCGCGATCGTATAGCGGCCCTCCTCCATCGCCGAGATGTAGCGCACCTCGTCGGTGACCTTGCCGTCGACGACCTTGCGGTATGGCGTCTCGATGAAGCCGTAGCGGTTGATCTTGGCGAAGGTGGCAAGCGAGTTGATCAGGCCGATATTGGGGCCTTCCGGCGTTTCAATCGGACAGATCCGGCCATAATGGGTCGGGTGCACGTCGCGCACCTCGAAACCGGCCCGTTCGCGCGTCAGACCGCCCGGCCCAAGCGCCGATACGCGACGCTTGTGGGTGATCTCGGACAGCGGGTTGGTCTGGTCCATGAACTGCGACAGCTGCGAGGAGCCGAAGAATTCACGCACCGCGGCGGCGGCCGGCTTGGCGTTGATCAGATCGGCCGGCATCACCGTGTCGATCTCGACCGAGCCCATGCGCTCGCGGATGGCACGCTCCATACGAAGCAGTCCAACGCGATACTGGTTTTCCATCAGCTCGCCGACCGAGCGGACCCGGCGGTTGCCAAGGTGGTCGATATCATCGACCTCGCCACGGCCGTCCTTCAGGCCGGTCAGAACCCGCAGAATGGCCAGAACATCGTCCTTGCGAAGGACGCGAAGCTGGTCATCGGTATCGAGCTCGAGACGCGAGTTCATCTTCACCCGGCCGACCGACGACAGATCGTAACGGTCAGCATTGAAGAACAGGCTGTCGAACAGCGCATGCGCGCTTTCCAGTGTCGGCGGCTCGCCCGGGCGCATCACCCGATAGATGTCGACAAGAGCTTCCTCGCGGCTGTTGTTGCGGTCCGCCGCCAGCGTGTTGCGAAGATGCGGGCCGAAATTCACATTGTCGATGAACAGGACGCCGATCTCTTTCTCGCCCTCCTCGACCATGCGGGCCAGCATGTCCTCGGTGATCTCGTCGCCAGCCTCGGAAAAGACCTCGCCTGTCTCCATGTTGATGAAGTCATCGGCAAGGTAGCGGCCGACAAGATCCTCGTCCGGCACGAAAACCCGCTCGATGCCGGCATCGGCAAGCTTGCGAAGCGAGCGCGGCGTCATCTTCGTGCCGGCGGATGCCACAACCTCGCGCGACTTCGCGTCGATCAGGTCACGCGCGAGCTTGTTGCCCTTCAGCGCCTCAGCGTCGAAGGCGTAGGACCAGCCCTCGCCATCGCGCTGATAGCTAACCGAGCTGTAGAATTCCTTGAGGATCTCGTCGCGGCTCATCCCGACGATGCGGGCCGGATCCAGCTCCTCGCTGTTCTCCGCGCAGGCGTCCGCATAGGCGATGGAGTCATCATTCGGAAGCGCCATCAGGAAAGTGGTCACCGGAAGCTTGCGCTTGCGGTCGATGCGGACATTCAGAATGTCCTTGGCATCGAATTCGAAATCCAGCCAGGAACCGCGGTAGGGGATGACGCGGGCGGCGAACAGCAGCTTGCCGGACGCATGCGTCTTGCCGCGGTCATGGTCGAAGAACACGCCAGGCGAGCGATGCATCTGCGAGACGATGACACGCTCGGTGCCGTTGACGATGAAGGTGCCGTTGGAGGTCATCAGCGGCATGTCGCCCATATAGACATCCTGCTCCTTGATATCGCGGATCGAGCGCGCGCCGGTGACCTCGTCCTCTTCCCAGACCTCAAGGCGCAATGTCACCTTCAAGGACGAGGCGTAGGTCAGGCCGCGCTGCTGGCACTCCTCGACATCATATTTCGGCTTCTCGAGGTCGTAGGACACGAATTCAAGCTTCGCGCGTCCGGCGAAGTCCTCGATCGGGAAAATCGAGTCGAACGTTTCCTGCAGCCCGTGCTTGTCGCGGTCATGCGGGGCGATGCCCATCTGCAGGAAGGTGTCATAGCTCGAGCGTTGCACGTCGATCAGGTTTGGCATGGGCGTGACTTCCGCCAGCTGACCAAAGGTGCGGCGCACGCGCCGGCGACTGTCGAGTGTGCTTACTTGCGATGCCATATTGGGTTACCTCGTCAAATTTCTGTTTGCGAACAGATCGTTAGCGAAGATCTGCCAGTTCGTCACCATGGCTCCCGACCTTGCCGGAGACGCCTGTGGCGATAAACGGCCTTGCACCGGACGGAAAAACCGCCCGGTGCAAGGTGGGTTTGGTCGGCAATCGGAAAGATGCCGCAGCGTCGGGTTACTTGACCTCGACGCTCGCGCCAGCTTCCTCGAGCTTGCCCTTGATTTCCTCGGCCTCTTCCTTGGACACGCCTTCCTTCACAGGCTTCGGCGCACCTTCGACAAGGTCCTTGGCTTCTTTCAGGCCGAGCGAGGTGATCGCGCGGACTTCCTTGATCACATTGATCTTGGAGGAACCTGCCGCTGTCAGGATCACGTCGAATTCGCTCTTCTCTTCTGCCGCGCCGCCGGCGTCACCGCCGCCAGCAGGCATTGCCATGGCGACCGGAGCAGCAGCGGCGGACACGCCCCACTTGTCTTCCAGCAGCGTGGCCAGTTCCGCCGCCTCGAGGACGGTCAGGTTGGAAAGTTCTTCTGCGATTTTTTCGATATCAGCCATGATTTACTCCATTAGGCTTGAACGTCTGATTGGGGCTGTTAGCCCTGCTGCAACTGGTCTGAACGTGCCTTCATCACACGTGCCACCTTGCCGGCCGGAGCCTGGGCAACACGAGCGAGTTTGGCTGCCGGGGCCTGGATGATCCCGACAAGCTTGCCACGCAGTTCGTCAAGGGACGGCATCTTCGCCAACGCTTCGACGCCAGCCTTGTCCAGGATCTTCCCGTCCATGCTGCCGCCGATGATAGTCAGCTTGTCATTGCCCTTGGCGAAGTCCACGAGGGCCTTGGCGGCTGCCACCGGGTCAGCCGACGTGCCAATGGCTGTCGGTCCGGTGAACATATCGTCAAGATCTTCGTAGCGCGTGCCTTTGAGTGCCAGCTTGGCAATCCGATTCTTGGTTACCTTGAAGCCAGCTCCAGCTTCCCGCATTTTCAGACGCAGGTCGCTGCTCTCTGCAACGGTCATCCCGACCTGATGCGTGACGACAACAGTTGTCGACTCGTTCAGGGTGGATTGCAGCGTTTCGATCAGTTCGGCTTTTTCTTGTCTGTTCACCGATCTCTCCGCTCTTTTCGGGGTGACGGAACATCCGCCGCCCCAGGTTGCAATGTGAACCGGCCACATGGCCGATCCGCTGGCCTGCCCAGAAAGAAGTTCAAGCAGAATCCTGCTCTTGCTCCCGTCTATTGCAGGGCATTAAGCCGTCATCGCCGGACAGGCCGGCAGTGACAGCACCTGCAGTCTTGGACAGGTGCGGGGCGCGGATCTCCACCCGTGCCCCTTTCACCGGCGCCGAAGCGCCAGAGAATTCAGTTCATGTCGCCTCAGGCGACGTCTTCAACCGCCACGCCGGCGCCCATGGTCGAGCTCAGCGTGATCTTGCGGATGTAGGTTCCCTTGGCGCCAGACGGCCGCGCCTTGCGGACGGCGTCGATGAAGGCGGCAGCGTTCTCGACGATCTTGGTCTCGTCGAAGCTTGCCTTGCCGATGCCGGCATGGACCACGCCCGCCTTCTCGGCACGGTACTGGACCTCGCCTGCCTTGGCGGCCTTCACGGCGGCGCTGACATCAGGCGTCACGGTGCCGAGCTTCGGGTTCGGCATCAGGCCGCGCGGACCCAGCACCTTTCCGAGGCGGCCGACAACACCCATCATGTCGGGGCTTGCGATCACGCGGTCGAAATTGGATTCGCCGTTCTGGATGGCCTCGGCGAGATCCTCCGCGCCGACCAGGTCGGCTCCGGCTTCCTTTGCCTCGTCAGCCTTGGCGTCACGCGCGAACACGGCGACCCGCATGGTCTTGCCGGTACCGTTCGGCATTGCCACGACACCACGGACCATCTGGTCGGCATGACGCGGATCAACCCCAAGGTTCATCGCGATCTCGATGGTCTCGTCGAACTTCGAGGCAGCGGCGTTGGCCTTCACCAGGGCAACGGCCTCGGCCAGCGGGTAGATCCGCTCCCGATCAATCGCCGCGAGGGCTGCTTGTCTGCGCTTGCTTTGCTTCGCCATCGGTTAGCCCTCCACCACTTCAAGGCCCATGGCGCGGGCCGAGCCGCGAACCATTGCCATCGCACCGTCGACATCAACGGCATTCATGTCACCCATCTTCTGCTCGGCGATCTCGCGCACCTGCGCCTCGGTCACCTTGCCGGCAACCGCACGGCCGGGCTCCTGCCCGCCCTTGTTCAGTCCGGCAGCCTTCTTCAGGAAGAAGCTGACCGGCGCGGTCTTGGTGGTGAAAGTGAACGACTTGTCCTGGTAGACAGTGATCACCACCGGGATCGGCATGTTCTTCTCGAGCGAGTCGGTCGCCGCGTTGAACGCCTTACAGAATTCCATGATGTTGACACCGCGCTGTCCAAGAGCCGGACCGACAGGTGGCGATGGATTCGCCCCGCCGGCAGGAATGTTCAGCTTGATGTAGCCTTCGATTTTCTTTGCCATCTGGTGTTGTCCTTACCCCCGGTGGTCCGTCTCTCGAACGGGTGCCACCGCATTACCCTAGATTTTCTCGACCTGGCTGTATTCCAGCTCGACAGGAGTCGAACGGCCAAAGATCGACACGGTCACCTTCAGGCGCGCCTTGTCGTCATCAGCCTCTTCG
>JBMHCH010000051.1:0-26140 GCA_049890015.1 Puniceispirillaceae bacterium (SeqCode)
AGTTTGTGGCGCTCGACAGCTCCATCGGCATTCTTGGCCGTGTCCAGCTTGAAGGCGGGTCCTCCAAGGCCGACATCGTCCTTGGCCTCGATACCAATCTCATGGCGACAGCACGCGCAACAGGCCTCTTCGCGCCACATGGTTCCAGCCTTGCCGGGCGTACCGCCCTTCCCGTCGCGTTCAGTGACGAGATTTTCATGCCGTTCGACTGGGGCTATTTCGCCTTCGTCTATGACTCGGAGGCCATGAAACGCGTTCCGACATCCATGCAGGCATTGATTGACGCGCCTGATGACCTCCGGATCGTCATTCAGGACCCGCGAACAGCGACGCCTGGTCTCGGGCTTCTGCTATGGGTAAAGTCAGTCTATGGCGACAAGGCGCCTGAGGCATGGGCCAAGCTTGCGCCGAAAATTGTCACAGTCACCAAAGGGTGGTGGGATGCCTATTCGATGTTTCTCGAAGGCGAGGCAGACATGGTTCTGTCCTACTCCACCTCCCCCGCCTATCACGTCATCGCCGAGGGCACCGGCAAATATAAGGCTGCTGCCTTTGCCGAGGGCCACTATATGCAGGTTGAAGTTGCAGCCATGTTGAAGAACGCGCCGCAACCTGTTCTGGCAGCTCAATTTATGGATTTCATCCTCGACAGTGGCTTTCAGTCGGTGATCCCGACGACCAACTGGATGTATCCGGCCGGCAAGGCCGATCTTCCCGAGGCATTCGGAGCACTGATCACACCGGCGAAATCGCTTCTCTTCACGCCTGAAGAGGTGTCTGCGAACAAGTCGTCCTGGGTCGGCGAGTGGCAGAGCGCCCTCAGCCAGTAATGTCATGGCGACGGCCGGGGGCGATCTCTGCCCTCGGCCTTGCCATCGCGGGCGGCTTGTTGTTTCTGGCACTGGCCTCCACCGGCGCGCTTATGTCTGTCGCCACTGGCGGTGGCGATAGCGGATCGCCTCCAGGCTACATCCGCCATGTCACAATATTCACCTTTGGACAGGCCGCGGCGTCGGCCTGTCTGGCGCTCATGCTTGCTCTTGTGACCGCACGGGCCTGCTGGCGGCGCGCTTCGGACTGGCGTACAGGGTTCATTCTTACGGCATCCTTTCTTCCAGTGGTGATGCCGACAACGGTGGCCGCGACTGGTATCATAGGCGTGTGGGGCCAAAAGGGGTTGATATCCGGCCTTGCGACATTCCTTGGGCTGCCACCGCTGCCGCCCGTGTACGGTCTCGGCGCCGTGCTGCTGGCGCATGTGTTCTTCAACGCGCCACTGATGCTGCGGGTGCTGTCCGGGGCTCTCGCCGGCATTCCTGAATCGCAATGGCGCCTTGCCGCGCAATGGGGTCTCACCGGATGGCAGCGGTTCCTCTTTATCGAATGGCCGGCGATGCGCCGCGTCGTGCCGGGCCTTCTGGCCCTTGTCTTCCTCCTGTGTTTCACGTCCTTTTCGCTGATCCTGATGCTTGGCGGCGGCCCGTCCGTGACCACGCTTGAAGTCAGCATCTACACCGCGCTGCGCTTTGAATTCAACATGGCGCTTGCCGGCAGGCTTGCCTTGCTGCAGCTGGCGGTTTGCAGCGGTGTGGTGGTGCTTCTGACATGTGTGACCGGCCGGTCCTGGAGCGCTTCCGCAAATCGACAGCGCCCCATCCGCCAGCGCGGCGACACCGCCACCGCCACCCGACTGACGGACGCCGCGGTTCTCCTCGTGTTTATCGTGATCACGGCTGGTCCTGTCATCGCGATCCTGCTGCGCGGTATCGGACCACACCTTCTTTCTGTATTGGCCTGGCCTTCCTTCTGGAGGGCCACCCTCACCTCGATTGCCATAGCCTTGGCATCGGGACTGATCGCGACACTTGTCGCCCTCCTGCTTGCGACAGCACGCACCAGGAGGCATGCAGCAGGGCTGAGCCTATGGCCTCTGGACCTTGCCATCTCTCTTTACCTCGCGGTGTCAGCCATCGTGCTTGGGACGGGCCTGTTCATCCTCCTCAGGACAGTTGCGGATGTGTTTGTCCTGGCGCCCGGACTTGTCGTCCTTGGCAACATGCTTGTCGCCCTTCCCTTTGCCTATCGGGTGCTGGAAGGCAGGCTTGCGGCGCTTGCGGCGCGCCATGACAAGCTTTGCGCCGCAATGGGGCTGCGCGGCTGGGCCAGATTTCGGATTGTCACCCTTCCCGCGATTGCCGGCGATCTGGGCTTTGCTGCCGGCCTGTCATCAGCACTTTCGCTTGGTGATATGACCATCATCGCGCTGTTTGGGAGCCAGCAGTTCCAGACCCTTCCCTGGCTTCTCTATCAGACCATGGCGCGGTATCGTGCTGGCGAGGCTGCGGCACTCGCTCTGTGGCTTCTTGCGCTCACACTATGCCTGTTTGCGCTGTTCACGCTGGCGTCACGCCGGTTCGGAGGGCATCGACATGCTTGAGGTGACAGATCTTTGCTTCCGTCGCCCGGGTGGACTTGTTTTCACCTATGACTTTCACCTTGATTGCGGGCGTATCCTGGCGATACAGGGACCATCCGGTGTCGGGAAGACGACGCTTCTCGACCTTGTTGCCGGCTTCGAGGCGCCGGATACCGGGGACATACGCTGGAAGGGCCACTCCATCCTCGCCAGCCCGCCCTGGGAGCGTCCTGTTACAACGGTGTTCCAGGATGACAATCTGTTCGAACATCTTACCTGCCAGCAGAATGTGGCCCTTGGGATTCCCGCAACATCCACCCAGACGCACGACATTGACGCTGCCTTTGACAGGCTTGGTATCAGCGGCCTGCAATCACGCTACCCGGGAACCATTTCCGGCGGCCAGCAGCAGCGTGTAGCTCTTGCACGGGCTCTTCTGCGAGACCGTCCCATCCTCTTGCTGGATGAAAGCTTCAGCGCCCTTGACTGGAACACGCGTCAAGGATGCTTCGATGCGTTGCGTGATCTTGCAGCCTTGCGCCAGATGGCTGTTCTTTTCGTCAGCCATGATGAACGCGACGCCGCCTATCTTGGCTGTGAGGTTGTCCGGCTTGCACCCTAGCCCGCGCCTATCTGGCGGAATAGGCTGTCGTTCGGCTCTGTCAGTCTGACAGCGCCTCGACCCGTTCGCGAAAGGACGGATGCGACGCCAGCAATCCCCCGCCATCGCACATTGCCCCGCACTCGTCTTCAAGCTTGGCGAAGAACCGGATCAGGGCATCTGGATCCCCTCCGGTGCGGCGCAGCATGTCAGCCGAGGCTGCGTCGGCCTCGATCTCGAAATGCCGTGAATTCTGGGTCAGGACAAGCGTGCCGCCAAAGCCGACAATTTCCTCAAGAACGGACTCCTCGGCACCTACCAGCAGGCTGATCCCGACAGCCACCACCGCACTCCGCATGACCTGGCGAAGCGCATGCTGCTCGACAATATGGCCGAGCTCGTGCGCCAGCACGCCGATGACGACTTCCTCATCATCCACATAGGCCACCAGCTCATCGAGAAGCACCACCTCATTGCCCGGCAGCGCAAAGGCATTGGGCCCGATGGTTGGCGAGCTGCGGAAATGAAGACGCGTATCGGCGAATGCCGCCGGAGCCAGCGCAACCAGGCGCTGGAACTCGGAACGGATTTGCCGCTGCTCGGCAGCTGACAGCGTGCTCGCCTCCATAAGGGTCAGATCAAGCTGCGAAAGCACCATCGCGGACGCCCGCTCGACAAGATGTTTCGGCATCATCCGCGCCATCGCATCGCCAACCGGAGCAATCGCCATGCGAAAGCCTGCGGCAATCAGCAGGAACAGCACTGCCAGCACAGCAACACCGCGCCAGCGGACCATCTCCAGCCGCGACAACCGCATCCCGAACCGTGCGCCACGCGGATAATGCGCTTCCAGCAAAGTCTGGTCCGTTCCCGCGGCAAGCCGGAACACATCACCCGTGGACAGGCGAAGCCTGGTATCGCCTCCCCCGACCATTGGCAGAATCTCGGAAATGGTTATCTCGGCAACTCCGGCGGCATCCTCGCGCGCCAGAAACAAACTGTCCGGCGGCTGCGATGGTTCGCGGACCAGCAGCGCGGCGCGCATCTGGACCGTCGTGCCGGCGGATGTCAGGGTGCCGTGGAATTGCATGCTGCCTGTCTAGAAGGTGATCTCGAGCCCCCCTGCCTCGCCGACTGCGTCTCCAACCGACCCGCCGGCCCTGAGCTGGCGGTCGATGAAGCCCTGCATTTCGGCGATCGGGCGGATCTCGATGGTTTCGGTCAGATAGCGGTAGCGCCGGACCTGCGCCCAAGGCTGAAGCAGTCCGAGTGATATCACAACAAGAACAAGGTTGCTTAGCATGATCCATCCCAGAACCAGGCCCGACATGTTCGATCGAAACCGGATGCCACCACGAAGCCGCAAACCGTCAAGCATGATGTTGCGTGTCAAAGCCTGATAGTAACTCCCTGTCATTACGAACAAAAAGAACAGCACTACTGGAACAGAATAAAGGATGGCGGATAGAGATGGATCGCTCAGCAGGATCAACAGATTTGGGTCATTGGCGCTGAGCGTGCCTGACAACATCAGCGAAATCGGTCCGGCAAGAAGCGCCAGGAAGACAGCCGCAGATGGCACCGCAAGCACAAGGAACAGCAGCACGGTCTTCAATCCCGCGCCATAATAGGACCCGAGACCGGTGTCGCTTGTGAAACCGGCCACTCCGAAAGTGTAGCGGGCGGCGACATAGTCCCGCATTCCCTTTGACGCAAGCGGAACAAGAAGGCCAAGGGTCAGAATGCCGATCAGCGGCAGCGCAAAGAAGTACCAGAGCGAGGCGAAATAGCCGCCATTGAAATCAAACCTGACATCACGCCAGGCAATATTGCGGGCATTGAAGCGCAGCGACCTGTTGATAGCCCATGGATAGACGAACAGCAGCAGAACGCTGAGACCTTCCTGAAGGAACGGCACCCCGAGTAGAGGCAAGGCGTAGAACAGCACCAAGACAAGGGTGACGATCAGCCATCCCTTGAAAATATCGAACCCGGTGGCAAGGTAGTCCAACCCCTCATCAAGGATTCGTGTGTTGTTGTAGAAAAAACGACGTTTGCGCACGCGTGCCCAGGGTATCCAGAGCCCGAGTGTCAGACAGATCAGCAGGATATTGACGAACTGCACGCCGAAGAGCTGAAGCGCTGTGCCGGTGAAGCTCAGTGGCGTAAAGCGGTTGACCAGGCTGCGTCGGTCCCCACCGGCAGCGGCAGGCGCAACCGGCGAAGGCGCGCCGACAGCTGATTGACCGGGCGGCGGCATGTTCATGAAGGGATTCTGTGGCTGGGCGGCCATAGGCTGTTCCTTGGATCTCGATGACGCGTCTGTATTCTAGCCGGAATTTACCCGCATGCGGTTATCGCAGAGGTTTCGCATGTATGTGATTAGTAATTTACGATTAATTAATAAAGTGCGGCGTAACTTGTTTCTGACGGCGGCGGCGGGACGTCCTCCACCTTCTACCGCTGTCAAAGGCAGATGTAACAAGGAGTTCAGGACCATGGACGACATCGCTGTATCTTTCTTCAGTGAACCGCATGCACAGACAGAGACACGCCGCGTTTCCTTCCCTCGCGCGGCGCGTCAGGAACTGCACAGTGCGATATGCCGTACCATGACAGGATTCGAATTCTTCGCCTGCTACCTATCTCCTGACGGACATGTCGTAGCACTCGACCGCCAGGGGATCACAGTCAGCGTCTGACCGTTCTCTCCCTGCAGTCAGACGCGCCTACTGCCCCCGGTCCTTGTGACCGGGGGTTTCTGGTTCATCTGTCATCACAGAGGCCTGAAACAACGCAATCCGACCTGCTGCTGCAGAGGCGTTGAATTGATCCTGCCCTCGCCATCGTCAGCAAAGCCGAGTGCGAGGATCAGCGCATGAGAGTGATGATCCGAGTGGTGGTCGGGTTCAGACCCTTTTGCCATCCTTGTCGAAGAAATGCAGGTGGTCCGGGTGCAAGTCGATGCCAATCCTGACCCCTGTTTCCAGTTGCAATTCAGGGTCAACCCGCATCGTGATCATATCATCAAACCCGCAATCAATATAGGCGAACTGCTCCGAGCCGAGATATTCGCTGGCAACCAGCGTTCCGGTCATGGCAGCCTCGTCCGCCGTAACGGGCATGATGTTCTCGGGTCGGACACCAAGCCAGGCCACGGTGGCGGTGGACGCGGGCGGTGAAACGCCCAGCACAGCGGCGGATCGCAGGGTCAGCCTGCCATCCTTCACTTCACACGGCATCATGTTCATCTTTGGACTGCCAATGAACTCTGCCACAAACTTGTTCATCGGCCTGTTATACAGCTCCCTCGGACTTCCGGCCTGCATGATCACGCCTTCGTCAAGAACCACGATCCGGTCAGCAAGTGTCATGGCTTCGATCTGGTCATGGGTGACGTAAACGGTGGTGATCCCGAGCTTTTTGTGAAGCCGTGATATTTCCAGCCTCATATTGACGCGAAGCGAGGCGTCAAGATTCGACAGAGGCTCGTCGAACAGGAACCCCTTCGGCTGGCGGATTATGGCGCGACCGATGGCGACGCGCTGGCGCTGGCCGCCGGAAAGCTGCTTCGGCAGACGATCAAGAAGCGGTTCCAGTCGCAGCGTCCGCGCGACCTCGGCCACACGGTGTTCGATCTCCGACTTGCTCACGCCGGCTGTTTTCAGCGCGAAGCCGATATTGGCGGCGACGTTCATATGCGGATACAGCGCGTAGGACTGGAACACCATAGAAAGGCCGCGTTCTGACGGAAGCTTGCCAGTGAGATCCTCGCCGTCTATCCGGATCGACCCTGCGGTCGCGTCCTCTAGACCGGCAAGAATGCGCAGCATTGTCGACTTGCCACAGCCGGACGGGCCCACCAGCACGATGAACTCGCCGTCCGAAATATCGAAATCAATGCCCTTGATGACCTGGGTGTCATCAAACCATTTCTCGATCGCCTGAAGCTGTATGGACGCCATTGCCTGAGCCTCCTAGGCACCAGTCAGCAGATGCGCGGCGACGCCGTCCCTGCTCTGGTCGAGATAGATCGCCGCCGTCCAGGAAAAATCCATGCCGCCAAGCCCGGTGCCATCCATCGGATCGAAATATTCAGCCATGCCGTTGATCTCAACAAGTCGCCGCGTATCGGACTGGATCCGCGAGGCAAGCTCGTCTTCACCGGCATCGGCAAGACCGATGGCGATCATATGGTTCATGATCGCCCAGACAGGACCGCGCCAGTAACGCCGGGATTCAAAATTGGAATGTTCCGGGTCCCAGCTCGGCATGCCGTATTGACAGGCGGACAGGATGCGGCGGCAATGTTCCGCCATGCTGGCGCGTTGCTCGGTGGATCCGATATCGCCATAGAAGCATAGCATTGAGGCGTTGGTAATGGCGTTACTGAAGCCACCGCTTCGGATATCACGGGCACAATAGCCACCGATACTGTCATTCCAGAGCCAGTTGCACCCGGCTTCCACCCGTTCGATCCACCCCTGGATTTCATCAAGGGCGTCCGTCATGTCAAGCAGTCTGGCAAGTTCCAGAAGGTCGCGGCTGGCCCGCAGAAAGATGAACTGCACCCCCGGGTCGGCCATCAGGAACGGCCCGTCCGCGTGGATGGCGTGGTGATCCCAGCCGACCTTGCGGCCATATTGCACAATGGTTATGAACCGGTCGTACTGGTCCTGTGTGGGTCGTTGATTGCTATCCACATGCGCGGTGTCCCGACGCTTATAGCGCATCAGGTCTTCCGGCACCTCGATGCTGTCCATTCCGATGTCCCAGTCCGGACAGTTATCGCGGCCGGATTCCCAGGGATGAATGATCCCGATGACACCTGTGCCACGCGGATCACGCGCCGAGGCGAACCACCGGTGATAGGCCATAAGCCGGGGAAACAGCTCACGCGCTTTGCGCATATCGTAGCCGCTTCCAATCCTGACCAGCTGCAGTATGACGCTGGCCAGCACCGGTGGCTGGGAATGGCCGCTTGTCGGCGGCTCGGTGTTGGTCTGCCAGATCATGGGTCCTGGGAAATAGTCCGGGTCGTTCTGGCGAAAGACGATATGGGGGACCATACCGTCATCCCATTGCGCGTCCAGAAGCGCGATGATTTCCAGCCAGGCGCGCCATTTGTTGAAATGCCAGATGCCAAGCGCGGTGAACCCGGAGTCCCAGTTCCACTGATAGGGGTAGAGGCGGCTTGTAGGGACGGTATAGCCCCCGCGGTCATTCATCTTGAGAACCCTTATGGCCTCTTCGATGCGGCTTTCCATGAACTATCCTTTCACACTACCTGCCGTCAGGCCAGACACGAGAAATCTTTCAAACCAAAGGAACAACGTAAGCACTGGAAGAGTCGCGATCACAGATGCCGCCATCAGATGCTGCCTTGGAACCTCTGAGGAATCCAGCGAGACGATTCCACGCGACAGCGTGAAAAGCTTTACGTCATCCAAAAACATGAAGGCAAACAGGAATTCGTTCCAGGCGATCATGAACACATAGAGCGCCACCGTGGCGATCGCAGGGACCGACAGCGGCATAGCGATCTTGGTGATGATCTGGATCCTGGTCAGACCGTCCATCAAGCCGGCGTCATCAAGTTCCGACGGCAGCCCGGCGAAATATCCGCGCAGCATGTAAAGAGCCACCGGAATCGTGGTCGCCGGATAGACGATGCACAGTCCCAGAAGCGAGTTTCGCAGTCCAAGCTGGCTGAATACGGCGTAGAGCGGAATAACCAGAATGATTGCCGGAATCAGATAGATCAGCAGCACTGAGCCTGACAGCCACTGTCGGCCCGGGAAGCGCAGCCTCGCAACCGCATAGGCCCCCGGGATCGAGAACAGCAGCGTTATAAGAACAGTGATGAACGAGACAATCGCCGAATTGAGCAACAATGTCAGGAAATCATATTCAGTGAACAGCTCGATGTAGGACCTGAAAAGAACCGATGGTCCGCTGGACGGGTCGATGGAGAAGTCCAGCGGGTTCAGAAGCAGGCTCTGCTGGCTTTTCAGGCTGGTCATCACCATCACATAGAAGGGTATGGCGACAATCAGCACAAACAGCATCAGCCCCTGCCCCCACATCAGTCGCAGATAGGCTTTCTCGGTAGCATAGCGGGTCAGGCCTGCAGGTGGCATGTCGGCGATGGTGTGGCTGATGCTGAACCAGGTGACAATGCCGGCAACCAGCAGGACTGCTCCGCTTTGCCAGATCGCGACAAGTCCCTGCGGGTCAAAGGGGTTTCCCAGAGCAAATCCCGACAGCAGAGATGTGGCCAGGAGGACACCGGCGACATGATGGATCCCGCGGCCCGGGCGGCGCATGATGACAGCGACAACACCGATAGCAGCGCCAGCCGCAACCGAGGGACCAATCTGCAGGGTGAGGCTGGCGCCTGTCGTCAGAATAAGCCCCATCGTAAACAGGATCTGCCAGATGCCGCCCCAGAGGGCGCCGGACAGCAGTGCGATGAATATGCCGTGCATCCATATCCTCATCAGCCGGCATCCTTTGGCGAGAACCTGATGAATATCACCGAAAAGACCAGCAGAAGCGCGAAAATCACCACCGCGACCGCGGCGCCGGCCCCGAGATTGGAGATGGCGAAGGCCTGTTCGTACACATTGACTGTCAGGGTCCTTGTGCCAGCGTTGCCACCTGTCAGGAGGAAAATGTCGTCGAATTTATTGAAGGTCCAGATGAACCGCAGAAGGAAGAGGACAGCCAGAATGCCGGCGATATGCGGCAGCGACAGGAACCGAAACTGCTGCATGGGTGTCGCGCCATCAATTTCCGCCGCCTCGTAGATATCGGAGGGGATGGATTGCATTCTGGCAAGGATGAACAGGAAGGACAGCGGGAAATACCGCCAGACCTCGAAGAGAATGACCATTGTCAGCGCCAGCGGCAGGCCGAAGCTGAATCCGAAGAAGCTGATCTCAACTGTTCGCTTGCCGAAGAAATTGATTGGCCCCTCGGCGGCCCCCATCTGTTGCAGCATGGCGTTGACCGCGCCGGAGAACGGGTCGAACAGAACCACCCAGGAAAAGGCAACAGCGATCACCGGCGCGACATAGGGAAACAGCAGCAAGCCACGTATGACAGACCGTCCGGGAAAGGCTTTCTGCATGATCTGCGCGGCGAACAGTCCAAGGATCAGCGCCCCGCCTGTACCGAAGACCGTGTAGTAGACCGAGGTCTTCAGCACATCCCAGAACTCGCCAGCGGAAAACACCTTCCTGAAGTTCACAAGAGAGAAATCGGTCGAAGTCATCACATTGTAGGCGCTGAATTCCAATATCGGTTCACTGGACCTCAGCAGAGCCTTGCCATCTGGCACGGCCTGTTTCGCCTCGACTCCGATGCGAATTCGTCCGCGTCCCTTCCCGTCGACGTCGCCAAGGTTACAACGCAGAACGCTGTCCTGCTGCGCTGGCGCCAGACTGCAGTCATCAGGCAGTTCCACAACGGTGATGTCACCCGGGATCACATCTGAAAAAGCGACGGTCCGCAGCGGATATTTCTGCGAGGAATTGCGGTAGCGATATTCTATTCGTGCCTGCGCTCCAGGCCTGTCCAGGTCACCCCGCAGGTTCTCTTTCAATACCAGTGTCGGCGCCCGAAGGTCCGAAAGGGTGACGGGCTTGAAGGATATCCAGAAATTGGCCGCCAGCGGCAGTAGCACGACAGCCATGACAAGAATAAATGTCGGCATGAGAAGCGCATAGGCAAGGCGCCTTTCCCGACGCGCCAGCGCGCTTACGGCGTTGCGCTTACGCTCATGGATGCGTTTGGACGACATGGTCAGCAGGAAAACCTGATCAAGCTAGCAGGAAGGTGCGGGAGGGCAGCCATGCGGGATGGCTGCCCCCTTGTTTTGTCCTATTCTACGGCGCCAAGGCCTTCATTCATCTTCGCGACTGCCTCGGAAGCGCTGATCTCGTCATCAATGTACTGACGGACAACGCGGTTGATGAGCTGCGAGTTGATCATCTTGGAGGCCAGCGACAGCTGCCCTTCGGCCACTCCCCAGCGGTCCGCGGTCTCGAGGCCACCAACGATGCGGCGGATGGTCTTCGCGTCGTAGAAGTCGGACAGCGGCGCCTTGCGGTCAACACCGACAGGAAGCTTTGACCAGGCTTTGACATAGCGGGCGGTGTCTGTGACTTCGCCACGACGGACCGGGAACTTGCCCTCCGGCGCGATCGACAGGGTGGCGGTGTAGCCGTCCTTCATCGAATAGGTCACAAATTCAGCAGCCACATCGGTGTTGGCGTCGCTGGTGATGCCGAAATACCGGATGTCGGCCCAGGCGGCGCCACCTGCGTTGGACGGTCCGCCAAAGGTGGTGACGATGCCGGTCTTCGAGGCCAGTTCGGGCGAAGTCGGGTCGTCATTGATGGTCGGCGGCGCGGAGTCGCGAAGACCGGCCAGCTCGTCCAGAATGAAAGGCGACCAGATGATCATCGCAGCCTTGCCGGCAAAATACATCTCGCGCGACTGCTTCCAGAAAAGCTCGCCTTCCGGAGAGGCCTTGGAGATTTTCTTGTAGAAATCCAGCACCTCGGTTGTGGCTCCCTCGTCGAGCGGCGCGAAACCGTCGGCATTGACGGGAGACACGCCATTGGCAAGGAAGACATGTTCCAGAACCTGGCTCATGAAATTCTCGTCGACCTTGTTGGGCGCAACGAAGCCATACATCGAAGGCGGATTGTGAAGGGCGTCGACTGCGGCCTCGATGTTGGCATAGCTTGTCGGCGCATCCAGACCGGCTGCCTCGAACAGATCCTTGCGATACACAACCATCTGCGTCCAGCCGTCGACCGGGACAGCAGCTGTCATGCCGTCAAACTGCGCCATGGTGATGGCTCCGGGCGCGAAGGTATTGGTCTGCAGATCGTCAACGACATCGTCATTGGCCTCGACATCGAGAATGCCGGCCTCTGCCCAGGGCAGGACATATTGCAACGTGTGGTAGATGACGTCAGGAAGATCGCCAGCGGCGAAGGCGGCGGTCGCCCGGGTGCCGAGGTCCTTTTCCTCAACCGGAATCACTTCGACGCTATGACCGGTCTTCTTTTTGAAGTTCTCGGCCATCTCCTGTTGCTTGGCAAGCCGCTCCGGCTGGTTCTCAGTTGTCCAGAACCGGATTGTGTCAGCGTTTGCGGCACCAGCCACCATTGTGGCAACTGCTGCACACGCTGCTGTGTAGAAGATTTGTCTCATAATCAGCCCCTCCTGATTTTCACTTTCTGTTTACCGGACTTCCTGCCGGTTCGTGAGCCAATCCGTTACGGGTGGATTGGCAGTTCCCCGCCGCACGAAAGATGCGCGGAAGAGTTCCTGGCTGTTCGCGGGCGTGCGTTCGCCCTCGACAAGCCTTATCAGCATGTCAGCCAGCATACAGCCCGCTGACTGCAGCGGCTGACGCATTGTTGTAAGAGGTGGATTGAGCCAGGCCCCAAGCTCAAGCCCGTCATATCCGATCACTGAAACCTCGCGGCCCGGCTGCAAGCCCGATGCGCGGATCGCCTGCATGGCGCCGATCGCGACGACATCCGACACACAGCAGACGGCCGTTGGCGGCGCGTCAAGACGCAGCAGCCGCTCCATCGCGGCGCATCCGCCTTCGAAACTCAGATCAGTCACCTCCGCATAGTGCTCGCGGATCTCAAGCCCGGCCTCGCGAAGCCCGCGTCGCCATCCATCCGCGCGCTGGCGGGCGAAATTATACAGAGGCGAGCCTCCGATATGCGCGATCCTGCCATGCCCGAGGGCTACCAGATGCGACGTCATTTCAGTGAAGGCGAGCTCGTTGTCGACATCAAGCCAGGCGGAATTTCCGCAGGTGTTTGAACGGCCATGCGAGACAAAGGGGATGGCGAGGTCACTCAGAATCTCGAATCGCGGATCGTCGCTGTAGGTGCGCGAAATGACCAGACCACTTAGATGGCGGGTGCGCGCGATCTTCTGAAAGACCGCCATTTCCTCTTCGGTATTCGCCGGCGCCAGAACCGTCAGGTCCCACCCCTTCAAGGCCAGCGCGGTGGCCATACCGGCCATCAGCTCGCCAAGGAATGTCTCGGTCAGCTGCCCGTCCTGCGCCGGCATCACATAGCCGATGGTGTAGGATTTACCGGAAGCAAGACGGCGCGCGTGCAGGTTCGGCTCGTATCCGAGTTCCTTCGCGGTATCACGAACCAGCTTCTTCGTCCGGTTCGAAATATCCTGATAATCGTTGAGCGCGCGAGACACAGTGCTTTGCGAAATGTTCAGCCGCTCGGCGATCATTTTAAGTTTCGTGGGCTCTCCCATGGTTGAACGGTCGACGAAAGCGGTTTCGGAGTCAACCGAAAACGCTTTCGGTATGCCGTGGCTTGGCCTAGGGTTGAGACAGGCGCGCGTTTTCCCGGTTTGGATGACCCTTCCCCATGGCCCTGCCTTCCAAATTGAGCGTATTGCGCGACCTTGCCGGACATCTGATCCGCCCGGAAGACAGGGAAAGCCTGTCGCTTGCCTCCGTGCCTGACATCCATGCGAGCTGTTGCCGCGCATGGCTTCTGGCGGCATCTCCCGGCCATCCCGAACATGACAGCGCCTGCGCGCTGATCGACAGCCATGGGCCGACGCCGACAAGCGAATTTCTGAACGTCGCCCTGCCAGGCGCAAGCCTTGAGGCACTGGAGGGCGAAAACTTGTGGTCGCTGTTCTGTCCGACAGCCGAAGCCGCCAGCCGCGATCCGGCTAACATGGCGACCACCCTGAGAGAACGACGGCGCCTGTCTGCCGTCAGCCCGGCAGCGCGCCCCTTCACCGACCCGTCAACAGAGCTTTTGCTGACCACGAATGCGCTTGTCTCGCCGCCGCTGGATCCGGAGTCCCCTTTCCTGCCGAGCCATCTTCGCGACGAGGCGCGGCGGATATTGGCGACACCGCAGCGCTTCTGGTACGACCATCCGGTGCCCCTTGACGCCTCTCCAGAAGAAAACGAGATCCTCTATGGGATCGCTCGGCTTGATGAAGCCCTGGCGTTTGAGTGCGACAGAGGGCATCTCGCTCCTGGCACAAGGATCGACCTTGCGATCTCGGTCTCTGTGACCCATGAAGGGATGGAACAGCTTGCCGCGGCATATGTGCGCGATCTTGTGCGCGCGCATCTCACACTATCGCATCTGCGGGTCTTCATCTTTGACGAGACGCGTTGCCGGAAGATGATCGACACTCTCTGCCCGGGCGATGAAGCCGCCGCCGATGTATTCGGCGTCAATGGAGCCTACGGGCGTCACTACAGCTTCTTGAAGGCTTTGCTCCTGTTCTGGCAACAGGCGGTGAATCCAAAGGCAGCGTTCACTTTCAAGATCGACCTTGACCAGGTTTTTGATCAGAAGGCGCTGCTGGCCCACACTGGCCACACGGCACTTCAGCTGTTGATGAACCCGAATTGGGGTGGACACGCAAGGGATCATGCCGGACGAAAGGTCGATCTCGGTATGCTGGCAGGAGGGCTTGTCAATGAGCGCGATGCCGAAGCGGGGTTGTTCGTGCCCGATGTCCGGAGACCCCATACTGGTCACGCGACAAAGGCCTTTTCTTCTGTTCGCATTTTCTGCCCCCAATGGCCGCAGGCGGTGTCCACCGAAGCCGAGATCATGCAGGCTGACGCCGGCTTCCAGCGCATTCATGTCACCGGAGGGACCACCGGCATCACCGCCGATGCCCTGCGGCGATGGCGGCCCTTCACGCCTTGCTTCATCAACCGCGCCGAGGATCAGGCTTATGCCCTTTCGGCCATCAACGACACGTCCTACCTGTCCCATTTGCACGCCAATGGGCTGATCATGCGGCATGACAAGGCGGCCTTCGCCGGTCGATCGATCACCCACGCGCGCGCTGGCAAAGCCATCGGCAATATCGAACGGCTGATGCTGTTCAGCAGATACGCCGCCCTGCTGCCGCCTGGCTTCCAGAGGCTGCGCGATCATTGCTGGCCGTTCACGTCCTGCTTCATGCATCCGCAGGCGAAGGCGCTCGCCGCGCTGATCTTCCTCATCGACGGATCTTCGGAAGGGGGACGCTTCGTCGCCGAAGGCGCGCCGCGGCTGCTGGAATGCCTGGATTTTTGCGAGACCGGCATGGATAAGCGGCTCGAATGGGAACGGCGCGGCTGGGACGCCATCTACGAATCCCTGTCGGCGAAGCGATATTCCATGACTGATATGTCCAGGATAATAGCTGGCGCGGCGACTGATTACGCCACCTGATTGGCCTGTCGGGCATCATGGTGGAAAAAAGGCGCTGAAAACCCGGGTTTCCAGCGCCTTGATATGGTGAGCGCGACAGGATTCGAACCTGTGACCCAGTGATTAAAAGTCACTTGCTCTACCAACTGAGCTACGCGCCCGATCTCTTGCGAGAATTCGGAAAACGATCCGGAATTCCGGATCGCTCGGCAGGTTTATAGTGACTAGCCTGTGGGCTGTCTACTGTTATTTCCCTTTGCTGGCCATAGGATTTCACCACTGTCCCTGGCACTGCGTTTCACCGGGCAGCCAGGGGACAGGGGATCAGGTTTCGATCGCGTCCGCCGCGGATTCGCGGGCCTCGACAGCTGCCATCACGGCAGTCACCGACGACACCGTGTAGGGCACAAAGCAGGTCGCGATCATCTTGATCCAGCATACTGGCGTCAGACTTGCTGTCAGGATCAGTTCGCCGTGATTGATGAAGGCAAGGATGGTTCCGACAATACAAGCCACGATTGCCGAACGTTTCATCACTTTCTTGCTAAAGAACACAGAAACTGCAAACCTGAAGTCAAACATGAGGTACCGGTCAAGCAATGTTTACAAAGATTTTCATACGGACATTTCCATCCGCAGAGGAATGTGAACTATTCGAATCGATCTTGCAAACGAAATGGCCCGACCTGCTGAAGGACGCGCAAGGGGTGACTTTCCAGGCCTTCAAGAACGCCCAGGCGCCGCATATTTCAACCGTGATCTGGGAATTCCCCGATGAGGCAACGCAGGGTCAGATCGAAAAACTGATCGAGGAAAATATCGTCCGCTTCACAAAGACCCTGTCGCCAAAGACGCTGACCTTTTCCGGCAAGCGGATCATGTATCTGAAGACTTGAGCCGCAGTCAGCCTTCCGACACCTGCTTCATCCTATGGACAACGCTGGCTGGTACAAAGCTTGAAATATCACCACCGAACCTGCTGACTTCCTTAACAAATCTGGAAGCCACAAAATGCTGGTGCTCTGCCGCCATCAGGAATACCGTCTCAAGATCGCCGTGAAGGCGCTTGTTGATGCTGGCCATCTGGAACTCGATCTCGAAATCGGACACGGCGCGCAAGCCGCGGACAATTACCGAGGCATTCTGCTCGCGCGCGAAATCGGTCAGCAGCGTCGAGAAGTTCAGGACCCGAATGGGTGTCACGATGGTGCCATCCTCGTTCAGCCGCCGCGCTTCGGTCGCCACCAGCTCTGTGCGGTCCTCGACGCTGAGAAGCGGGCCCTTGCCGGCATTCGCCGCCACCGCCACGATAAGCTCGTCGCCAAGACGCGCCGCCCGCTGGATGATGTCCATATGGCCATAGGTCAGGGGATCGAAGGTCCCGGGATAGAGAACGATACGTTTGCTCATTGCTCCGTATCTCCGGCGGAACCGTCCGACGGGGCCTCATCCGGGGGGGTGTCCGCGCCTTGGGTGCCGGCATCGCCGCCCTCCTCGGCTCCCTCATCTGCTGTCTCATCATCATCGTCATCCGCGTCACGGATCAGACCTGCCGAGACAACTTTCTCGTCCTCGTCATCAGACACATCGAACAGACGCACACCCTGCGTCTTGCGGCCGGCGACGCGGATCGAATCCCCCTCGCCGCCATGAACCCGGATGCGGATCACCTGGCCATGATTGGTAACCAGCATCAGCTGGTCTTCCTCGACGACGGTAAAGCTTGCCATCACCTCGCCATTGCGGTCGCTGGTCTCGATGTTGGCCACACCCTGCCCGCCGCGCCCGGTCTGGCGATAGTCGCCGACCGCGGTGCGTTTGCCATAGCCGTTCTCGGTGACAGACAGCACGAATTCCCGATCGGCATCGGTGATGATCGACATCGACACCACCCGGTCATCACCAAGCAGTTTGATCCCGCGCACACCGGTGCTGTCACGCCCGCGGAAGACCCGAACAGCCTCGACGGCAAACCGGATCGCCTTGCCGCGCCGTGTTGCGAGAAGCAGATCATCGCTTTCGTTACAGGGGGCCACGCCAACAAGCTCGTCCCCCTCGGCAAGCTTCATCGCAATCTTGCCGTTCCGCTTGATGTTGGTGAAATCGCTCAGCCTGTTGCGCCGGATATTCCCCGACGCGGTGGCGAACATGACATGAAGATCGTCCCAGCTGTCCTGGTCATCCGGCATCGGCATGACGGTGTTGATGGTCTCTCCCGTCTCGATGGGAAGCAGGTTCACCATCGCCTTGCCAAGTGCCTGCGGCGCCGCTTCGGGAAGCTTGTAGCATTTCAGCTGATAGACCATGCCGGCAGAGGTGAAGAACAGGATCGGCGTATGGGTGTTCGCCACGAACAGGCGGGTCACGAAATCCTCGTCCCGCGTTTTCATGCCGGCGCGACCCTTGCCGCCGCGCCGCTGCGCCCGGTAGACCGACAACGGCACCCGCTTGATATAGCCGCGGTGGCTGACAGTGACGACCATGTCCTCCTGCTGGATAAGGTCCTCATCATCCTGGTCCACCAGCTGGTCGGAAATTTCGGTGCGGCGGTCATCAGACAGCCGTTCGCGGGCCGCCGCAAGCTCTTCCAGAACGACCTCGTTGACCCGCGATGCGGATCCCAGGATATCCAGATAGTCGGCGATCTTCTCGGCAAGTTCCTTGGTTTCCTCGGCAAGCTTCTCGCGTTCCATGCCGGTCAGCCGCTGCAACCGCAGCTCAAGAATCGCACGCGCCTGCGTTTCCGACAGACGGTAATGCCCCTCCACCACCTCATGACCGGGGTCGTCAATCAGCCTGATGAACGCCTCGACTTCCGCCGCTGGCCAGGCTTTCTCGCACAGCTGGTTACGGGCGGTTTCGGTATCAGGGGCGCGCTTGATCAGCTCTATGATCTCGTCGATCGAAGCCAGCGCCACCATAAGTCCCGCCAGGACGTGGTCCCGGTCACGGGCCTTGCCGAGAAGATGGACCGACCGCCGGGTGACCACTTCCCTGCGGAAATCGCAGAAGGCCGCGATCACGTCCTTCAGGCCCATCTGTTCGGGCCGGCCGCTGTTCATCGCCAGCATGTTCACCGGAAAGCTCGTTTGCAGCCTGGTGTGGCGGTACAGCTGGTTCAGCACCACATCGCCGACGGAGTCGCGCCGCACCTCGATCACGATACGCATGCCGGTTCGGTCGGACTCGTCGCGGATATCGGAAATACCCTCGATGGTCTTCTCGCGGACAAGCTCTCCGATCCGCTCAAGCAGCTGGGCCTTGTTCACCTGATACGGTATCTCCGAGACAATGATGGTCTCGCGGTCTTTCCCGTCAGAGACGATTTCGGCGCGGGCGCGCATCATTACCGACCCGCGGCCGGTGGTGTAGGCGTCGCGGATGCCGGCCCGCCCCATGATCAGCGCACCGGTCGGAAAATCCGGCCCGGGAACAATCTCCAGCAGGTCTTCGATGGTAATGTCGGGATCGCGGATGAAGGCTTCACAGGCCGAGATCACCTCACGGGGATTGTGCGGCGGAATATTGGTGGCCATGCCGACGGCGATGCCATTGGCACCGTTTACCAGCAGGTTCGGATATTCCGCCGGAAGAACGGTCGGTTCAAGCTGTGTCTCGTCATAGTTCTCGCTGAAATCGACAGTTTCCTTGTCGATATCGCGAAGCAGGCTTTCGGCAGCCCGCGCCAGTCTTGATTCGGTGTAACGCATCGCCGCTGGCGGGTCGCCATCGACCGATCCGAAATTGCCCTGTCCGTCGACTAGGGGGAGACGCATGGAAAAATCCTGCGCCATGCGCACCATGGCCTCGTAGATCGAGCTGTCCCCATGCGGGTGATAGTTGCCCATCACGTCACCGACGATGCGGGCGGATTTGCGCGGCGGCTTCGACCAGTCGTAATTGCCCTCCATCATCGCGTAGAGGATGCGGCGATGGACAGGCTTCAACCCGTCACGGACATCGGGAAGAGCGCGCGATACAATCACGCTCATTGCGTAATCCAGATAGGATTTCCGCATCTCCTCGGAGATCGAGATGGTCGGGCTTGCCGGGTCTGCTGGCGGTGTTGAAGTGTTGGTCAAAGAGGTCCCTAGTGCCTTTCCGGGAGCCATGACGGCACCATGTTCACGATGGCCATGGGCTGTCTGCGATAATCGCGTTCGCTACCACAACATATATACCACAGACAAAGGGCGAACCTCAAAATATTGTTAAATGTGACCGCAAAAAAAATGACCCATCCCTCAGTTGGAAGGACGGGTCAGCTTCATATTCTATCGCGCTGATTTAGAATGGAATATCATCATCAATAGCATCGCCGCCATGCATCGGGGGCGGACTTGCCGGAGCAGCCGCGGCGCCGCCGGACTGGGCGGCCGGGGCTGCGCTCTGTCCGCCGCCATATCCGCCTCCCGCCGAGTCGCCGTACCCGCCGCTGTCACCGCGCCCGCCAAGAAGGGTGAGCTCACCGCGGAACCGCCCGAGAACAACCTCGGTTGTGTATTTTTCAACACCTTGCTGATCGGTCCATTTGCGGGTCTGAAGCTGCCCTTCGACATAGACGCTGGACCCTTTGCGAAGATACTGCTCGGCAACGCGGCCCAGATTTTCATTGAAGATCACAACGCGATGCCATTCGGTGCGCTCGCGCGGCTCGCCACTCATCCTGTCCTTCCAGCGCTCCGACGTCGCAATCGACAGATTGACGATCTTGGTGCCGTCCTGGCTGCTTCTGACCTCCGGGTCGCGGCCCAGATTGCCGACCAGAATCACCTTGTTCACACTGCCTGCCATGGCTGTCTTGCTCCTTCTTGGGTGGAATGCGGAAGATATGCGTAAAAAGCGCGGATTGGACCTTTAGATTACCCGGCAGGATGCCCAAATGACAACTGCTAACATGTAACGCCGCCTTTGCCGCGCCAGCGCCTTTTGGCTGGCCCGGTTGCTGGACCCCGGGTATATTCGCGCGATGCCAAACGAGACCAAGAAAACCCCGCCTGCTGCCGGGCAGAAGCTCAACAGCCAGGTCGCCGGCTCCGCCACGCCGGACCTTCCACCAGATATCCATCCGCCTGCTCAGGACGCCGTCACAGTGCGCACCGAGCCGCGGGTGATTTCCGTGCGCGGCGCGCGCGAGCACAATCTCGCAGATGTGAATATTGACCTTCCCCGCGACCGTCTTGTCGTGCTGACCGGCCTGTCGGGCTCCGGAAAGTCATCCCTTGCGTTCGACACCATCTATGCCGAAGGGCAGCGGCGCTATGTCGAATCGCTGTCAGCCTACGCGCGTCAGTTCCTCGAGATGATGCAGAAACCCGACGTTGACCTGATCGAGGGGCTGTCACCGGCCATTTCCATCGAGCAGAAGACAACATCGCGCAACCCGCGATCGACTGTCGGCACCGTCACCGAGATTTATGACTATATGCGGCTGTTGTGGGCGCGGGTCGGCATTCCCTATTCGCCGACAACCGGCCTTCCCATCCGCAGCCAGACTGTCAGCCAGATGGTCGATATCCTTCTCGGGATGGAGGACGGCACGCGCCTGTATCTGCTTGCGCCTGTTGTGCGTGGCCGCAAGGGCGAGTATCGAAAGGAACTGGCCGACTACCACCGCAAGGGCTTCAGCCGTGTGCGCATTGATGGCGAGATCTACGACCTCGACGCGACACCCGAGCTCGACAAGAAGCGCAAGCACGACATCGAGCTTGTCGTCGACAGGCTGATCATCAAGGGCGATCCTGACGAGCTGTCGACCCGCCTTGCCGATTCCCTGGAAACGGCGCTTGGGCTGACCGACGGCCTTGCCTTCGCGGATAACGCCGACAGTGGCGAGCGGACCGTTTTCTCGGCGAATTTCGCCTGCCCGGAGTCCGGCTTCACCATTGACGAGATCGAGCCGCGGCTGTTCTCCTTCAACAATCCCTTCGGCGCCTGCCCTGCCTGTGACGGTCTTGGCGTCAGCAGCCATTTCGACGAGCAGCTTGTTGTGCCTGACGGCCGCCAGACACTTCGCGGCGGCGCCCTCGCGCCGTGGGCATCCAGCAGTTCGCGCTATTACATCCAGACGCTGGAGTCACTGGCGCGGCAGTTCAACTTCTCGCTCGACATGCCGTTCGCCGAGCTTGATGAGGATGTCCGTTCGATCATCCTTCACGGCTCGGGCAAGGTCGCGGTGACCATGGAGTTCGACGATGGCATGCGCTCCTACAAGACAACAAGGCCGTTCGAGGGCATCATGCCGAATCTGGCCAGGCGGTACCGCGAGACGGACAGCTCCTGGGTGCGCGAGGAGATGGAGAAGTTCCGCGCCAACCATCCCTGCGACGCCTGTGGCGGCAAGCGGCTGAAGCCTGAGGCGCTGGCGGTCAAGGTCGATACAAGTGATATCTCCGACATCTCCAGGCTGTCGATCGGGGACGCGCGCGACTGGTTTGCCGGCCTTGGCGACAAGCTCCGCGGGCAGGAATCCGAAATCGCCGCGCGAATCCTGAAGGAAATCAATGAACGCCTCGGGTTTCTGGTGAATGTCGGTCTTGGATATCTGTCCATGGCGCGCAATTCCGGCACGCTGTCAGGCGGTGAATCCCAGCGGATCCGGCTTGCCTCGCAGATCGGCTCCGGCCTAACCGGCGTCCTGTATGTCCTTGACGAGCCTTCGATCGGCCTTCACCAGCGCGACAATGACAGGCTGCTGTCCACACTGGTGCGGCTCCGCGATCTTGGCAACACGGTTCTCGTGGTCGAGCATGACGAGGATTCGATCCGGCTTGCCGATTATGTGATCGACATGGGCCCGGGGGCCGGTGTTCATGGCGGCCAGGTTGTCGCCGCAGGCACGCCGGACCAGATCATTGCCAGCGAGGCCTCTCTCACCGGCCAGTACCTGTCCGGAAAACAGGAAATCGCTGTTCCGAAAAGGCGCCGCAAGGCGAAGAAGGGCCGGATGGTGCGCGTCGAAGGGGCAAGCGGCAACAATCTGCATGATGTGACGGTTGATTTCCCGCTTGGCGTCCTGACCTGCGTGACCGGCGTATCCGGCGGCGGCAAGTCGACGCTTGTTCTGGAGACCCTGTGGAAGGGGCTGGCCCGGCGCCTTCACAAGGCGCGCGAAATGCCCGCCCCGCACAAGGGTATCCTTGGCGCTGAACTTCTCGACAAGGTGGTCGATATCGACCAGTCGCCGATCGGGCGTACGCCGCGCTCGAATCCGGCCACCTACACCGGCGCGTTCACCCCGATCCGGGAGTGGTTCGCCGGCCTGCCCGAAGCGAAGGCGCGCGGCTACGCGCCGGGCCGCTTTTCCTTCAACGTCAAGGGCGGGCGCTGCGAAGCCTGCCAGGGCGATGGTCTGATCAAGATCGAGATGCACTTCCTTCCCGATGTCTATGTCACCTGTGATTCCTGCAAGGGACGCCGCTATAACCGCGAGACACTGGAGATCACATTCCGTGGCAAGTCTATCGCGGATGTGCTTGAAATGACAGTGGAAGAAGGTGTCGAGTTCTTCAAGGCCGTGCCGTCTATCCGCGAAAAGCTGGAAACCATGTACCGGGTCGGTCTTGGCTATGTCCGCATCGGACAGCAGGCCACGACCCTGTCCGGCGGCGAGGCGCAGCGCGTGAAGCTGTCAAAGGAACTGTCGCGACGCGCCACGGGAAGGACCGTATATATTCTTGACGAGCCGACCACAGGCCTTCATTTCCATGATATCGCAAAGCTTCTGGAAGTGTTGCAGGAGCTCGTCGACCAGGGCAATACGGTGATTGTCATCGAGCATAATATGGATGTGATCAAGACGGCGGACTGGATCATCGATCTGGGGCCCGAAGGCGGCGATGGCGGCGGCATGATCGTTGCCGAGGGAACGCCCGAGGATGTCGCGAAGGTCAAAGGCTCGCACACAGGCACTTATCTGTCGCGCATGCTGACACCGAAAGGCTGAGACCATGGCATTATCAGGCAATGACGGCGCGGTTCATGTGATTGGCGGCGGGCTGGCGGGAAGCGAGGCGGCCTTCCAGATCGCGCAGCGCGGTGTCCCGGTCATCCTTCATGAAATGCGGCCGGTGCGAATGACCGATGCCCACCAGACCGAAGGGCTGGCCGAGCTTGTCTGCTCCAACAGCTTCCGTTCCGATGATGCCGAGGCAAATGCCGTCGGTGTGCTTCATGCCGAGATGCGGATGATGGGATCGGTGATCATGGCGGCAGCCGATGAACACAAGGTGCCGGCGGGCGGCGCGCTGGCGGTGGACCGGGACGGGTTTTCCACCGGCGTTCAGGCCATTCTCGAATCGCACCCGATGATCACGGTTTCCCGCGGCGAGGTTACCGAGATTCCAGCGGACTGGGACAATGTCATTGTCGCCACAGGCCCCCTCACCTCGCCGGCGCTTGCCGAAATGGTGCGCAGCACCGGCGGCGAGGAAGACCTCGCATTCTTCGACGCCATTGCCCCCATCATTCATTTCGACAGCATCAATATGGACAAGGCCTGGTTCCAGTCGCGCTATGACAAATCAACCGATGGCGGCGATGGCAAGGATTACATCAACTGCCCCATGGACAAGCCGCAATATGACGCCTTCATTGACGCGCTTCTGACCGGCGAGAAGATGAGCTTCCGCGAGTGGGAGGAAAACACCCCCTATTTCGAAGGCTGCATGCCGATCGAGGTGATGGCGTCCCGCGGCCACGAGACATTGCGCTTCGGCCCGATGAAGCCTGTCGGCCTGACCAATGCCCATGACGGCAGCCGTCCGCATGCCGTGATCCAGCTTCGCCAGGACAACGCGCTTGGCACGCTCTACAACATGGTCGGCTTCCAGACGAAGCTGAAATATGCCGAACAGGTCCGTGTCTTCCAGACGATCCCCGGACTTGAGGAGGCGCAGTTCGCGCGGCTTGGCGGCCTGCATCGCAACACCTTCATCAATGCGCCGCGTCTTCTTGACGAAGAGCTCAGGATGAAGGCACGGCCGGCATTGCGCTTCGCCGGCCAGATCACCGGCGTCGAGGGATATGTCGAATCAGCCGCCATCGGTCTGATGACCGGCATGATGGCGGCGGCGCAGGCCACGGGCGCGAGCTGGACAGCGCCACCGGTGGATACCGCGCATGGCGCGCTTCTGGCGCACATTACCGGCGGCGCGGACGCCGACACATTCCAGCCGATGAATGTCAATTTCGGCCTGTTTCCCCCGATAGATCTGGTGACGACACCGAACGGCAAAAAGCGCAAGCTTCGCGGGCGCGACCGCAAGGCGGCCTATGCAAAGCGCGCGCTTGCCTCCTTCACGGGCTGGTCATCGCGGATGATGGCGGCCTGACCCGCACATGAGCGGCCGGATCTAGCCGGCCAGACGCCACCACAGCATCCGCCATACCAGCAGAGGGTCATCCGATGCCGCGCCTGACTGCCTGTGAATGGCAAGCCTGCCAAGCATCCAGAGCCACCGCGCATTCGGCTCTTTGAGACTTTCAAGCTCAACATTCGACAGGGGCACCGCCCCGGCGAACAGGGACTCCGCGATGCTCCTGGCGAGGCCGGCATGGTCCGGTGCCAGCATGGCGAAACAGTCGGCCCAGCATGCGCCCGCATCCTCCGGCGCGGCGGCAAGCCGATCCTGCCACAGGCCGATCTGCTCGGTCACGAGAGAAGCGTCGATCTGGTTTGCCTCAATGCGTGTCCAAAGACGCATCATGAGCGGCACCTGTTCATGCCGGCCTGTTTCGATGGCTTCAACCCACCATTGAAGCCGGATGGCAGCCAGCATCGGTTCGGACGCGACACGCATGGCCGCCTCGCATTCAAGAGCAAGGTTCAGCCTGTCGGCAAGAATGTCACGGCTATGTGCGGGCGCGAACAGCAGGGCCAGCGCAAGATCACGATCACGGTCGCGAAGTGCAGGCCACGCCCCGGTCATCGACTGTTTCATGGCAGGGCGACAAGTGCCGCGGCGGCGGCGCGCCCCTCGCTCATCAGGACATTCCATGTCCGGCATGCAGCGGCGGTCGACAACACCTCGAAAGCGATCCCGTTGGCGCGCATTTCTGTCCCGAGACTGGTGAAAGGATGCATCGGCGCCTCGCCGGCACCAAGGATGAGCAGAGGAATCTCCGTAGGATCCATCAGGGGCAGAAGATCGCCCACGGCAAGATCGTCAAGCTGAGCTGGCGGAGTCCAGATCTGTGCTTGGCGCGGCAACAGGAACAGGCTTCCCCTGTGCCGTTCACCGGAGACGCGGAAGCCGCCATCACCATACCCATGGATCAGTTGCAGGTCGCTGCCGTCACCGAACTGCCGGATCTCGACCATCTGGCGGGTCAGGCCTCGTCCTTGACGGCGCCGGGATCGTCATCTTCGTCCAGATGCCGCTTCAGATCGAAGAAGGCCAGCATTCCGACAGCGACGAAAACAGATGAATAGGTGCCGATCAGAACGCCCCACATCATGGCCAGCGCGAAATCCCGAAGCACCGCGCCGCCGAACAGGACGATGGCGAGGAGCGCCAGCAGGGTTGTCACCGATGTCATCACCGTGCGGGACAATGTTTCATTCAGCGACATGTTCAGGATGGCCGGCTGGTCATAGGACTTGTACCGGCGAAGATTTTCCCGCACCCGGTCGAACACCACCACCGTGTCGTTGATCGAATATCCGGCGATGGTCAGGATGGCTGCGACAGTGGCCAGGTTAAATTCGAACCCGGTCAGGGCAAACAGACCGATGGTGGACAGAACGTCATGGGCAAGTGCCATGATCGCGGCGATGGAAAACTGCCATTCGAAACGGAACCAGATATAGACCATGATCGCCAGCAGGGCGCAGGCCACCGCCAGAATGCCCTTTTCGGCAAGTTCCGCGCCAACGGTCGG
>JBMHCH010000052.1:0-4935 GCA_049890015.1 Puniceispirillaceae bacterium (SeqCode)
AGCGCCGCCCGGAATACGGCGACAGGCCCGAACACGATGCGCGCCAGCCGCCGACGATAGCGCCGCACCCCGACAATGCGCAGCCCATCGACTGTTTCGTCTGGCTGTCCGTCCGCCACAATGAAGGCGACAGACATTCCATCCTGAATGGCGGATCGCGCCATCTTCGCGCCGATACGGACATCATCGCGCCCATGCGCGGAACTCAGGTGGCAGATGTCAATCTGCGCGGATTGCCGGTTTGTTGCCATTCAGATTAACCACCAGTGAACGCCCGACGGCGTTGTATCACGCCAAAAGGACATATGGAAATGGCAACAGCAGCCTTTGCACTGGCGGGACCCAGGGTAGGCGTTTATGCTTTCACGCAATGATGACGACTGTTTGACGGCTTGCTAGCCGCAACGAGACCGAAGCGAGCGTGGCGCGTGGCAACTTGGTACATTTACGGCGCGGGCGACCATGGCGCCGAGACCATGGACATACTTCACCACATGCTTCACGCGCGTGGGCATACGGATATCGACACCGGCTTTATCGATGACGCGCGGTCAGGCGAAAGGATTGTCGGCCGTCCGGTGGTCAATCTTGCGGAAACGGTGCCTGGCTCCATGGTCACCATCGGTGTTGGCGAACCGGACATTCGCGCCAACCTTCGCAAGAAGGCCGTCGACGCGGGGCTGCAGCTTGCGACGGTCATGTCTCCGCTAGCCTTTGTTTCGGACCATGCCAGCGTCGATGAGGGATGCATCATCGCCCCATTCTGCTCGATCCAGGCACGCGCGCAGCTGCGCCAGAACGTCTCCGTGAACACTGCCGCGATTGTCACACATGACACAGTCCTGGACCGGGATTGCTGCATCTCACTCCAGGCAACCATCGGTGGCGCGGCGCGCATTGGCGAGCGCAGCTATGTAGGCATGGGCGCGCAGGTCAGAGAGCAGGTCAGAATCGGCAAGTCGACCATTGTCGGCATGGGCGCGGTCGTCACAAAGGATATTCCCGACGGAGTGGTCTGCACCGGGAACCCGGCGCGCGTGGCACGGGCAAACCACACCGGACGGGTATTCTCATGACACATCCGGCAACGACCAAGCGGATTGTGGATGTGATCGGGGCAAGCCTGCTTCTGATAATGCTGTCCCCCCTGCTTTTGACAGGATGCCTTGCCGTTCTTGTCAGCATGGGTCGTCCGATCCTGTTCCTGCAGCGCAGGAGCGGAAAGGACGGCGCACCCTTTCAGGTCTTCAAGCTTCGAACGATGACGGCGGATAGTTCCGACGGGAAGAATGACGAGATGCGGGTGACCCCCTGCGGCCTGTTGCTGCGAAAATTCAGTATCGATGAAATACCACAGCTTCTGAATGTGCTCGGCGGGTCCATGAGCCTTGTCGGACCGCGCCCGCTGCTGCCAGAATATGATGACCGGTATTCAGCAAGACAGGCCCGGCGACTTGAGTTGAAACCGGGCCTTACCGGACTTGCCCAGATCACGGGCCGGAACGAGCTGTCATGGGACGAGAAACTGGAGCTTGATGTCCGCTACGTGGAAACGCAGTCGATATGGCTCGACATGGCAATCATGCTAAAGACCCCTATGGTGGTGCTTACCGCAAGCGGGTTCCGGCGGGCAGGCGAAGCCAGGAAATTTGGTGAATAGACCGGTGCGCCTCAGGGTTTGCTTCACCTTGCCTTCAGGGCCATGCCATACGCGGAGACAGGCTTAAAATGACACGTTTCTCACCACCACCCTGGCCAAACTATACCGAAGAGGAGATCGAGGCGGTTGCCGCGGTTCTGCGATCCGGCAAGGTGAATTACTGGACAGGATCGGTCACAAGGGAATTCGAGGACGCCTTCGCAACCTGGTGCTGGACAAACCACGCCATTGCTGTTGCGAATGGCACCGTGGCGCTGGAGCTGTGCCTTGCCGGTCTTGGCATCGGGGCAAGATATGGCGGAAACAGCACGGATGAAGTCATCGTCACGCCACGCAGTTTCATAGCCTCGGCATCCGTTATCGCCAACGCAGGCGCGCGACCCCGCTTTGTGGATGTCGGCGCGGATAGCCAGAACATCGACCCGGCCACTGTCAAGGACGCGATCTGTGCCAACACGAAGGCCATCATCTGCGTGCATCTCGCCGGCTGGCCATGCGATATGGATGCCATCAGATCTGCCTGTGAAAGCCGCGACATCAAGCTGATCGAGGATTGCGCGCAGGCCCATGGCGCGCTCTATAAGGGCCGCCCGGTTGGGGGGCTTGGCGATGTCGCCGCCTGGTCCTTCTGCCAGGACAAGATCATGACAACCGGCGGTGAAGGCGGGATGGTCACCTGCAATGATGAAGTCCTGTGGAAACACATGTGGAGCATCAAGGATCACGGCAAGGATTTTGATGCGGTTCACGCACCGGCTGAACGCCCGGGGTTCAGATGGCTGCATGACAGGTTCGGCACAAACTGGCGCCTGACCGAGATGCAGTCGGCGATTGGTCTGATTCAGCTGCAACGCATGTCCGAATGGTCAGCGGAACGCCAGCGCAACGCCCAGATCCTGAGTGCGCGCCTTGAGGAGTTCGCCAGCGCAGACGGACCCGTCCGCCTGCCGGAATATCTGTGCCGGGGATGCGCTGGTGACTGCTCTTCAAAGGGATGCCGTCATGCCTGGTACAGGTTCTACCTGTTTGTCAGACCGGACAATCTGAAGGATGGGTGGTCACGTGATGACCTGGTCGCCGCCCTTCAGGAACAGGGGGTTCCCTGCATGCAGGGATCCTGCGCCGAGATCTATCTGGAAAAGGCATTTGACGGTGACCAGAGCCGACCGGAAACGCCGCTGCCGGTGGCACACCTGCTTGGCGAGGACAGCATTGCCTTCCTGGTGCATCCGACCATCGACAAGGTCACCATGGGCGCCATCGCCGACGCGGCGGCAGATGTCATCAGCAGAGCCGCCAGCCACCCCCGCTAGGACGCGCTTCGTGCGCAGCTTTCGATTTTTTGCAGATAGTCACGCGCCAGCGTTTCGTAGCTCTGATGTTCAAGGAGCCATTCACGACCGGCAAGGCCAGCCGCATCACGGCTTGCCGCCGGCATGTCGATCGCCGCGTCAAGACAGTCGCCAAGCCCTGCGCCATCAGTGAACACGCCGCAACCGGCCTCATTGATGAAGGAGGGATAACCAGTATATTGCGCAATGATAAATTTGCCGGCGAGCATGTAATCGACAATCTTGTTCATCGACTGTCCATAGTCCCAGACCTTGCTTGGCAAGGTGGACAGGAACAGGATGTCGCAACGTCGCAGGAAGGCCTGGACCTGATCCGGCGCGATCCTGCCAAGGAACACCACATTCTGATGATCCTTCAGCCGAGACTCAAATGTCTGGCGGTCTGCCCCGTCGCCGGCAATGACGAACACCACATCGTCACGCGTGCAGTCATCCATATAGCGCACGAAATCATGCAGATTGTTGGTCAGCCCGATACTGCCGCAATAGCCGATAATCGTGCGCCCGCGAAGCAGGGCTTCCACCTCCGGCGAAAAGGCAAAGGCGGCGACATCGGCCGCGCGATCCGGCGCCACGCCGATGCCGCATGTATGAAAGGCATCGTCCGGCTTGCGGATCCCGGATTCATTCACATGCTGTTTCAGGTTCGGCATCGTGCCAACAATCAGGTCGGCGCGCCGGTAGCCCCACTTTTCAATAAACCGCAAATACACCGCCAGTGGATGCCAGCGGCTGAAGCCTCCCTCCTCTATCATTGTCAATGGCCAGATATCACGAATTTCGAAGACAAGACGGCTTCCGTGGCGCCATTTCAGATAAATTCCAAAGATGATTGAGGTCAGGGACAGCGATGATATCACCACCACATCAGGGGTCATATGTCGGAAATTGCGGAAAAGTTTGAAATCAAAATCGAACCAGCTGATCACACGGGCGATGCTTGCGGTGCGGTTGTATTGGCGTGTCTTGAGGACAAGATATTCCACACCATGAAATTTAACATTGGCGGTGGAGGAGTTTTCCATTTGGTATTCTGATATGTGGTTTGAATTCGACGTCACTAGACTAACGTCGTACCCTAGCCTGCGCATAGCCACTGCCAAATGATACCATCGTGGATTCGGCCCCTTACCGGGCATGACCATATATTTTGAGACAACGCTGATCTTCAATCTACATTTCCTCGCGTTTTTGCCCCTAAGAAAAGTCCTCTATGCGACCAACAGCAATGAGAGGATTACGGTGGTGCAATTTTGCTTAAATTGACAACGGAGCTATAATTTGTGAACGTCATGCCGCTCAAAATTCCTAAGTTTGATAGCGTTCTCAGTCACGCTAGCTTCAAATTGGAAGTTGTGCTTCCCTCACGTCTCTTGCACTGAAACACGGTTACGATCCTTGCACCTCCCGATTGCAATATCAGCGTTAGTAATTGGTATAGTTGGAATGTTTATCGGCCGCCAGGTTGCTATGAAAGTTAAGCTGGTAGACAGGCCTGGTGGAAGGAAAAACCATGACGGCGACATACCTCTAATCGGAGGGATTTTGATTTATGTAGTAATTCTTTTCGGATCACTGCTGTCACCGTCTACATCCAGTGTCATCCTTCAAATCCTTTTGCTGTCAGGACCTGTAGTCATTGTGGGCTTTATTGACGACTTGCGTTCAGTAGGCTGGCGGATCCGTTTGGTTATTCAAACTTTGTCCTGCGTTAGCGTCATTGCAGTCACAGAACTGTACGTCAAAGATCTTGGAAGCTTTGCATGGATAGTTGACATTGAGCTTGGCACCTTCGGTATCCCGTTCACGATCTTTGCAGTCGTTGGGTTGACTAATGCCTTCAACATGATTGACGGTCATGACGGTTTTGCTGGGTTTGCAGTTCTTACCGCTGTCTTAGGAATGATGCTTTTTGGGGGCCCC
>JBMHCH010000053.1:0-22250 GCA_049890015.1 Puniceispirillaceae bacterium (SeqCode)
CGCGTCATCACCACACTGGCCCGGCCGGGAAGCGCGCGGCCGATGGAATCCCAGGTCCGGCGCCCCATGATCAGCGGGCATCCCATGGTCAGCGACTTGACCCGTTTCAGATCGGCCGGAAGATGCCAGATCAGCCCGGCGCCGTCACCGATCACACGGTTTTGGGCCATGGCCACCACGGCCACCATTTCAAGCGAGGCCGCCACGGCTACACAGCGATCGGCGCTGGAATGTTCGGCTGCGCCTCATACCCGGTGATCTCGAAATCCTGGTAGGTGAAATCATCGATGCTGTCCGGCACTCGGTGCAAGACCAGCTGCGGCTGCGGCCCGGGTTCGCGCGTGAGCTGCAGGCGCGCCTGATCGAAATGATTGTGATAGAGATGCGCATCTCCGAGCGTGTGGACAAATTCCCCATGCTTCAGACTGCAGACGGCGGCGATCATGTGGGTAAGCAGCGCATAGGAGGCGATGTTGAACGGCACGCCGAGGAAGATATCGGCGCTGCGCTGATAAAGCTGGCAGGACAGCCTGCTCTCTGCCACGAAAAACTGGAAGAGGCAGTGGCAGGGCGGGAGCGCCATGTTCGGCAGGTCAGCCGGGTTCCATGCCGACAGCATCAGCCGGCGCGATTCCGGGGTTGCGCGGATCGCCGCCACGAGATCGGCAAGCTGGTCGATTTCGGTGCCGTCAGGGGACTCCCATCGGCGCCATTGCTTGCCATAGACAGGGCCAAGATCGCCATTCTCGTCGGCCCATTCATCCCAGATCGAGACACCGTGCTCCTGAAGATATCGGATGTTGGTGTCGCCCTTGATGAACCACAGCAGCTCGTGAAAGATCGAGCGCGTATGGAGCTTCTTTGTCGTCAAAAGGGGAAAGCCTGCCGACAAGTCGAACCGCATCTGATGCCCGAAAACGGCGCGGGTGCCGGTGCCGGTCCGGTCGCCACGGTCGACCCCCTCTTCGAGAACACGTGCCAGAAGATCGAGATATTGCTGCATTGCGGAAAGCCTGTTTGCGCGCGTGTCGGGACTGTTTGGCAAGGTCGCACGCCCGGAAGGGCTGATCAACCCGCAATACCGCCGCGGCGCAAGCAAGCAGCCCCCTGTAGAATATGGGTGCAATTCACGGGGGCAGGAGCCCGTCAAAACAGCGCTTCCAAAGATCACCCCCTGCCCTTATATTATTTGGGCCGGCTTGCCGGCTATGGCGATAAACGTGCTGTGAAATAAGCAGAGCGGACCCGGGGGCGGTACCCGGCGCCTCCACCATTTCAGCCGACACTGACATGCGGATGCGAGACAGCGGATGCAACACAGGGGCTGAAAGACTGGGGGCGAAACAGGATCGACGCATGTGGTAAAGGCAGTATTTTCGCTCGGTATGGTACCCGCCGTTATCGGGCCATGTAGTAGTTGCAAACGACAACACTGCTCCGGTCGCAATCGCAGCCTAACGGCAGCGGGAGTAACCGATCTTAAGTCCAGTCCGATTGAGCTCGGGCTGGCGGGGTTCGGAACGCACCTGGCAACAGAAGCGTTCCACTTCTTCCACAGGCGCCATGCCCGATACAGGTGTGCAGAATGACGGATAACGGACAGGAATTCACCGGACTGAATTACGAGCTGCTGGTGGAGGATTGTCTGCGCATGGTGGTGCGGTCTGCCCTGCGGATCACCGAGCAGGCAGGACTTCCCGGCGAAACCCATTTCTACATCGCCTTCAGCACCACCCATCCCGGGGTGGAAATGGAGGACGGGCTGCGGGCACAGCACCCGGACAGCATCACCATCGTGCTGCAGCATCAGTTTGCCGATCTTGTCGTCACCGACACCGAATTCACCGTGACCTTGTTCTTCGGCGGCAAGCCATCCACCATGACCGTGCCGTTCGATGCGGTGACAAGCTTCAACGATCCGTCGGTCGGATTCGGCCTGCAGTTCGGAACCGGTGACGAGGCCGAGGCTGACGCCGAGCAGGACAGCGATGGCGGGGCCACGGCAGGCCCGGCAGCCGGAGATACCGCGTCTGGCGAAAGCGCCGAGGTTGTCTCGCTCGACAGCTTCCGCAAATCCCCCTCCTGATATCTCTGCCGACAACCATCTCGTCCAGCGGACCAAGCCATGACCGATTTCGCCTATAGCCCCATGTTCCCGCAGGCACCGGATGCGACCGAGTATGACCTTGTCACCGACAAGCATGTGCAGACAGTCGATCTTGGCGGCGAGACGTTCCTGAAAGTCGAAGCAGAAGGTCTGCGCCTGCTGGCGCAGCGCGCCTTTACCGACATCTCGCACCTTCTTCGCAGCAGCCATCTGGCGCAGCTTCGCGCCATCCTGGATGACCCGGAGGCCACCCAGAATGACAGGTTTGTCGCGCTGGAGATGCTGAAGAACGCGGTGGTCGCCGCTGACGGCCTGCTGCCGATGTGCCAGGACACCGGCACCGCCATCATCTCGGGCACCCGCGGCGACCATGTTCTCGTCAGCGGCGATGACGGCGAGGCGCTGTCGCGCGGAGTCTACGACACCTATCAGGAAAGCAATCTTCGCTACTCGCAGCTTGCCGCGACCAGCATGTTCGACGAGGTGAACACCGCCACCAACCTGCCAGCCCAGATCGAACTCTATGCCGGCAAGGGCATGGAGTACAAATTCGCTTTCATCCAGAAAGGCGGCGGGTCAGCGAACAAGACCTTCCTTCACCAGAAGACCAAGGCCGTTCTGAACCCGGACGGGCTTCGCGACTTCATCCGGTCCGCCATTCTTGATCTTGGCACCTCGGCCTGTCCGCCCTACCACCTTGCGGTGGTGATCGGCGGCACTTCGGCGGAATACAATCTGAAGACTGTCAAGCAGGCCTCGATCCGCGCCCTTGACGGGCTGCCGAGAGAGGGCAACGAACTTGGCCATGCCTGGCGCGATACCGAATGGGAGGCCGAGATCCTGCAGATCACCCGCGATCTGGGGATCGGGGCGCAATTCGGCGGCAAATATTACTGCCATGATGTTCGCGTCATCCGTCTGCCACGGCACGGCGCCTCCTGTCCTATCGGCATAGGGGTATCCTGCTCTGCCGACCGGCAGGCGCTGGCGAAAATCACGCCTGACGGCATTTTCGTTGAGAGGCTGGAGCGCGATCCGGCACGTTTTCTTCCCGACACGGCCGAAGATGAGATGCCTGCCGTCGCCATCGACCTGAACCGTCCGATGGCGGGGATCCTGGCCACACTCAGCCAGCATCCGGTGGCGACAAGGCTGGCATTGACCGGCCCGCTGATCGTGGCGCGCGACATCGCCCACGCCAAGCTTCTGGAGCGGCTCGACGCCGAGGGCAGTCTTCCCGACTATTTCAAGGACCATCCGGTCTATTATGCCGGCCCGGCGAAGACACCGGAAGGCCTGCCCTCCGGCTCCTTCGGGCCGACCACTGCCGGACGCATGGACAGCTATGTCTCGACATTCCAGGCGGCCGGCGGCTCGATGGTGATGCTGGCGAAGGGCAACAGGTCACGCCAGGTCCGCGAAAGCTGCAAGCAGCATGGCGGATTCTATCTTGGCAGCATTGGCGGGGTGGCGGCGAAGCTGGCGCTGGAATCGATCAAGAAGGTTGAGCTTCTAGAGTATCCCGAGCTCGGGATGGAAGCGGTGTGGCGGATCGAAGTGGAGAATTTCCCGGCCTTCATCGTCACCGACGACAAGGGCAACGACTTTTTCGATATCGGCTGATTGGCCGCGGCTAGACCGCTGGAGGCCCGCCACAGGCCCAGTCTATGTACTGGATGGTGTGGCGCACCGGGATCTCGTCATCCAGCTGCTGGATACAGCCGATATTGCCTGCCGCCACCATTGGCGCACCGGCGCGGCTGATATTCTCGAGCTTGCGGCTGCGAAGCCCGTCAGCCATCTCCGGCTGCAGAATGTTGTAGACACCGGCGGACCCGCAGCACAAATGGGGCTCCAGCGGCTGTTTCACCTCATACCCGACCTCGCGCAGAAGCTGCATCGGAAGATCGTGGATCTTCTGGCCGTGCTGCAGAGAGCAGGCAGAATGGTAGGTGATCGGCCCGCGGCCCTGTGGCGCCGTTTCCGTGATGCTGGCAAGCGGCAGGCCGGCAAGCACCTCGGTTATATCGCGGGCCAGCCCTGAAACGCGCCCGGCGATGTCGGCAAGCTCCGGGTCATCACCAACCAGATGGGCGTAATCCTTGACCATGGTGCCGCAGCCTGACGCGTTGGCGACAATGGCGTGGACATCGCCCTTCGCCAACTCCTCCTGCCAGGACAGCAGTGTGGCGCGAACGGCGGCGCGCGCCGCGCCGGAATCGCCGATGTGATGGGCCAGCGCCCCGCAACAATGCGCTTCCTGCCGGACGGTCACTTCAATACCGAGCTTGTTCAGAACGCGGATGGTGCTGGCGTTGATTCTCGGGTCGAGCGCGCGCTGAGCACAGCCTGCCAGAAGGATGACACGGCGTGTAGCTGTTGCCCGCGGCTTGAAGGTCATGGTCCTGTTGCCAACCCGGTCAAGCGGCGGCAGTTTCTTCGGCAGCTTGGCAAGTGCCACGCGCATCAGTTTTGGCAGCAGCGGCGCAAAGAACGCGCCGATCCTGCCAAGCCGCATCATCATCCGGAATCGGCCGGCATGCGGAATCACGCTCGCAAGGGCGCGCCTCATCACTCTGTCGGCAAGCGGGCGCGTCACTCTCGAGTCCAGTCTTTCGCGCCCGATCTCTATCAGATGGTGATAATCCACCCCCGACGGGCAGGTGGTGGTACAGGCAAGGCAGCCAAGGCAGCGGTCAAGGTGGTAGCCGGTGTCGGCGGACACCGTTTCCGGTGACTCAAGCAGCTCGCGCATGAGCCAGATCCGTCCCCGCGGGCTGTCGCGCTCGTCACCCGTCATCACATAGGTCGGACAGGTGGCGGTGCAGAAGCCACAATGGACGCATTTGCGCAGAATGGAATCCGCCTCGCGGATCTGCGGGTCCTGGAGCTGGGCCTCGGTAAAGTGCGTTTGCATGGCAGCTCCTAGATCCCTTCGTGCATGCGCTCGTAATTCAGCACACCAAGCGGGTCGAAGGATGCCTTGACGCGCTTGTGAAGTTCATAGTGACCGCCGGACAAAGGCTGGAAAGCGGCGATCTTCTCACGGGTGACGGACACGTCACGCACCAGCATGGCAAAACCGCTATCGAGGCCCGCGACCGCCTCACGCAGTGCAGGCCCGATCCTTGGCGACGGACCCCCGATCCAGATCAGACCCCCGGCCCAGTCCGCCAACATCCTGACATCCTGCCTCGGATCGAGCGCTGCAATCACCTTTGGCGCATCGGATGGCGCGCAGGAGACCTTCCAGATATCGATGGGCTTTTCCGCTATGGGCTGAACGTCGCGAATGCGCCGCCAAAGCCTGACGCTCGCGGCCTCGGCAAGCGTCTCGCCACCCGTCAGCGACAGAAGATGGCCAATCCTGTCAGCCACCGATGCCTCGATTCCCTCCAGCCTGATCACGGCGGTGAAGGAAGCACCGCTTCCGACCCCCTCCTCGGCGGCGATAACGGCCGGCAGAATGGCGGCAGCTCCAGGTTCATGCGGCGTTGCGAAAATAGCGCCGATTCTTGCCACAGCATCAGCAAAGGTGTCCGCGCCAACAAGCAGAGAACAGCTTGTCTCCGGCGCCGGCAGCGTCTTCAGCGTGATCTCGTCCATCACACCAAGCGTTCCGAAAGACCCGCACATCAGCTTTGACAGATCATATCCGGTGACATTCTTCATCACCTTGCCGCCCGACTTGAACAGCTCGCCGCGTCCAGACACCGCCTCGAACCCCAGCAGAAAGTCACGCGCCGCCCCGGCCGTCAGCCGGCGCGGTCCTGACAGGTTGGCGGCGATGACCCCGCCAATGGTTCCGCGAACGCCCTGCTTCGCCTCGCCCAGGATGCGGGTCATGCTTGGCGGCTCGAAGGCCAGCATCTGCCGCGCATCAGCAAGGGCGTCCTCGACGATGTTCATCGGCGTGCCGGCACGCAGAGTCAGCACCAGCTCTTCAGGCTGGTAGTCAACAATTCCGGACATCGCGCTGGCATCAAGGACACTGTCATAGGACGCGGCGCGGCCCAGATGCCGCTTGGTGCCAGCACCCACAAGCTCAAGCCTCGTCTTCTCTGCCACCGCCTGCTGGATGACGTCACGCGCTTCACTGAGATCGGCGACTTGAAAATCCGTCATGGTCTTGAACGCCTTCAGACCGGACCTAGAAACGCGGCAGGTCGGGGTGGGGAAGCTTGCCCTTATGGACGTGGAGGCGCCCAAGCTCGGCACAGCGATGAAGATGCGGGAACACCTTGCCGGGGTTCAGAAGATGCCCGGGATCGAATGCACATTTCAGACGCTGCTGCTGCTTCAGGTCATCCTCCGTGAACTGGATGTTCATCAGGTCGCGTTTTTCAACCCCGACGCCGTGCTCGCCTGTCAGAACGCCGCCCATCTCGACACAGCCACGAAGAATGTCGGCGCCAAATTCCTCGGCGCGCTCAAGCTCACCGGGCTGGTTGGCATCAAACAGGATCAAGGGATGCAGATTGCCGTCGCCGGCATGGAACACATTGGCGACCCGAAGGCCGTATTTCTGGCTCAGCGAGGCCATCCGGCGCATCATGTCAGGCAGACGGCGGCGCGGTATGGTGCCATCCATGCACAGATAATCCGGCGAGATCCGCCCGACTGCAGGAAAGGCCGACTTCCGGCCGGCCCAGAACAGGTTGCGCTCCTCCTCGGACTGGCTGACCCGAACAGAGCTTGCGCCGGCAGCCCGCACAATGGTTTCGACACGTTCGATCAGCGCATCCACCTCGACCTGCGGCCCGTCAAGCTCGATGATCAGCAGGGCCGCCGCCTCGCGCGGATATCCGGCATTGGCGAAATCCTCGGCAGCCTGGATCGCCAGCCCGTCCATCATCTCCATGCCGGCCGGAATGATCCCGGCGGCGATAATGTCGCCAACAGCGGTGCCGGCATCGCCGGTATCCTCGAACCCGACAAGCAGCGCGCGCGCTGTCGCCGGCTTTTGCAGAATGCGGAGCGTGACCTGGCTGACGACACCAAGAAGCCCTTCCGAGCCGGTCATGACGCCAAGAAGGTCATAGTCGCCAGCGTCAAGATGCTTGCCGCCAAGGCGCAGGACTTCACCCTCCATCGTGACGATCTCGACACCAAGAAGGTTGTTTGTCGTCAATCCGTATTTCAGACAGTGCACACCGCCGGAATTCTCCGCCACATTGCCGCCAACCGAACAGGCGATCTGGCTTGACGGGTCCGGGGCGTAATAGAATCCGTCGGCCTGCACCGCATGTGTAATGGCAAGGTTGGTGACACCCGGCTGCGCCACGACACAGCGGTTGTCATAATCGATTTCAAGAATGCGGTTGAATTTGCCAAGGCCGAGCAGCACGGCGTCCTCGAGAGGCAGGGCCCCGCCCGACAGGGAGGTGCCGGCGCCCCGTGGCACAATTTTGACGCCCTGGTGATGGCACCATTTCATCACGGCGGCGATCTGGTCCACGGTTTCCGGCAGAACCACCGCAAGAGGCAGCTGGCGATAGGCCGAAAGACCGTCCGCATCGAAGGCGCGCATGCTTTCGCGTGAATCGATCACGCATTCGGCAGGGACAATGGATTTCAGCGCCGCGCAGATATCATCGCGGCGGTCAAGTACGGACTGGTCTGGGGCTGGCATCTGCATCTGTCTGCTCCGCTGGGAACCTGGCGCACCTCCTAAATAGTGCATCATGCCGCGCTTGTCAGCGTCGCAGCGCGACCTAATCGCCGCACCGCCTCGGACATATGGACCTCAGCCAAACAAAAACGGCCGGCTAGGCCGACCGTCATCGCATGCTCATGTCAGGGCGTATCAGCCCTGGCGAGCCTTCATGCGCGGGTTGCGCTTGTTGATCACATAGAGACGACCACGGCGACGCACGACCTGGCAGTTGCGGTCACGTGTCTTCAGGGTTTTCAGCGAGCTTGCGACTTTCATGTTCGGCTCCGGAGCTGAGAGTGAAATCCAGTGAGCGCGTGGTGTAACACTGCGCCATCGCAAGGTCAACCGCGTATTCGGGCCGCCGAAGCGGAAAGGTCAGCCGGCACAGACGACTCCGGTGCCCTTCAGCCCGCAATAGCCGTTCGGCACCTTGTGAAGATATTGCTGGTGATAATCCTCGGCATAGAAAAACGGCCCCGCCATGCCGATTTCCGTAGTGATCGGCCCCATGCCAGCGCCGGCAAGAGCCGCCCCATAGCGTTCCGCCACATCCTTCACGGCGGCAAGCTGGTCCTTGGTGGTGCAATAGATGGCAGAGCGATATTGCGTGCCGCGGTCATTGCCCTGACGGTAGCCCTGCGTCGGGTCATGCTCCTCGAAAAAAGTCTTCAGGATGGTCTCAAGCGCCACCATCTCGGGATCGAACACAACAATGACAGCCTCAGTATGGCCGGTCCGCCCGGAACAGACCTCTTCGTAGGTCGGATTCGGGGTGAAGCCGCCAGCATAGCCGACCGCCGTGGTATGGACCCCCTCGATCTTCCAGAACAGCCTCTCCGCGCCCCAGAAACAGCCAAGCGCCAGATGGATTTCCTGCAGATGGGGGGCAAAGGGGCCCATCGTCGGTGTGCCGAGAACGCAATGCGGCGCGCCATCCCAGACCGGAGCAGCTCGGCCTGCCAACGCCTCGGCCTTTAGCGGCATGCGCGCCTTGAACGGATTCGCGAACAGCATGGTCCCACCTCGATCCTCATGTTGTCTGACGGTGAAGAGCCTCGACCCCCGGAAGCTCACGCCCCTCCAGCCATTCGAGAAACGCGCCACCCGCGGTCGATACATACGAGAACTGGTCACTGACGCCGGCATTTGCAAGGGCGGCCAGCGTATCACCGCCGCCAGCGACCGACATCATCCCGCCGGACGATGTCAGCTCCGCCACCACCTGCGCAACCCGGTTCGTCGCCCGGTCGAACGGTGGGAATTCGAAAGCGCCCATCGGGCCGTTCCACACCACCGTCCGGCACCCGGCAAGACAGGACGCCGCTGCCTCCGCCGAGGCCGGTCCAGCATCAAGAATCATCTCATCAGCACCGACATCGCCCGGGCCGGCAACCCGGTGCGGTGCGTTCGCGGCAAGCTCCTTCGCCAGAAGATAGTCCTCGGGAAGAAGGATCCGGCACCCGTGATCAGCAGCCTGGGCGCGGATTGCGCGCGCGGTATCCACCATGTCTGCCTCGACAAGAGAGGCGCCGACATCAAGGCCATCAGCCAGAAGGAAGGTGTTCGCCATCCCGCCGCCAAGAATCAGCGCATCCACCCGTGTCACCAGATTTTCCAGAACCTGAAGCTTGGTCGAGACCTTCGCGCCGCCGACGATAGCCGCCACCGGCCTATCCGGGCCTGCGAGCGCCCTATGAAGCGCTGTCAGTTCCTCGCCAAGGGCACGACCTGCCGTCGCCACCTTCATCATGCGTGGCAGGGCCTCGACAGAGGCGTGCGCCCGGTGCGTGCAGGAAAAAGCATCACCGACATAGACCTCGCCCAAATCCGCAAGAGCGCCGGCAAAGTCACGGTCATTCGCTTCCTCGCCGGGAAAGAAACGCAGATTTTCCATCATCAAGACATCGCCATCCGCAAGCGCGGCGACAGCTTTCCTGCCGCCAGCGCCGGTAACATCGGACTCGACCGGCACATCACATCCAAGAAACGCCGCGAGCGCCTCGGCAACCGGCGCCACTGACATCTCCGGCACCACCTTGCCCTTCGGCCGGCCAAGATGCGTCAGAACCACGATGCGGGCCCCGGACGCCCGCAAGGCCCGCAACCCGGGAAGGATGCGTCTGATGCGGGTGTCGTCGCCGACCTGGCCGTCAACCAGCGGGACGTTCAGATCAAGCCGTACAAGACAGGTCCTGCCGGCTGTCTCGACCTGGTCAACGAACAAAAAAGGGGCGTCCATTAGTAATTCCTGATATGTCATAGAGAGAGTATATGTGCTTTCGCTTAGCCGAAAGCATTGCGCCTGACAAGCGGCGCCGCCTCCATCCTGTGATGCTGCCGGCAACGAGACAAGTAGCGTGACCAATCCTGCCGATCCATCCGATACGCCGCCGCAGAACAGTCCTGGGTTCGGCCGGGCCATCGGCTTTGTTGCCGGCGGAATAGGTGACCAGATCTATCATCTGGACCAGCTTCGCGCGCTGGCGGGCGGCTGTCGCACAGGCACAATCGATATCGCCTGCATTCATCCCGGGCCGATCAGTCGCATTCTGGCGGCAACACCCTGGGTTGGCCGCGTTGTGGACGCACGCCCCATCCGCCGGTTCAAGCCCTGGCAGACAGGCAATGAAGTTGTGAAGGCGCTTCGTCTTCACCGCTATGACACGGCTTTCTTCATGCACCGTTCGACAAGTTTCAAGCTTGCTGCGCGCGCTGCCGCCATTCCGCGCCGGATCGGCCTTGCCGGCAGCATGATTGACCGGCTGCTTCTGGAAACGCCGCTGGCACTTGACGGCGGCGGCTCGCGAAGGAAGCTGTGGGGACACCGCCCGTTCATTGCGGCGCTGGACGACTATGTGCTTGGGACGGGCCTGAGGCTTGATCCGGCCACGCCGACCATCATTCCCGATCGTGACAGCATGAAGGAGGCACGGCGGTTCCTTGCACCGCTGCCTGGCCCGGTGACAGTGGTGAACCTCTTCGCCCTCGATGACAGGCGCCGATGGCCGGTCGACGCCGCGATCGCGGTCATAGCGGCACTGGCGGCGAGTGGCGGAAGCTTCATCCTGAATGCCGGACCTGACGCGGCCGAGTACCATCGACAGACGATGGATGCCTGGGCGGATCACTGTCGAAACGAGAGATCGCTGTCACGCGGACAGCTTGTGGACAGCCTCGGCCCGGACGCATCCATGGAACGCGATATCGCCCTCTATCATCTGGCCGACCACTATCTCGGGGTGGATTCCTTCACCGCCAATCTGGCGATGAACTGCAATCTGCCGGCCGTCATCCTGTTTGCATGGGAGCGTGACAGGCTTTCCTACCGGTCGCGGGTCGAGGCGGTCCTGCCCGCCACGCAAGGGGACCTTGCCACAACGACGGCCGATGATGTGATTGCCGCCTTCCAGCGCCTGCAACAGGGCGAAACGAGCAGGCAGAAGGATGCGGCTCAGCCCTTGCCGCTGTAGTCCTTGTAGGATTTCTCCTCGATCAGCGCCGATCCGGTGGCAAGATTGATCTTCTTCTTCACCTCCGCGCGGCGGTCATTTGTGACATATACGGCGCGCGCCAGTTCGATGAAACGGTCACCGAAACGTCCCGCTGCCTCTTCGGCGCGGATATCATCCTCAATGTCCCACAGCTCGCCATTCACGGCGCGAAGGCTGTCAAACAGATCCACAATCTCGGCACTCTCGAAAATGCCGCCACTGACAAGGGGACGAAGCTGGTCAAGCTCGGCCCGAATATTGTCAAGCTTGGTCTGGTCGGTGATGCGCGCAGACTTGATCTCGAGAATTGTGACCTTGTCGACAACTTCTCCGACAGACACGGGAACATTCAGAATCATGGCGTTTTCCTATCCTGTCTTGCCCGCAAGCCGGAGGACGGATTGAGCGGGGGACGACTATGTCGCTGAAATCGCCGCCGCTGGCAACCGGAATCGCTGGTTCAATGACCTTGGCAACACCGCGTCACGCCTCGTTCATCGCTCTTGTACTTGGATCAGGGCGCGTGATACCCAGTCACCAACACCCATTTTCGCAATCTCCTGCATGCCACCTTCACCTCCGACAAGCCGTTCCCGAGAATTCTGGTCGGGCGTTCGCGCCGAGCTTCCGCTGCAGCTCGGCGTTGCCCCCTTTGGCCTGGTCTTCGGCGTGCTCGGGCTTGCAAGCGGCCTGACGCCGCTTCAGACCATCCTGCTGTCCTCCATCCTGTTCGGCGGAGCAAGCCAGGTGGTCTTTGCCCAGCTGTGGGGCGCGGGCGTACCTGCACCGGTCGTCGGCGCGTCGGTATCGGTCGTCAATCTCCGCCACATTCTCTACAGCGCCTCGATCGCGTCCTATCTTCGCGCCCTGCCGCTCCGCTGGCGAATTCCGCTTGCCTATCTTCTGACAGACGAGGCTTACGCCGTCACAATCGACAGGCTCCGCAACGCGCCCGCATCGCCCTTCCAGCACTATCATCTTCTGGGAACCGGCCTGACCCTGTGGGTCTGCTGGCAGATCACCACCGTAACAGGGGTGATTTTTGGGGCGACAATCCCGGACAGCTGGTCACTGAGCTTTGCCATACCGCTGACCTTCATCGCGCTTGTGGCACCGGCGATCCGCAGCCGCGCCGATCTGGCCGCCTGCCTGACCGCCGCAATACTGGCGGTGGCCGGCCAGCCATTGCCCTGGAAAAGCTGGATCATCCTTGCCGCTATCGGCGGCATCCTCGCGGGATGGCTGATGCACCGGCATGACCGGGCCCGGCGGGAGGCGGCGTGATGATCTGGATCGTTATGGTGATCTGCGGGCTCCTGACCTTCGCCACCCGGTTTGTGATGTTTTCCGACATCGCGCCGAAAACACTGCCGGCCTGGCTTGATGAGGCCCTTGGTTTCGTGCCGATCGCGGTGCTGACGGCGATTATCGTTCCGGCGGTGATCATCGGGCCGGAGGGCGCTGTCCTGCTGTCCGACAATCCAAGGCTTCCCGCCGCGATTCTTGCGGTGACGGTGGCCCTTGTCACAAGATCGGTTCTGCCGACCATCGCTGTCGGACTGGCGGCCATGTGGTGCCTTGACTGGCTTGTCTATTAGGGCGCGGAGAATGCCTCGCAGGAGCGCGCCAGTTTCAGATCAAGCTCGGTCACACCACCCTCGGAATGGGTGCTCCACCTGATCACGACCCGGTTGTAGACATTCGACCATTCGGGATGGTGATTGCGCCGTTCCGCAGCCAGTGCCACGCGTGACATGAACCCGAACGCGGCATTGAACCCCTTGAAGAGATACTCTTTCTCGATCGCGGTGCCATCATCGACAAGGGTCCAGCCGTCAAGATCCCGAAGTGCCGATTCAAGGTCATCCGGCGTGATCAGATCCGGCATTGTCTCTCTCCTCTTGCGTTTGCCAGCGTGCCTCGGCGATCATACCGTGCCGTGAACGCTGTCACCATGCCCAAAGCCAGATGTCCAAATCCGTTCTGATCATCGCCCATGCCCCGTCGCCAAACACCCGCGCCCTTGCCGAAGCGGCGCTGGCCGGGGCGTCCGACCCCGATGCAGGAGCCGTTTCAGCGACGCTGACCTCGCCTTTCGATGTGACGGCGCCGGACCTGTTCGCGGCAGACGCGGTGCTGATCGGCACCACCGAGAATATCGGCTACATGGCCGGGGCGACGAAGGACTTGTTCGACCGCTGCTACAATGACTGGCTTGGCGCCAGCGAGGCGAAACCGGTCGCTGTCTACATACGGGCAGGGCTGGACGGCACCGCCACGCGGCGGGCTCTGGAATCGATCATCGGCGCACAGCGCTGGCGTCTTGTCGCGCCGCCGCTGATCCTCCATGGAGCGTGGTCGGCAAGCTATGTCGGAGAGGTGCGCGATCTTGCAATGGGTCTCGCCGCCGGGCTTGATGCAGGCATCTTCTGACGACGGCTAGTTTTGGTTTGCGGAATTGTGATCATGCTCATGGTCATGGTCATGGCTGTGGTTGTGGCCGTGACCACCATGCCCGCCGATGTCACCAGGCTTCATCACCATGGCCGGCAGCGTGACACTGTGGCCTGATTCGAAATTCAGCGTGAGATCGCGCATCTCGCCCGGCACCATGGTTTCCGTCAGCCCCATCAGCATCAGATGAAGGCCGCCTGGCTTCAAACTCGCCATCGCGCCGGCAGGAATCTCGATGCCGCCGTCGCGCTCACGCATGCGCATGATATCGCCATCCTGGATCATCTCATGGATCTCCACACGGCTGGCGAAATCCGCCGATGCAGAGACCAGCCTGTCGGCCGCGTCCCCATGATTGGTGATGGCCAGATACCCGCCAGTGGCCTTCATTCCAGGGGCGGTGGCGCGGATTTGCGGGTTCGAGATCTCGAGGGTTCCTGCAATGGCCGGAACGGCCATCAGCATTACAAGCCCGAAAAGGGCGGTCAGCAGGCGCGACATGGTCAAGGCTTTCTTCAGGTTGGTCAGGGGGTTGAGCGGGCAACCTCTACCTCGGCGAGCTCGGCGATTGTGGCAACGCCAAGCTGGCGCATGACATCACCAAGCTCATCGAAGAGGATCTCGCTGGCATGCTCGCCGCCATGCTTGCCAAGCGCCGCGACGGCATAAAGGAAGGAACGGCCAATCAGGACAAAGTCAGCGCCCGAGGCGATCGCCTTGGCAACATCAAGGCCGGACCGGATACCGCTGTCAACAATCAGCGGCACTTTCTTTCCGACAACCGCGCGGATGTGCGGCAGCTGTTGAAGCGGATGCGGCGCGGCGTCAAGCTGCCGTCCGCCATGGTTCGAAATCACCAGAGCATCACACCCCTGACGGACGGCGCGCTCGGCATCCTGTCCATGCAGGATACCCTTCAGCAGCAGCTTGCCCTTCCAGCGGTCGCGAATGACATCGAGATAATCCCAGTCGAGGCCGCCATTCAGCTGAGATCCGATAAATTCGGTAATCGACAGGTCACTGGCGCGGTCATGGTAGGGCTCCATTGTGCGAAAGCGCGGACCGCCATTGGCCAGCATGCGCAGCGCCCACTCCGGGCGCGTGGCCGCCTGCATGATGACGCGCGGCGTGTACATGCCCTTGCCGCGGCTTCCCACCGGCCCGCCGGACAACCGCATCCTCTCGCGGCGGCTCGGCGCCGGCACATCAGCCGTGACAACCAGCGTTTCGACTCCGCATTCCTCGGCGCGACGCAAAAGGTCAAAGCAGATTTCGCGGTCCGCGGGAGGATAGATCTGGAACCAGAACATATCGCCGCCAACAGCTGACACGCGCTCGATGGAGTCGCCCGCCACCGTGCTCAGCGTGTAGGGAAATCCGTGACGCTTCGCCGAGCTTGCCAGAACCTGCTCGGCTCCAGGCCAGATGCTTGAAGACAGCCCGACCGGCGCCACCCCGAACGGCGCATTGTAGGCTTTGCCAAGGAGGGTCGTGCTGGTATCGGCCTTCACCCGCCCGCGCAGGAATTGCGGGGTCAGCGTCAGGTCGCGATAGGCGGCCTCGTTGGCCGACTTCGCCAGGTCACGACCGGTTCCGGCGTCGAGATAGGCAAAGATGAAAGGCGGAATACGACGCTGCGCCTTTCTCTCAAGGTCGGTCAGGCGCGGAAATTTGGACATGTTCGACATGGTCGGCTCACAATACCTGACTATGCGTGCCAGGCCACCCCGATAACGCTAGTTCTGTGCCTTGAGATAGGCGATGACATTCTCGATATCGGCATCCTTCTTCAGGCCGACAAACGCCATTTTCGTGCCCTTCAGGTATTTTTTCGGCGCGCGCAGATATTCGGTCAGCGTCGCCTCGTCCCAGACAATGCCTGATTCCTTCATGGCTTTGGAATATTTCTTGTAGCCTTCCAGCGAACCGGCGGTCCGTCCGATGATGCCGACCAGATGCGGGCCTGTCTTGTTCTTTTCCTTGTCAGCCCAGTGACAGGCCTTGCATTTCTTGAAGACCTTGGCCCCGGCGTCGATGTCGCCGGCGAGAGCCTGCCCCCCGAACACGAGAAACACTGTCATTGCCGCAGCAGCTGCGGTCTTCATCATTTTCAGGGCCATATTGTCATCCAGCTCATGCAAAAGAGGAGGGCGTTCAGGGATTTTGGATAATGCAGGCAACCCTTGGATGCAACCTCTAGCAGGCGAAAGACACCTTCAGCGGATGCGCCACAGCGTCACAGACAGGGATACGGAAAGCCACGCCCCCTTGCCATGTCGGGACATGCAAGCTAGGAAGCGCGCAGGTCAGCAACACGGGTCCGGACCAGCAACACATGTCACCCAAGCAGAAACGACTTGCAGCCATTGCAGCCATCGCGGGCCTGCTGGCCATCGCCATGGTTCTTGTGCTTGGCGCGCTTCGCGAGAATATCGTCTTCTTCTACACCCCTTCGGAGATTCCGGCAGATGCGGAGGGCCGCGCCATCCGCCTTGGCGGGCTGGTGAAGCAGGGAAGCGTCGAGATCGACGGTCTGAAATCGAATTTCATCGTGACAGATGGCGATGCGGAGCTTGCCGTCAGCTTTGACGGCGCGCTTCCCAGCCTTTTCCGAGAGGGACAGGGTGTCGTCGCTGAGGGCCGGATCAGCAACGGCCTGCTGACAGCCAGCAATGTCCTTGCCAAGCATGACGAGACCTACATGCCCCGCGAGGTCGCCGACTCACTTCGTGAAAAGGGAGTCTGGCAGGGGGATGGCACCTAGGTGGCGCTGTCTTCCTCCTCGGCCGGCTGCGCGGCGGATGCCGAAGCCGGCATCGGCGTGGCCGTCATCACCTCGACATCGCGGGCACGCTCACGCCAGATGGTGTAGAGACCGCCTGCGAGTATGAGTCCCATGCCCAGATAGGACAGGGCGTCAGGCCACTCCCCCCAGATGACAATGCCCCAGACCACCGCAAAGGGAATGGCGGTATACTCGAAAGGCGCGATCAGCGACGCCTCTACCGAGCGATAGGCGTTCGAGGACGCCATCGAGAGGAACAGCACGGAAAGCGTGCAGATGACGAGAAACACGCCATCCTGCGCTCCCGGCATGGCCGGCGCGCGAAGCAGGAAATCCAGCGTGGCGTTGTCTGACGGCGCGCGCGGCGCAAGGTAGTTGACAAGAAGGATCGGACCAAAGGCGGCGACATAGCAAACCTGTTGCACCGTCACCATGGCCGACAGGTTGCCGACGGATTTCAGGCGCCGCGTCCAGATCTGGAAGACGGCATAGGCAAGCGCCGCCGCGAAAACGATCACGGTCTCGACCTGGAACTCGTCGGTTCCCGGACGGATGATGACCAGCACCCCGGCAAGCCCCATGCAGACCGACAGGATGCGGTGGATGCCAATCTTCTCGCCAAGGAAAGGGACAGACAGCAAAGTGATCAGCAGAGGCGAGACAAAGAAGATGGTGATCACCGTCGGCAGGGGAAGGCTGCCAAGCGGAACAAAATACAGGATCATCGCCACGACAAGGCACATGCCGCGTCCGAAGAAGCTCCAGAACACGGCTGCCGGAAGCTGCAGCATGCTGATCACGCCGCGGCTGAACACCGCCAGCACGAGAAGAGACAGCACGCCGCGGATGAAGGCAATCTCGGCGAGCGGCATATAGGCGCTCATCAGCTTGATCAGCGCGTCATTCAGCGGGATCAGCCCCATGCCGAGAGCCAGCAGCCCAAGGGCGACGAACGGGCGTTGCATCCATCCAGACATCGGAACACTCACCATCGCACATGAAAGGGCCGTTACCTTCCAGAAGGCCTGATTTCCCGCTTATCAGGAATGGACAGCATCGCAAAGCGTAATGTGGCGGCACCCGCTAATTGACGCGGAAACACAGGATGAAGGCGGTGTCGTCAGCATGCTCGGCATTGCTGCCATCGAAGATCCGCACTTCATTCAGCACCGGCTCCGTGATCCGCCCGGATGCCGAAAGCCTGTCCAGCACCGCTGCAAAGCCCTGCGTTCTGAAATGGATGCTGTTGACGCCAACGGCAGCCACGGCACCTGCCGCGCAATGCTCCAAAAGCCCCGCAAGGGGGCCCGGCCCGAGATGCCCGTGGGTGAAGGTTCCGGCACTGACAAGCGCCGCATAGCGTCGCGGCAGATGGCTGAAATCACCGGTGAGGTCAGCCGTCATCAGCCTCGCGTAGTCGCCTTTCCCGCGCGCCTTTTCCAGCATGTCCGGCGATATGTCGACCCCGTCGATCACGGCATCCGGCCGCGACTGGCGGATCGCGGCCGCGCCAAGCCCGGTTCCGCAGCCGATATCAAGGATCGGCCCGTCCGGAAGGACCATGCCGTCAAGCGCGGCAGCGACGCCGGCGTGATAGACATAGCCAAGCCCGCCAGCAAAGGTTGTGTCGTAATAGTCGGCGAATCTGGCGTAGAAATCGAGATGCTGCTCCGGCGTTTCCAGCGCATAGGCCCCCTGAAGCAGGCGCTCACCCTCATCGAGGTCACGACTGAGGTCACGACCCTCGGGACCCTGTTCGTCCTCGCTGCTTCCGGACCCTTGCGCCGTCGCCATGCGCGTTCCTACCCGTCAACAATGCCGCTGATGGTCTTCATCTCGAGGAACTCCTCGATACCCCAGACGCCACCTTCCCGGCCGACACCCGACTGCTTGTAGCCGCCGAAAGGCGCGCCCGAGGCGCGACCAGCGCCATTGACCTGGATCATGCCGGCCCGAAGACGCGCCGCAACGCGGCGGGCGCGCTCGGCGCTTCCGGTCTGGATGTAGGCGGCAAGGCCGTAGGGCGTGTCATTGGCAAGCTCGATGGCCTGGTCCTCGTCATCGAACGGCATCATCGCCAGCACCGGGCCGAAGATTTCCTCGCGCATGATGGTCATGTCCGGGGTGGCATCGGCAAACACGGTGGGACGGGCGAACCAGCCGCGATTCAGCCCTTCCGGGCGACCTGTGCCGCCAGCGACAAGGCGCGCGCCTTCATCGATTCCAGCCTGGATCAGGGTCTGCACCTTGTCGAACTGCGCCTGCGAGACCAGCGGGCCGATATGGCCGCCAGACTTGCCGGGAAGATCGACGACAGTGGCGTCGGCGGTAGCCTGCGCCACCTCGACAGCGCGGTCATAGGCGCTGCGCTCCACCAGCATGCGGGTGGCGGCGTTGCAGGACTGGCCGGTATTGGCGAAGCAGAAGCTGGCACCGCGTTCCACCGCGGCATCCAGGTCGGAATCGGCGAACACAAGGTTGGGTGACTTGCCGCCAAGCTCCAGCGACACGGTCTTCACGGTATCCGCGGCCGCCTTGCTGATCAGGATGCCGGCGCGTGGCGAGCCGGTAAAGGACACGACATCGATCCCCGGATGGGCCGACAGGATGCTTCCGACACCGGCGCCGTCTCCATTGACCATGTTGTAGACGCCGGCAGGAACGCCGGCTTCATGCATGATCTCGGTGAACAGCATGCTCGACATCGGCGCGACCTCCGACGGTTTCAGCACCATCGTGCATCCCGCCGCCAGCGCCGCGCCGACCTTCAACACAACCTGGTTCATCGGCCAGTTCCAGGGCGTGATCAGCGCGGCGACTCCGGCCGCCTCGAACACAAGGTCCTGACCGGCGACTCCGGGGCGAAGCTCGCGCTGCCACTGGAATCCGTCCATGGCGCGGATGAAGGCTTTCAGATGGCTCCGTCCGGCGCCTGTCTGGTCACTGAGCGCCATGTCGATGGGCGCGCCCATCTCGGTGGAGATCGCCTCCGCCATGTCTCCTGCGCGGGCTTCATAGACTGACAGAATAGCGCGAAGCAATTCGCCGCGTTCGGTCGGGCTGGTCATGGAAAATGACGGAAAAGCGCGACGCGCCGCGGCGATGGCAAGCTCGACATCGGCCGCTCCCCCAAGCGAAATGGTGGCGCAGGCGTCTTCCGTCGCCGGATTGTAGACCGGAAAATCATTGCTCTTGCGCGGCGCAACCCAGGCACCGTCGATATAGAAGTTGCGCATGTCGATCATGTTCGTTCGTCCCCTGCCCCTGCTCGCGGGGCGCCGTTACCGCCAGGGATCACGCCCTGACCTTGTGCCTCTCGGCAAGATAGATGCCGCCAAGGACCATCGCAAGCGATGCCGCATGATAGAGATGCAGCGACTCCGCCAGAAATATCACGCCCATGATGGCGGAGAAAACCGGAATCAGATTGAGGTAGAAGCCGGACCGGTTGGCGCCGGCAAGCTCAACCCCCCGCATGAAGAAAATCTGTGCCAGCATCGACGGGAAAATCGCGCAATAGGCGACAATGAACAGCCCTTTGATGCCGGGAAGCACCATCTCGCCACGCCAGAATTCCAGACCCATGAAAAAGAGAAACACAAGCGTTGCCGGTACCGCAAAGAAAGCCAGCATCAGCGCCGGCGGCATATCGATCCGCCTGGAAAGACCGACGGTGTATCCCGCATAGCACACACAGGCCACCAGCATCAGCAGATCACCCCGGTTGAAGGTAAGACTGGCGAGGATTTCCAGAGATCCTGTCGTGACCAGCACAAGAACACCGATGAAGGACACGACAAGCCCGAGCAGCTGCACCACGCCAATGCGGGTTCCAAAGGCCACGAGACTCATCAGCATGACGATCATGGGCACCGAGCTCTGCGTAATGCCGAGATTGATCGCCGTTGTGTACTGCGCCGCCAGAATGAAGAAGAAGGTGAACCCGGCCATGCCAAGCCCGCCCATGGCCGCCACCCAGCCCAGCCTGGCCCGCACCCGCGGCCATTCGACAGCCATCTGCCTGCGGAAGATAAAGGCAAGAATGGCAAGGCAGGCCATCCAGCGAAAGCCCATCATCACCATCGGCGACATCTCGCCGACAGACAGCCGCGCCGCGATGGTATGCCCGGCCCACATCCACATGGCCATGGTCAGGGTGAAATGCGGGCTGTTCCAGAGCCCTGTCACGAGGGGGTGATGCCGCGAAGCCGTTCGGAGCGCCGCCGCAAAAGCTCGATCACGGTCAGAAGAATGATCGACAAAAGCACGAGAAGGGTGGCAACGGCGAGAATGGTCGGGCTGATCTGCTCGCGAATGCCCGACCACATCTGGCGCGGAATGGTGCGCTGTTCGGGACTGGCCAGGAACAGGACGGCCACAACCTCGTCAAACGAGGTGATGAAGGCGAACAGCCCGCCAGAGATCACGCCCGGAATGATTAGCGGCATCTGCACCTTGAAAAAGGTCTGGATCGGGCCGGCGCCAAGCGAGTTCGCCGCCCTCACAAGCGATTTGTCGAAGCCGACAAGCGTCGCGGTCACTGTAATGATGACGAAGGGCGTTCCCAGCACGGCATGCGCCATGATGACCCCGATATAGGTCTGGCTGAGCTGGATTTTCGAATAGAAAAAGAACATGCCGGCAGCGGTGATCACCAGCGGCACGATCATCGGCGAGATCAGGATCGACATGATCAGCCGGCGATAGGGCATTTCCGCGCGGCTGAGCCCGATCGCGGCAAGCGTTCCCAGCGCCGTGGACAGCAATGTCGCGCAGATTCCGATGAAGAAGCTGTTGCGGATGGCCCGCATCCACTGCGCGTTGTTCCAGGTATCAGCCAGCCAGGCCATGTCGAACGGCGCGTCCGGCGCCGCCATGCCGTTCCGGAAGATATCCTTGTACCAGCGAAGCGAGAAGGCTTCGGAATCAAGTGACAGCATGCCCGGCGTGAAACTGAAATAGGGCTCCACATTGAAGGACAGCGGCAGGACGATCAGCACCGGCAGGATCAGGAACAGGAAGATCAGCCCGCAGATGAAGCGGAAGGCGTAATGCCAGATACGTTCACCGGTAGTGGTATAGGGTGGGAGCTTTGCCATGACCTATCCAAGCTTCATGTTGTCGATGCCGATGACCCGGTCATAGGACCAGTAGAGGACCAGCACCCCGGCAAGCAGCAATCCGCCAAGCGCCGCCGCCAGCGACCAGTTCAGGGATTTCTGCATGTGATAGGCAATCATGTTCGAGATCAGCTGGCCGTCCTGGCCACCGACAAGGGCGGGCGTGATGTAGTACCCGATCGCCAGAATGAACACCAGCAGGCCGCCAGCCCCGATTCCAGGCACCGTCTGCGGCATGTAGACCTTGATGAAGGCGGTCGCCGGGGTCGCGCCAAGCGAGCGCGCCGCCCGCATGTAGGATGGCGGGATCGTCTTCATCACCGAATAGAGCGGCAGGATCATGAAAGGCAGCAGAATATGCGTCATCGCGATGATCGTGCCGGTCATGTTGTAGATCAACGAGAACCGGCTGTCATCGCCGGTGATCCCTATCCAGACAAGCAGATCATTGACCACCCCCTGTGACTGCAGGATGGCGATCCAGGCCGTCGTCCTGACAAGAAGCGACGTCCAGAAGGGAAGCAGCACCATGATCATCAGAAGGTTCGAATATTTCAGCGGCAGCGTCGACAGAAGATAGGCAACCGGATATCCAAGAAGAAGGCACAACAGCATCACCGCGCCCGAGATCAGCAAC
>JBMHCH010000054.1:0-2629 GCA_049890015.1 Puniceispirillaceae bacterium (SeqCode)
CAAATATGGAAGACAGGCATCTTCATAGACCTACACCGCGAATCCGTGACGCCGCCAGGCCCGCCACTGGATCAGCGCGACGAGCGCCGAACCAAGGCCCATGATCAGCAGCGCGCCGCTCCAGGCATCCAGCCTGTCGCCACCACCGCCAAGGTCGAGCATCATTCCCACCGCCGGTGCGCCGAGAGACCCGCCGGCAAAGCCGACCATCGAATGGACCGCAAGAAGAGCACCGCGGTCGCCCTCGCCGGCCACCGACACCACCCCGGCCGTCAAGGCACCGGAATCAAGCATGATGCAGACATTATAGATGAACAGGCAGCCAAGCGCGATCCAGACCGGTGCGCCTAGCACAAGGGAGGAGACGACCGCCACCATTACCGAAGCCATGCCGACAAAACTGATGATCCGGTGCCTGCCATTGCCGAGACACAGGCGGGCACCGATGATCGAGGCCGCCATGCCGGCCAGCGTCAGCGCGGTCACCAGCCCGGTGACAAGCCCAAGTGACAGGCCGTGACGCGCTCCGATCAGGGCGAACAGCGCAAAGCTCCACCCCCGGAAGGCGAACAGCTCGTAGGTATGGGCCCCGTAGGCGAGGATGTAGCTGAAGGCCACCCGGTTGCGGATGGCAGGGCGTAGGTCGAGCGGATGGCGGGCCTCGGACACCGGACGGCGCTGCGGGACTCTCGCCTGGACAAGAATCAGAACAGCCATTGCCGCGGCAAAGGCACCGCCTGCCCCGACCCATGCGGCAACCTTGTGATCGACATAGGCGAGCAGCGTGCCGTTCACCAGAAAGGACACGCCGGTGCCAAGACTGAAACAGGAGGTGTAGACGGGGACGGCTCGGATGCGCCTGTCATCCGACAGGCGGGCGTTCAGAATCTGCAGCCCTGGCATATAGGTGCCGGCAAGCCCGGCGCCGACGATGCTCCATGTCAGCGCCGCGCTCCAGAATCCGTCGGCGAACAGCGCAAACCCGGCAGAACCGACAGCTGTCGCGAGTGATCCACCGATGAAGATGCGTTTGGCGTCGATGCTGTCCGTCAGCCCGACAAGGACGGGCGTGGCAACGACATAGCCGACGAAATAGGCACCGCTGACCCAGCCGATCTCGACATTGCTGAGATTCCATGCACCGCCGAGGGTGACAAGAAAGACCGGCCAGATCGCGAAGCTGACCATCGATATGATGGCCGCAAGGCAGGTGATGAAAATCAGGACCAGCGGTCGGGTGCTGCCGGACACGTCCCGGTCAGCCGTCAGCCGCCGAGGAACAGCCGTCCGACATCCGGGTTCTCGAGCAGCCCGTCACCATCGCCGGCAATCGCCGTCTCGCCCGACACCAGAACATAGCCGATATCGGCGAAAGCAAGGCCTTTCTTCGCGTTCTGCTCGACCATGATGATGGTCTTGCCGTCCTTGCGCTGCAGGTCGTCCAGAATCTCGAACACCATGTCGATGAACCGCGGCTCAAGGCCGATCGAAGGTTCGTCGACAAGCAGGACCTTCGGCTGCATCACAAGCGCCCGCGAAATCTCGAGAAGCCGACGTTCGCCACCGGAGAGAACGCCGGCAGGCTTGTCACGCCGGTCCGCCAGACGGCTGTATTTGTCGAATACCTCTTCGGCCGCGATCTTCGCCTCGGCAGGCTTGTTCTTCAGAAAACCGCCCATCAGCAGATTTTCCTCAACCGTCATCTGCGGAAACACCGACTTGTCCTGAAGGATATATGCAATGCCGGCCTTGGCCAGCTTTTGCGACGGCGTCAGCTTGGTGACATCCTGTCCCTCGATGACGATGCTGCCGGAAAAGATGTTGGTGAAGCCGAAGATCGAGTGCAGCACGGTCGACTTGCCGGCACCGTTCGGCCCGATCAGGCACAGCGACTGGCCCTTGCCGATCCGCAGGCTGAAATCATGCAGGATTTCCATCTTGCCGTAGCCGGCCCGTAGATTGTTGATCGACAGGAACGCGCCGCCATCGGCCAGCGCATCCAGCTCCGACAGCTTGGGGGCGTTGGCAGCGATCGAAGCGGCTTCCTTGGCCACCTGATCGACAGACATCACCACTTTGACGGAACCGCCGCCATAGCCGCTGACGCCTTTCTTGGCGGCAGCCTTTTTGGCAGGCGCCTTCTTCACCGCAGCCTTCTTCTTTGCCGCAGTCTTCTTCGCGGGTGACTTCTTTGCCGCCGCCTTCTTTTTCGCCTCGGCCATCAATGTCCTCCAAGATAGGCGTCGATGACGCGCTGGTCGTTCTGCAGTTCCTCGGGTGCACCGCTGGCCAGCATACGGCCATTGGCAAGGCAGTAGATATCCGAAGCAAGGTTCATGATCACACGCATATTGTGCTCGATCACGCACAGGGTGATTCCCAGCTCCTCGTTTGCCCGCTGCAGCCTGTCGATCAGGCCGTTGATCAGCGTCGGGTTGATGCCGGCTGTCGGCTCGTCGAGAAGCAGCGCCTTCGGTTCGTTCATCAGCGCCATGGCAAACTCCAGAAGCTTTTGCTGGCCAAAGGACAGATCGCCCGAGATCAGGTTGCGCTTGGAATATAGCCCGACAAACTCGAGAAGATGCTCGGCCCGGTCGCGGATCTCTCCCTTGCGGCTGGCGAACATCGA
>JBMHCH010000055.1:0-9201 GCA_049890015.1 Puniceispirillaceae bacterium (SeqCode)
GATCAGCATCCGCAACCTTCATGCCGGATATGGCAGCGTCAGCGTTCTTCGGGACGTGTCCATGGAAGTCGGCGAGGGTGAGATCGTCGCTGTTCTGGGAAGCAACGGTGTCGGCAAGACAACGTTGAACAACACCCTGTCCGGCCTGATCCGGCCGACCTCCGGCGAGGTGAGTTTCGACGGGGCTGTGATATCCGGCCTGCCGCCTGCAGAGATTGTGTCGCGCGGACTGATCCATGTTCCGGAAGGGCGCAAGCTGTTCCCGAACCTGTCGGTGCGCGACAATCTGGAACTTGGCAGCTACAAGCGCGGCCGTGCTGGCCGGGCGCGGAATCTTGAAAAGGTTCTTGAGGTGTTCCCGAAGCTTCGCGAGCGGATTGAACAGCTTGCCGGCACCCTGTCGGGCGGTGAGCAGCAAATGGTGGCCATCGGTCGCGGGCTGATGAGCGAGCCGAAGGTGCTTCTTCTGGACGAGCCGTCGCTTGGTCTGTCCCCCTTGCTGGTTGAGCAGATGTTTACCCTGATCAAGCAGATCAATGATACCGGCCTGTCGCTGATACTCGTCGAGCAGAATGTGATGCAGTCGCTTGCCATCGCCGACCGTGCCTATGTGATCGAGGAGGGGAGCGTCACCCTGTCGGGAACCGCCGCCGACCTCCGTGAAAACAGCGATCTGAAAAAATCCTATCTCGGCCTGTGACCGGATCACCTAGCGGGCGGTAAATCCACCATCGGCCACCACCACCTGGCCCGTGATGAAACTGGCCTTGTCGGACAGCAGGAACACCACAAGATCGGCGATTTCGTCAGCGGTTCCGAACCGCCCCATCGGGATGGCGGCGCGCAGCGCTTCAAACCGCTCAGGGTCGGCGCGGGTGGCAGCTGTCATGTCGGTGGCAATAGGCCCGGGGGCGACGGCATTCACCCGCACATCTCTGTCTGCCAGCTCCAGCGCCAGTGACTTCGCGAGACCGTTGATGCCAGCCTTGGACGCCGCATAGGCCGCCGCGCGCTGATGGCCGACAAGGCCGATCTGACTGGAGATGAACACCATGGCGGCGTTGTCGGCCGCGGCCAGGAACGGCGTTGCAGCGCGCGCCAGGGTGAAACTGGCTGTCAGATTCACATCAAGTATGCGGGACCAATCGGCATCATCAGTGTCCGTCGAGGTCAGAAGCCTGATGATTCCTGCACTTGCGACAAGACCGTCTAGACCGCCAAGCCTATCCGCAGCCGTGGTGACAGCCGCGCCAAGGGCCTTCCCATCCGTCACGTCGAGCCGAAAGGCGCATCCCGCTGGGACGATGCCGTCAAGACTGGCCAGCTGCGCGTCTGTCTCGATCGTGCCGCAGACCCTCGCACCCTGCGCAACGGCAAGTCTGGCCGTCGCCATCCCGATGCCGGAGCCCATGCCGGTTATCAACAGGCGTCTATTGACAAGGGATGACATCGATGACCTCCTGAAAATCAAGCAAGGCTCTAGCGTGACACAGGATCAGCTGGCGATGAAAGATGTTCTAGTAATTGTTCCCTTTCCGATGTCGGAGGAGAACCTAGCGCAGCGCAGCGCGCAGATGGACGCTGTGGACCTCAGCGCCGAGCTGCGATTCACCTACCGCTCAACCAAGGCGGCCCCCCGCAACTATGTCAGCGAGGCTGACATGGTGCTTGCCGATATCGGCATCCTCGAGGTCGGCCAGACAGCGCAGGATGAGGGGTTTGCTGCGGTCTGTATCGATACGATGAGCGACTCCGGCGTTGCTGCGCTGCGGTCCGTGCTGGATATTCCGGTGATCGGGCCCGGGCGCGCCTCGATGCTGACAGCAATGCTGCTTGGTAGCCGGTTTTCGGTCGTCACCATGTGGAAACACTGGTTCCATCTCTATGAAAAGACCATCGGCGACCTTGGCATCCAGAGCCATGTGGCGTCGATCCGGTCGATTGATGTCGCGCCGGACAACCAGTCGCTTCTGGCTGGCAAGGAAGAAGATATTTTTCCACTTCTGCTGGCAGAGGCGCAGGCGGCCATTGCCGAGGATGGCGCGGACGTCATCCTCCTTGGATCGACAACGATGCATCAGGCGCATGAATTTCTGAGCGCCAGCCTCGATGTTCCGGTGATCAACCCCGGGCCGCTCACCTACAAGCTCGTCGAGGCGATGCTGGGACTTGGACTGTCGCACAGTCGCGCCGCCTATCCGGCATCCCCTGTGCCGCGGACCGAAATGATCGCCGCGATGATGGCGGCCGCCGGCACATTTGATCATTGAGCCGGTTTTTTTACCCAAATCCTGTTTCAGGCTGAGCGGTCAAGCGTGTTCTCGCCTGCCATATAGACCCGGATTTCGGTGAAACGCCCCTCGGTGGCGGTGAAGAAATTGCAGTTGGATTTATGGACAAGGCTTCCGTCATGCAGCGTGTTGGTCACGCGAAAGCGGACAGCGATATCCGCTGCGTTGGCGGCATCGACAAAATGGAACTGGTCGTGACATACCGCGGCGTGACGCGACCACAGCCTGTCGAACATGCCCCTGATCTCGTCATGGCCATGGAGCCTGACACCGTGGGTTTCGACAGAGAAAACGCAATCGGGATCAAGTGTGTCGAGAACCAGGTCGATGTCCTGGTCATCCACACCCCGGAAATAGGTCAGGACAAGGTCGGTCATAGCGCTCATGCAGATCGCGCCTCGGCAAGATCGTTCCAGACCATCTGCGAGATGATGGTCTCGCCCTCGAGTTCGAACCTGTCGATAAAACGGATGCCGCTGAAACTGGTGCCGTCAGGCCAGGTGCCGGAAAGGGTGCCGTGACAGAACACTGTCGAGCGGGTGCCGTGAAAGGCTGTGTCGAACCCGTCATAGCTCTTGCTGACCGACAGGTAGCGTTCGCCTGCCCATGACACAAGCTCGTCAAGAGAGGTGAATCGCGCGCCGCCTGGAAATGTCATGGTGAAGTTGTCGGACAGGTGGGATGTCGCAGCATCAAGATCGCGCGCCTCCATCGCCGAAAGGAATTCACGGACGATATCGTCGGCTGGCCGCGGCGCGGTGGCTGGCACCCGCTTTGTCCGGCCACGCATGTAATTCTCCGGATCGACCTCCTTGATGGTGACCGTAACGAAGTCGGCGGCGGCCCCGATTGAGGAGCAGGCGGCGTCAGTCACGCGCTCGGCAAGGCGCTGCCGGACCTCACTGTCATAGCCTTTGATCAGCGTGCATTCGATCAGCGGCATCTTGTCTCTCCCGATGGGGTGTCTGTTGAATTGAAGCTGGGTGGATATTCTAATGTACTGTCGGGACAGCGGTCAAAAGCTGATCGCAGCCTGCTGATTTATGCTACGGTTCTTTCGATGGAAACTCTTGCCCGGAAATTGATCGCGACCGCCGCCGGCCAAAGCTCTGTGGATGTTGGCGAGGTGGTGGTCTGCAGGGTCGATCTTGCGATGATTCATGATTCCGGTGGTCCGCGCCGGGTGAAGCCGATGCTGGAACGGCTTGGCCGGGATGTGTGGGACAAGGACCGCGTTGTCGTGGTCACCGACCATTATGTTCCTGCCGATACGGACGAGACCCGCGCCATCCAGGCGCTCACCCGCGCGTGGGTTCAGGACCAGGACATTTCAAATTTCTATGACCAGCAGGGGATCTGCCATGTGGTGCTTCCTGAGCGCGGGCATCTGGCGCCGGGCATGTTCTGCGTTGGTGGCGACAGCCACTCTCCGACAGGCGGTGCCTTCGGTGCCTATATGTTCGGCATCGGCGCCACCGAAATGGCCGGGGTCCTGGCAACAGGAGAGATCTGGCTTCGGGTTCCCGAAACCATTCTGATCCAGTGGGACGGCGCCCTTGGTCCCTTTGTGACAGCGAAGGATATGATGCTGGCCGTCTGCGGAAAGATCGGCATGGGGGGCGGGCGCTATCAGGCCATCCAGTATGCCGGTGCTGCCATTCGAGACCTGCCGATGCAGGAGCGCATGACCATGTCCAACATGGCGGCCGAGCTTGGCGCGCAGGCAGGGTTGATCGCCCCGGATGAGGTAACCGCGAAATATGTGAAGGAAGTTGGCGGTCAGCTGCCTTATGACTGGGCGGACTACCGGATAGAGGCGGCGGACAGGGCGGAGGACCATCTGCGTTTCGATGCCGCGGTCCTGTCCCCCCAGATTGCCGCGCCGCATTCGCCTGCGAATGCCGCCGACGCCGGTGAATTCAGGAATACATCCTTCGATGTGGCCTATATCGGCGCTTGCACAGGCGCCAAATATGTTGATCTGGCCGCGGCAGCCAGCGTGTTGAAGGGGCGTCGCATCGCCAGGGGCGTCACGTTGAAGGTCGCGCCGGCCAGCAGGCAGGATCAGGACCGTGCCGCCGCGGAAGGGATCATGTCGATCCTTGAGGATGCCGGCGCGCAGTTTCTGGCGAACAGTTGCGGGATCTGTGCCGGCTACGGCGATGACAGGCTTGCCGAGGGGGAGATATGCCTGTCCTCGACCGCCCGCAATTTCAAGGGCCGGATGGGCGCGCCGGGATCGCAGGTCTATCTGGCCTCGCCCTACACTGTCGCCGCCTCGGCGATCACCGGTGACATGCGCGATCCGCGCGAAATCATGGAGGGCTAGGACATGCCGCGTCTCTGGCGCTTCGACGAGACCATCGACACCGATGTGCTGGCGCCTGGAAAATATATGAAGGCCCCGCTTGCCGAGCTCGCCGCGCATTGCCTTGAGGCCGTCAGGCCAGAATTCGCGGCTGGGGTGCGTGACGGTGATGTGATGCTTGGCGCGCCCAATATGGGTGTCGGATCATCGCGTGAGCAGGCGGCAGAGGTGTTGAAACATCTTGGGATCTCGGCTGTCATCGCCCCGAGCTTTGCTGGAATTTTCTATCGGAACGCGATCAATCTTGGTCTGCCTGTCTTTTCGATTTCACAGGATCTCCATGCCCATCCCGGGCTGACGGACGGTGCCGAAGTGGCGTTTGACTTCGACCGCGCGACGCTGACCATTGCCGGGTCGGGAGAGACGCTGGCGCTCGAGCCGCTTCCCGGGTTCCTGCGCGAGATGATCCTTGATGGTGGCCTGATTCCGCATCTTGAGAAACGGTTTCAGGCGACAATGGAGGGCGCCCAATGACGCTTCAGAAGCTGATGGAAGGTGATGGCATCATCCTCGCCCCCGGTATTTATGACGCTCTGTCTGGCCTGATTGCCACGCAGACAGGGGCAAAGGCGGTGTATCTGTCCGGTGCAAGCCTCGCCTATACCCGCTTTGGCAGGTCCGACATCGGGCTGGTCAGCGTGTCTGAGGTGCATGACACGCTTGCCGCCATTACCGACCGTATCGCCACGCCGGTGATTGTCGATGCCGATAACGGGTTCGGCAATGCGCTGAATGTCCAACGGACGGTAAGGTATTTCGAACGTGCCGGCGCGTCAGCCATCCAGCTTGAGGACCAGTCCTTTCCAAAGCGCTGCGGGCATCTTGACGGCAAAAAGCTGATTTCCTGTGGTGAGATGGTCGGAAAGGTAAAGGCGGCGCTCGACGCAAGACAGGATGAAGCCACCCTGATCATCGCGCGCACAGATGCCCGCGCCGTCGAAGGCCTGGACGCGGCGCTGGACCGGGCCGAGTCCTATTATGAGGCAGGCGCGGATGTGTTGTTTATCGAAGCGCCGCAATCAATCGACGAGATGCGCCGACTGTGTGACCGGTTCCGCGGTCGCATTCCCCTTCTTGCCAACATGGTTGAGGGTGGCAAGACCCCCATCAAATCCGCCGATGACCTGGCTGAGCTCGGCTATAGCATCGCGATTTTCCCCGGCGGGGCGGTGAGGGCGATTTCGCACCATCTCCAGTCCTATTATGGCGGCTTGCTTTCCAACGGCAGCAACGCCGGATTTGCCGACCGGATGCATGATTTCAAAGGCCTCAATGAGATCATCGAAACCGCCGCGCTTCTTCAACTTGGCAGCATTTATGAAGATAAAGATACAAAGAGCTGAATTTTATGACATCTTTAACCATGGACCCGGTCACACTTGCGATCCTTAAAGGGCGGCTGGAACAGATTGCCGACGAGATGGACGCCACCCTGTTCAGGTCTGCCTTCAACCCGATCATCGCCGAGGCGCATGATGCCAGCCACGGCATCTATGACGCCACCACCGGCGAGACTCTTGTCCAGGGCAAGTCCGGCTTGCCGATTTTTGTCGGGGTCATGGCATTCGCCGTAAAGGCGGTGATCGACCGGGTGGAACGCGATGGAGGTGTCGCTGACGGGGATGTCTTTATTTTCAACGATCCCTATGACGGCGGCACGCACCTGTCCGACTTCCGCCTGGTGAAGCCGATTTTCCGGAATGGCGAGATATTCTGCTATCTGGCATCCGTTGGCCACTGGCATGATGTCGGAGGTAATGTTCCAGGAAACTACAACCCTCAAGCCACTGAATCCTTTCAGGAAGGCATGCTGATACCACCGGTGAAGCTGTTCGAGGCCGGTGTTCTGAAAAGCGATATCGTGGCGATCCTGTCGGCGAATTCGCGGCTGCCCAATTCGCTCTATGGTGACATGAACGCCCAGATCAACGCTCTTGATCTTGGGCATCAGCGCCTCGGGGACCTGCTGGACGAATATGGCGAGCACGACGTCTCGACAGCGCTGAAGCTGCTTCGTGACCGCGCTGACAGGATGATGCGCGACCATCTGGCAGCGCTTCCCGACGGCACCATTTCTGTTGAGGACTATCTCGACAATGACGGTGTCAGCGATGATGTGCTGACCCTGGCTGTCGACATGACCATTTCGGGTGACAGTCTGACCATTGATTTCAGCCGTTCCAGCAAGGCCTGCGCTGGTCCGGTAAACATCTCGCGCTCGACAACCATCGCCGCCACCTATGTCGCGCTGAAACATATCTTCACCGACGTGCCGGCGAATGCGGGCGTGTTGCAGCCTGTTGACTTCATCATTCCGGACGACAGCTTCCTGAGCGTCACCGCGCCGAAGCCGGTTGGCGGCTATACCGAGACGATCCTGCGGCTGATAGATGTGATGTTCCAGGCGTTCCAGCATGTCGCGCCGGACCGTGTGAATGGCTGCGCCTACGGCACGATCAACGCATTGTCGCTTGCCGGCCACCGAAAGGACGGCAGCCGCTGGGTCATGTTCTCCTTCTTTGGCGGGGGGCATGGCGGGCATCCGCAAGGCGACGGGTTGAACCATGGCAATGCTCCGATCAGCACGGCAACGATTCCGCCGCTTGAAATTCTTGAGGCGGCCTACCCGGTTGCCTTTACCCAATGGGCCCTTCGCCCGGATTCCGGGGGCGAGGGGCAGTATCGCGGCGGCCTTGGCGCGATCTATGAAATCGAGCTGCTTGAGGAATCAGCGACCGCCTTCCTTTTCGGGGAACGCGGCAAGTTCGCCCCGCCCGGGGTGGCAGGCGGCGGGGCCGGGGCGCCCAACAGGTTCCAGTTTGACAGTGACGGCCAGGACGCGGTGGACGGACGCGAGACCCCGCCACTCGTCTCGAAAATGACCGGCATCAGCCTGCGGCGCGGCCAGAAGGTACGGCTGGAAACTCCTGGCGGAGGGGGGTATGGCGATAGTCGCGCCCGCAGCAGAGCGCAGCATGAGCATGATCTCGCCGAGGGCTATGTCACCGCAGCTGGCGATGGAGCCGAATGATGAGCAAATCCATTGTGATAGGCGTCGATGTCGGCGGAACCTTCACTGACATCCTGGCTCTTGACGAAACCACTGGCGAGGTCCGTGTTGCCAAGGTTCCCTCGACACGCGGCGACCAGTCCGCCGGCTTCCTGAGCGGCATACAGGCCGCGACCGAGGATCTCGGCGCGGTCTCCACCATCATCCATGGCACAACCGTGGCCACCAACGCCTTGCTCGAGCGCAAGGGCGCCAAGGCCGGGATCATCACGACCGCAGGCTTCCGCGATGTCCTTGAGATGCGGCGGCGCGACCGACCGACGACCTGGGGCCTGTGGGGACAGTTTACACCTGTCATCGAACGGCAGAGCCGGCTTGAGGTTGCCGAGCGCACCCTTGCAAGCGGCGAGGTGACGACGGAAATCGATCCGGGAGATATCAGGAAGGCTGCCGCGACACTTCTTGAGCAGGGGTGTGAGGCTGTCTGCCTGTTTTTCATCAATGGCTACGCGAACGGACATAACGAGGCACGGGCGGCTGAAATCCTGCGTGACGTCTGGCCGAATGATCATGTCAGCGTGGCAACCGAGATCCTGCCTGAGATCAGGGAATTCGAGAGGTGCTCGACGGCCAGCCTGAATGCCTATCTGCAACCGGTCGTGGCAAGTTATCTGGCGCGGCTTGAAGACCGGCTGGACAAGGAAGGCGCGCCGGCGGAAATCCTGATTGTCCAGTCGAATGGCGGGGTGATGTCCGTCGATACGGCAAAGGCCCTTCCGGTGCGGACAGCCCTGTCAGGCCCGGCTGCCGGGGTTGTTGCCGCGCGGCGGATTGCAAGCGCCGCCGGCTTTGACAATGTGATCACTGGCGATATGGGGGGCACGTCTTTTGATGTATCGCTTGTCGCCGACGGACAGAACACACTGACATCGCAGGCAAGCATTGATTTTGGCATGGTTGTCCGCACCCCGATGATCGAAATGACGACCATCGGGGCGGGTGGCGGATCCATCGCCCATATTGACGAGACCGGACTTCTGGATATCGGGCCACAAAGTGCCGGCTCTGACCCGGGACCCGTCTGCTACGGCCTCGGAAATGACCGGCCGACAGTCACCGATGCCAATCTGGTTCTGGGGCGTATCGATTCCCGCAATCCGATCGGCGACAAGCTGACAAGATTGGATGGCGAGGCGGCAGCCGCGGCGATTGACGCGCATATCGCCACGCCGCTTGATATTTCCATACATGAAGCAGCCGAGGCCATCATCCGAGTCGCCAATGCCAGGATGGCGGGGGCGATCCGCCTGATTTCAATCGAGCGGGGGCACGACCCGAAACGCTTTGCCGCCATGCCCTTTGGCGGCGGCGGGGCGCTTCATGCCGGCGCACTGGTGCGCGAAATCGGTCTTGCCGCTGCCATCGTGCCGCGTTTTCCCGGGGTCAATTCAGCTCTTGGATGCGTGATGTCCGATCTTCGCCATGATGAGGTGCGCACCCTCAACAAGATGCTCGATGCGCTGGATTGTGCG
>JBMHCH010000056.1:0-9827 GCA_049890015.1 Puniceispirillaceae bacterium (SeqCode)
TTGAGGCCGGGGTAGAACGCCCCCTCATCGACAAAGGGATGGGCAAAAGCGAAATCAATGCCGACCAGGACCGGACCGACGGCGGATGCATCGGCTGCCGCGGCGCGCCGGATCAACCAGTCGAGGACCGGCCCACGCCCCCAGTGACGGCCGTCTTCGGCCATGATTCTGTGCGGCGCGGCGGTGCCGGAACGACCCGTATCTCTATGGCGGGGCGATGTTCGCCGCGCCCGATGTGGGGGATTACTACCTGTCGCCGAAACATCACGGCGCGCCGCGCTACCGCAGCCGCCGGCGCGCGACCGAGCTGGCGGCCCGCGCCAGCGCCCGCGCGCCATCCCCCACTTTCAAGGCGATCGGGGCCGACAATGTCGCCACCGGCTCGATGGCCGGAATGCGGCTGATCCATGCGCTGAAAGCGGCGCTTGGCCCGCGGCTCGCGGTCTGGCCGTTCGACCGGGTGGGACCAGACGACCTGCCGCGGCCGGCGATGGTGCTGGTGGAGATTTTCCCGAGCTACTATTTTCACCTGGCCGGGATGAACCCGGCGAAGAAGGCTGCCGCCGACCCGGCCTTCATGTCAGCCGCGCTTGCCAGCTATGGCAGCGCCGGTGTCGGGCCGGATTTCGCCCCGCGCGGGGCGGACGCGGATGAGGCGGATGCCATCATCTCCGCCGCCGCGCTGCGCTGGTTCGCCGGGCAGGCGGGATGCTGGGATGCGCCGGAGGCCGCCGCCCTTGAAGGCTGGATCTTCGGGGTGCCGGCCTGAAGGGGATCAGGTCGCCTAGCCCGCCGCGTGCTCGGCCAGCCAGACGGCGCGGTGCCAGTGGAAGATGCCGATGGTCAGCGCGATCAGCCCGCCCATCAGCGCATAGGTGATGAGCCGCTTCGACCGTTCCGCCATGTCGGATTTGCCAACCCTGTCGATGGCAAGGAAAATGACGCCCCCCGCCAGCAGGAAGACAAACCCTCCAACAAGTACCGTGTCCATCGTGATGATCTCCCCTCACACGCCGGAGGCCTGTGTGACCAGGCCCGTGGCAGAATGTCACACCGCGACCTTCGCATGTTTCCGGACAGGGGGCAATCCGCATTGCGGACCGGCGATGCCGGACGGCTAGGCTGAATAGGGAAGCGAGGAGTGATGCAGCACGAGTTTCAGGCTGCCATCCTCTGCGCGCCTGTAGCCAAAGCTCTTGTCGACCTTGACCACATCGCCGTCCTTGCTGGTGAAGGTCACCCATCCCATCCACATCGCGACATCGCCCTCCGTGAAGAAGGATGATGTTTCAGACGTCACCTCGCGCCAGGATTTGAGACCGAAGCCGGTGTCCTGCGGGAAATCGGGATCATGCCCGATGAAGTATGACAGGGTGCCTGTCCTGTCGGTGCGAAAGGTCTTTGCTCCGCCGCTCAGGGTCGGCTTGAACAGGATCGGGCCGAACTCGAACCCGTAGAGCGCGTCAAGAAGCGCGCCGGCGACGGCGCGGGCCCCCTCGATGCCGGTCTCGTCAAAGGCTTTCGAGATGGCGACGAGGCCGTTGCCCCAGGCGGCGCGGGCGTCGGCAAGCTCTGTTTCGGTGATCGTCATCTCGGGTCCCGGCTATGGCGCGCAGTGAAAGACAGGGGTCTGTCGCCCCCGCCGCCGTGACATAGCAAGCCGTGCCGGCAAAATCCACCTTGCGCTGCCTGCCGACGGCATGGTGAGGGCTGCCTGCGTGTCACTGGTCGACAAGGTCGCTGTAGCTGCTGCGAAGGTTGGTGATGAGGTCATCGAGGAATTTCGCCGCCGCTACCGGCAGCACGCGCCCCTTCAGGTGGCAGATGTGAAGCGTTCCCGCCGGCACGTCCGCCGGATCAAGGGGGCGCGAGACAAGCTGTTCGTCAAACCCTTCGACTCCCCGGCCGTCGCCGCCATCCATGGCGATCGGGATCTGGAAGAACAGCGCCGACTCGAAATGCAGGAAATTCTGCATGAATTCGAAACTGTCTGATTCGAGGATCATCTGCGGGTCGATGCTGCGGCGCATCAGGGCGCTGTCCAGAATCTGTCGCACGCCGCTATGCGCCGAGGGCAATACAAGGTCCTCGCCGGCAAGGTCGCGAAGCCTGATGATGTCCTTGTCGGCAAGGCGGTGGTCCGCCGGCATCACGCACTGGATCTGCTGACGCACCGTGGCCGCGACATGGACATGGGCGGCACGGATCGGGTTGAAGATCAGCGCCAGATCCGCATCAAGCGACAGCAGCCGCGACTCCGCGTCCTCGCCATAGCAGCGGTTCAGCCGGAAGCTGACGGCAGGGTGGCTGGCCCGGTAGGCGGCAATCGCGGCGGGAAGAAAGCGGCGAAGCGCATCGGCGCCGCTGGCGATCTGCACATGGCCGCGGCGGATGCCGCTCAGATCGGCGATCTGCGACTGCACCCGCGCCAGATCGGCGAATTGCGAGCGGATGTGCTGAACAAAGATCTCGCCGGCGGTGTTGAGCCGCACCCCGCCCGGAAGGCGCTCGAACAGCGGCTGGCCGATCTCGTCCTCGATCTGCAGGATCCTGCGGTTCAACGCTGTCGATGTAATGGCAAGCTTGTCGGCGGCCTTGCGGATCGATCCCTCGCGCGCCACGACATCGATGAATCTCAGGCTTGTCATGAAACGCATCAAAAAACTCCCGGGTCTCACCACGGACCACATCACGCCGGTCACGGATATCTGTCACGGCTATCTGTCACGAATATAGGGGTATGATGCAAAAATTGCATCGCTTCCCTGCAAATTTAGCAGAATTAAGACACGCCTGCGGCTGAAACCACCTTCCCACCACAGGTTTCGCCGCGTCCCGAGGGAGGCGGGCCGATGCCGAGACATCTGTTGCTGGGTCATGTGGTGGCAACGGAGAAGAGGAAGGACTGACTATGAAGTACATCGTGGCAATCATTCAGCCCAGCCGGCTGGCCGCAGTGCATGAAGCGCTGGTGGCGGTCGGTATCGAGGGGCTGACCACATCTGAGGTCCAGGGATATGGGCGTCAGAAGGGCAAGACCGAGGTCTACCGCGGCACTGAATATACCGTGAATTTTCTGCCCAAGGTGAAGATCGAGATCGCTGTCGACGGCGGCATGGCCGAGAAGGCCTGCGAGGCCATCAAATCGGCCGCCGAATCCGGAAAGATCGGTGACGGCAAGGTTTTCGTTCTCGATCTGGAATCGGCCCTGCGCATTCGCACGGGCGAAGTTGGCGTCGCGGCGCTGTAAGTCTAAGGAGACCCCCCAATGTTGAAATCTGTTTTGTCCACGCTTGCAGTCGCCGGAGCCGGCGCATTGCTTGCCACGCCGGCTCTGGCACAGGAAGTGCCGGAACATGGTGTGTTCGTCCTCAATTCGCTGCTGTTCCTGATCGGCGGCGTTCTTGTCATGTTCATGGCCTGCGGCTTCTGCATGCTCGAGACCGGGCTTGTCCGCGCGAAAAACACCACGATGCAGCTGACCAAGAACGTGGCGCTCTTCTCGATCGCCGCCGTCGGCTATTACATCATCGGCTACAACCTGATGTACCCGCTTGGCACCTGGTCGGTTGACGGCGTGCTGTCCGGCGTCATCGGCGTTGCCGTCATGGAAGCTGTCGGCGTCGCGCCCGAGGGCGCTGACGATCTGGCCTACGCCTCGACAGCGTCGGATTATTTCTTCCAGCTGATGTTCTGCGCGGCGACCGCCTCGATCGTATCCGGCACCCTTGCCGAGCGTATCAAGCTGTGGCCGTTTCTTGTCTTCACGCTCATCCTGACAGCGCTGATCTACCCGTTCCAGGCAAGCTGGAAGTGGGGAGGCGGCTTCCTTGACGAGATGGGCTTCCTCGATTTCGCAGGGTCGACCGTTGTCCACTCTGTCGGTGGTTGGGCGGCGCTGGCCGGTGCCCTTGTTCTCGGTGCACGGACCGGGAAATACAGGGACGGCCGCGTCGTTCCAATGCCTGGCGCGAATCTGCCGCTGGCGACGCTTGGCACCTTCATCCTGTGGCTTGGCTGGTTCGGCTTCAATGGCGGCTCGCAGCTGGCCATGGGCACGGTGAGCGACGTTGCCGATGTCTCGCGCATCTTCGCCAACACCAATGCCGCTGCGGCCGGCGGCGCGATCGCAGCGCTGATCCTAACGCAGGTCTTCTACAAGAAGGTCGATCTGACCATGGTCCTGAACGGCGCGCTGGCTGGTCTGGTGTCGATCACCGCTGAACCTCTGACGCCGACGCTTGGCGCTGCCACGCTCATCGGCGGCATCGGTGGTGTCATCGTGGTCTTTACCGTACCGTTCCTCGACAAGCTGAAGATCGACGATGTGGTCGGTGCCATTCCGGTGCACCTTGTCGCCGGTATCTGGGGCACCATCGCCGTCGCCCTGACCAACGCGGACGCCTCGTTCGGCACGCAGATCGCCGGTGTCGCGATTGTCGGCGCCTTCACCTTCATCGTGTCGTGGGTTGTCTGGACAATTTTGAAGATGACGATGGGAATCCGCGTCAGCGAGGAAGAAGAGCTGGCCGGTCTCGACAATGCCGAGCTTGGCATGGAAGCCTATCCCGAGTTCGCGCGTCAGGTCTGATGCCGGTCAGGGAAAGCACGGCTTTCGACCTATGAAACATGGCCCCCGGCCGGGTTGTCCCGGCCGGGGGTTCATTTGTTTCCGGGCGCTCTTGCATCCGGTTTACACGCCCGGATTAATAGTCGTATGCTTCGGGCCGGTCGTCCTGGCCGCAACGGTGCCACACCGCAGAGACAAGAATGAACGGATCGCCGATTTCAAACGAACCGTCACCCGCATCCCCGCTTCTTACCGCGTCCGGAATCTTCAAGCATTTCGGGGATTTCACCGCGAATGATGATGTCTCCTTCCAGATCGAGGAAGGCGAGATCCATGCTCTTCTAGGTGAGAACGGTGCTGGAAAATCAACCTTTGTGAAGATGGTCTACGGGCTGTTGCAGCCCGATGCCGGACGCCTCGAATGGCGCGGCGAGCCCATTTCCATCCGCAGCCCGCAGCATGCCCGTGAGCTTGGCATCGGCATGGTTTTCCAGCATTTTTCGCTGTTTCAGGCGCTGACTGTCGCGGAGAATATCGCGTTGGCACTGCCGGGGGGCGAATCGCTTGATGATCTGTCGGCGCGGGTGCGGCAGATGTCTGCGGACTATGGAATCGGCGTCGATCCGGACGCGCGGATCCACAATCTGTCGGTTGGCCAGCAACAGCGGGTCGAGATCGTGCGCTGCCTCCTTCAGGATCCGTCGCTGCTGATCATGGACGAGCCGACATCGGTTCTGACCCCTCAGGAAACGACGCAGCTGTTCGATGTCCTGCGCCGCTTTTCCGACAATGGTGTGGCGATCCTGTTCATCTCGCACAAGCTCGAGGAGATTCGCGCCCTGACAAAGCGGGCCACGGTGCTGCGGCGGGGCCGCAATGTCGGCACGGTCGAATCCGCCAGCAAAAGCAGCAAGCAGCTTGCCGAAATGATGGTCGGCAGCAGCGTTGGCGATATCGACCGCCAGGCGCGGCCCGAATCCGAGCCTGACATCCTGTGCGCGCTTCGCGGTCTGGAGCGTCCGCCGCTGACGCCTTTCGCGACACCGCTTCGCAACCTGTCATTCACCGCGCGCGCCGGCGAGGTGCTTGGCATCGCCGGCATCGCCGGCAACGGTCAGGACGAGCTGATGGAGGCGCTGACCGGCGAATGGACGGGGCGCGGCAGCGATGTCATCAGCATCGAAGGGCGCGACATCACCGCTGACGGCCCCGCTTTCCGCCGCCAATGCGGCATGGGATTTGTCCCGGAGGAGCGCAATGGCCATGCCGCCGTTCCGGGAATGTCGCTTGCCGACAACGCGCTGCTGACATCGCATTCGCTTGGCGGGACGGCGGACCGGGGCATGATCGATTCCGCCGCCTGCCGCCAGATGGCGTCCGAGGTGTCGCGTGATTTCGATGTGCGGCTGCCGCAGGACAATCCGATGGCATCGGCCCTGTCGGGCGGCAATCTGCAGAAATTCGTCGTCGGCCGTGAAATCGCGAAGAGGCCGAAAGTCTTTATTGTCTCGCAGCCGACCTGGGGGGTCGATGTCGGGGCCGCTCTGTTCATCCGGCGGGCCATGCTCGAGCTTGCCGAGTCCGGATCCGCCGTGGTGATGATCTCGCAGGATCTGGAGGAGATCTTCGCCATTTCGCACCGGGTCGCGGTGTTGCATGAGGGGTCGATGTCCGCGCCGATGGTGACAGCTGACGTGACGGCGGAAACGGTCGGCCTGCTGATGGGCGGGAGCATGCCGCTTGACAGCGCAACGCCAGGGGGTGCGGCATGATCAATCTTGTCCCGAGAAAAGAGATCCCGCTTCGCCTGACGCTGACAACGACGGCGATTGCCGTCGCGCTGACGCTTGTCGCCGGCGCGGGTATTTTCGGCATTCTGGGCTATGACCCGCTTGCCGCGCTGTACCAGTTCTTCATCGCGCCGGTATCGCGCGGCTATCAGATCGCCGACCTGTTCGTGAAGGCCTGTCCGCTGATCATCATCGCCAGTGGCCTGGTCTTCTCTTACCGGGCGAATGTCTGGAATATCGGGGCCGAGGGCCAGATGATATTTGGCGCGCTGTTCTCCGGCTATGTGGCGCTCTACTGGGGCGGCATGCCGGCGCCGCTGCTGCTGCCGGTGATGATACTGGCCGGCATTCTTGGCGGCCTGGCCTGGGCGATGATCCCGGCGATCCTGAAGACCCGCTTCAACACCAATGAAATTCTGGTCTCGCTGATGCTGACCTATGTGGCGGCGCTGTTCATTGACTGGACGGTCCGGGGGCCGTGGCGCGACCCGATGTCCTTCGGCTTTCCGCTGACGCCGATGTATCCCGATGCCGGGCTGATCCCCAAGGTGGACCTTCCGGTGATCGGCAGGCTTGCGCAGCTTCATTGGGGCGTGGCCGGCGCGCTGGTGCTGGCGGTGATGGCCTGGTTCGTGCTGCGGCACACGATGATCGGCTTTCAGGTCAAGGTGATGGGGGATGCCCCGCGCGCCGGCCGATTCGCCGGGTTCCGTCCGGCGCTTGTCACCATTCTGGTGCTGTCGATATCCGGGGGCGCCGCCGGGCTTGCGGGCATGGTCGAGGTATCGGCCAATATCGGCCAGCTGCAGCCGAACATCTCCTTCGGGTACGGCTTTACCGCGATCATTGTCGCCTTTCTTGCGCGGCTCAACCCGATGGGGGTGATCATCGCCGGGCTGGTGGTGGCGCTTGCCGAGATGGGCGGCGACGCGGCGCAGATCGCCATGGGAATCCCCAAGGTGGTGACCGGCGTCTTCAAGGGCATTCTGCTGTTCATGCTTCTCGCCGGCGAGACCTTCAACCGCTATCACGTCGAATTCCGGCTGCCCGGCGCGGCGGGTCAGATGGCCGTCAAGGGGGCAAACGATGCTTGAAGATCTGATCCTCACCGTCCTGATGACATCGGTGCCGCTTGTGTACGCTGCCACTGGCGAGCTGATTGTCGAGCGGAGCGGCGTTCTTAATCTTGGTGTCGAGGGCATGATGCTGATGGGGGCGGTGGCCGCTTTCGGCATCGCCATGGTCAGCGGCAGCCTCGTGCTTGGTGTGTTTGCCGGCGCGGTGGCCGGGATGCTGACGGCGAGCCTGTTCGGCATTCTTGTTCTTGGATTCGCGACGAATCAGGTGGCGACCGGCCTGGCGCTGACAATCTTCGGCACCGGCCTGTCCGGCCTTGTCGGGGCGCCGCTGATCGGCAAGGCCATCGACGGCCTGCCGCAGATCAGCCTGCCGGTGCTGTCCGACCTTCCCGTCGTTGGCAAGCTGGTCTTCTCGCATGACCTGATGGCCTATGGCGCGGTGGCGATGGTGGCGCTTGTCGCCTGGTTCCTGAAACGTACCCGCGGCGGGCTTGTGCTGCGGGCCATCGGAGACAACCATGACAGCGCCCATGCCCTTGGCTATCCGGTGCTCGGCGTGCGATTCGCCGCTGTGCTGTTCGGCGGAATGATGGCCGGGCTTGGCGGGGCCTATCTTCCGCTGATGCTGACGCCGCACTGGGCTGAGGGAATGACCGCGGGACGGGGCTGGATCTCGCTTGCCCTTGTCGTGTTTGCGTCCTGGATGCCGTGGCGGGTTCTTGTTGGAGCGCTGATTTTCGGCGGAATCACCATCATGCAGCTGGCGGGACAGGCAGAAGGTTGGACGATTCCGTCGCAATTCCTTTCCATGCTGCCGTATCTTGCTACAATCATCGTATTGGTACTGATTTCTCGGAACAGGGATTTCGCGCTGGCGAATTCGCCAGCCTGTTTGGGTCGGGCTTTCCACGCCGGCAAATAGCCGGATGGTCCCGACGAAACCATGGATGGCACCGGACGCTGTCGGTCCGGTCATCCGATAATGGAGAGACGCATGAAAAAGATGATCAAGATGATGGCGTTGTCCGTCGCTGCGCTTGGCATGTCCGTTGGCGCAGCTGTTGCGGAACCGCTGAAGGTCGGGTTTCTGTACCTGACAACACCGGGCGACCATGGCTGGACCTACGCCCATGAGCTGGCCCGCCAGGAGGTCCAGGCGCATTTCGGCGACAAGGTCGAGACCACTTTTGTTGAAAATGTGCCGCAAGGCCCGGACGCGGAGCGTGTTGTCCGCGAGCTTGCCCGCCAGGGCAACAAGGTGATCTTCGGCACCTCGTTCGGCTATATGGACCCGATGCTGAAGGTCTCGAAGGAATTTCCCGATGTGAAGTTCGAGCACATCACCGGCTACAAGCGCTCCGGCAACATGGCCACTGGCAATATCCGGTTCTATGAAGGCCGCTATGTGCAGGGCATCGTCGCCGGCATGATGACGAAGACCAACAAGATCGGCTATATCGCGCCGTTCCCGATCCCCGAGGCCTATCAGGGTCTGAACGCCTTGCCATCGGCATGCGTGAGGCCAACCCGGATGCCGAAATCATGGTGATCTGGGCCAACACCTGGGCCGACCCGGTGAAGGAAGCCGATGCTGCCAAGGTTCTGGTGGCGCAGGGCGCGGACGTGATGGCACAGCATACCGATACCCCGGCAATGCTGCAGACGGCTGAAAAGGCCGGCATCCACGGCTTTGGCCAGGCCAGCGACATGAAGTCGTTCGCCCCGAACGCACAGCTCTTCTCGTCGGTCAATGACTGGGCGCCTTACTACATCTCGAAGATCGAGCAGGTGCTGGACGGCACCTGGTCGACAGGTGAAGGCCCGGATCACTGGGCAGGCAACACCTGGAAGGGCATGGCCGACGGCTATCTGGTCCTGAGCGCCTTCGAGAACATGCCGGCCGATGTGAAGGCCGCCGCCGAGGACGCCGCCGCGCGGGTCAAAGCCGGTCACAACATCTTCACCGGCCCGATCAAGGACAACAAGGGCAAGGTCGTGATCAAGGCCGGCGATTCGCTTGACGATGGCCGGCTGTGGAGCGATGTCTTCTTCTATGCCGAAGGCATCCAGGGTGAAATGCCCGGCTAAGGCCTGAGACCCAGCAAGACCAAGCGCCAGGGCATCGCGGTTCGCGGTGCCCTGATGCCATGTCCGGGTCGGAATTCTGTGGGGGAGGGGTTGCTGTTTTCAGCGCGCCTCCTCCCTTTTTTATGACGCAATGAACGAAGACAGAGGCAATGACCCCATGACCAGACCATCGATTTTCGTGACCCGCCGCTGGCCGGCCGCAGCAGAGGAGGCGCTTGCCGCGCAGTTCGATGTCACCTTCAATGAAGATGACCGGCCGCTGGCAAAGGACGAGCTGATGGCCGGTTTTGCCAGCCATGA
>JBMHCH010000057.1:0-2858 GCA_049890015.1 Puniceispirillaceae bacterium (SeqCode)
CGAGCAGGATGACACAACGATTGCCCTTTTCACCGAATGGGCCCGGGATGCCGCCAAAAGCCTTGCCTTCGCCATCACCTCAACCGCCTCGATCCTTGATCTTGACGCCGTCATCCTCGCTGGCGGGTTGCCCGAGGACCGGACGGCCGATCTGCTGCGGATGACCGAGGCGGCGCTTGCCGACTATAATGGCAAGGGGGTGCATATGCCCGAGATCCGCCAGGCCGAAATCGGCATTAACGCGCGGGCCATCGGCAGCGCCTTTCTCCCGATCTATGCGAATTTTTCGCTTGATCGGGACTCGCTGCTTATCAATGGCTGATCAGGAAAGTCCCGATGCACAAGCTTCTTAGCCAGAAACAGATTGATGATTTTGCGCGTGACGGAGCGGTTGTGGTTCCCGGCCTTTTCGCCGGTTTCGTCGAGATTATTGCCGAAGGTATCGAGGCAAACATGGCCGATCCGGGGCCCTATGCTGCCGAAAACCTGAAGCCCGGCGAAACAGGGCGCTTCTTCGACGACTATTGCAACTGGACGCGTTTGCCGCCCTTCCAGAACGTGATCGCCAACTCGCCGGTTGGCGAGGTCGCGGCCGACCTGATGCGCTCGCGGACCGCGCAGCTGTTTCACGACCATGTCCTGGTCAAGGAGCCTGGAACCAGCAAACCCACGCCATGGCATCAGGACAGCCCTTATTATTTTGTCGAAGGCCAGCAGACCGTCAGCTTCTGGTGTCCGGTCGATCCGGTGGGCGCGGCGACGCTTCGCTGTGTTGCCGGATCGCATCGATGGCCGCGTCCGGTTCTGCCGACACGCTGGCTGTCCGAGAAAAATTTTTACGCCGACGGGTCCGATTACATGCCGGTTCCCGACCCGGATGCCGACGGTATGGAAATTCTCGAATGGCCGTTGCAGCCCGGCGATGCCGTGGCCTTCGATTTTCGCGTTCTCCATGGTGCGCGGGGCAATGAAAGCCCAACGCGCAGGCGCGCTTTTTCGCTCAGGCTTGTTGGTGATGATGCACGCTATATCGACCGTCCGGGACGCACATCGCCGCCGTTCCCGGGACATGGCATGCGACCCGGTGATCGCTTGCGCGAGGACTGGTTCCCAACTATCTTTCGCCGTCAGGTATGAGATGTCATGTGATGTAAAGGACGGCGCGCATGCGTAAGCAGGTTGTCATCGTGGGTGCCGGACCGTCAGGCCTTCTTCTCGGGCGGCTTCTCGACCTTGCCGGGATCGATAATGTCGTTCTCGAGAGGCAGTCCCAGGACTATGTGCTGGCGCGTATCCGTGCCGGAATCCTCGAACAGACGACAGTCGACCTCATCCACCGCGCCGGTGCCGGTGACAGGCTTGCAAGGGAAGGCATCCAGCATCACGCCGTGCATCTGGCGTTCGATTACAAGGCGGTGTCGATCGGCCTGTCACAGCACACCAATGGCAAGGTCGTGACCGCCTATGGCCAGACCGAGGTGACAAAGGATCTGTGTGACGTTCGCGACGCTGCCGGAAGCGATACCGTTTATGAGGCGGCGGATGTCGCCATTCATGATTTCGAGGGCGCGGCGCCCTATGTCACCTATGTGAAGGATGGCGTCACGCACCGGATTGACTGCGATCTCATCGCCGGATGCGACGGTTACCACGGGGTCTGCCGGAAATCGGTGCCGGAATCGGCCATCACCACATATGAGAAGATCTATCCATTCGGCTGGCTCGGGCTTCTGTCCGACACCCGGCCGGTGGCGCATGAAGTTGTCTATGCCAACACCGCGCGCGGTTTCGCGCTCTGTTCCATGCGCTCGATGACGCGCTCGCGCTATTACATACAGTGCGATGTCGACGACAAGGTTGAGAACTGGTCGGATGACGCGTTCTGGGATGAGTTCCGCCGCCGCCTGCCGCCGGAGATGGCCGAGACGCTCGAGACCGGCCCGTCGATCGAGAAAAGCATCGCGCCGCTGCGAAGTTTCGTTGCCGAACCGATGCGCTTTGGCCGTCTGATGCTGGCTGGCGACGCGGCGCATGTGGTGCCGCCGACAGGCGCCAAGGGGCTGAACCTCGCGGCATCTGACATCCATTACATGTATGACGCCATCCTGGCTTTCTGTGATGACAAGGATGCGGCGGTGCTGGATGAATATTCGCGCCGCGCCCTGGAGCGGGTCTGGAAGACCGAACGGTTTTCCTGGTGGCTGACCAACCTGACGCACCGCTTCAATGACGATCCGTTCGAGCAGCGGATGAAGGAGGCCGAACTGGCCTATGTCACGACCTCCGATGCCGGCCGCTGCACCGTGGCGGAGAATTATGTGGGCTTGCCGCTCTGATCTTTGTCCGGGTCGGCGCCCTCGACCGAGGCCCGCTGCCGCTCGGGGTCCGTCTCCGGCCTGTGCCTGCGGGTGAACATCCGGCCGCTCTGCAGCGCGTCACGCCCAAGGCGTGAGTGAAGATCATCGATCGCCGCCTCCAGATCGTCGCGCCGCCTGCCGTGGTCATCGACAAGATCCAGCAGGCCGGCACCCTGTGGGGGGCCAAGCTGGTCGGCGCCAATGCCAAGCAGCCTGTAGCGCTTCTTCCCGCCGATCTCGCGGGCCAGAAGCTCGCGCCCGACGGCAAACAGCACATGCGCCTTGTCGGTGCGCTCGGCAAGGGTCTGGCTTCGCGTCAGTAGACTGTGGTCGGGCCGCTTGAGTTTCAGCGTCACCCGCCCGCCGGCAAGGTTTTGCGCCTTCATCCGCGATGACACCTTCAGGCACAGCATCTCCAGCTCCGCTTCCAGCTCGGCGCGGGTGCCAAGGTCGGTGATGAAGGTGGTCTCGCTGGAGATGCTCTTCGCCTCGCGGTCGGGC
>JBMHCH010000058.1:0-31783 GCA_049890015.1 Puniceispirillaceae bacterium (SeqCode)
CCTCGACATCCATATCCAGCAGGATGGTAAGGTCAGGCACAAGACCATCACAGGCAAGTCTGTTAAGGGCCTCGATATCCTCGCGGGGCACGCCTCCAACAAGCCCCTGATAGACCCGTGTCGAATCATTGTACCGATCACAGATCACCAGTTTTCCCGCCGCCAGAGCGGGACGGAGTATGTGAACCACATGTTCGTGACGGGACGCTGACATCAGCATCGCCTCGGTAGCCGCACGCCACCTCTCGGCGGCGCCCTTCACCAGCAGATCGCGGATGGACTCCGCAGATACCGTTCCCCCCGGTTCACGGGAAACGACCGGCTCCACACCCGGAATTTCACTTGAAATTCTCTCAACAAGCCTCTGTATCTGGGTGCTTTTTCCGCTTCCCTCTCCACCTTCAAAAGTAACGAAATAGCCACTCATTGCGGGCCGCTACTCGGCTGGAAGCGCATCTACACTTGCGCCAAAAATAAGGTATTTAAGCGCCTCGCCGACACGATCAAACATGCCTAGACCGGCAACATCGTCGGCGGCCAGAAGTTCATACGAGCTTTTGCCTGACGGCAGATCAAGAACCAGTGTGCCAACCGTCTGACCTGCCTTGATCGGCGCGGGAACAGGGTCTGTCCACTGCACCGACACTTTCAGCTTGCGTCTGTCGCTTCGCGCCAGCACCAGTTCCAGCGGTTCCGCCAGCACGAGGTCGACCTTGCTCTGGGTGCCAAGCCAGACATTGGCACGATCTACAGCCTCGCCCTGCCCATAGAACCGGTAAAGCTTGAACTCCCGGAACATCAGGTCCATCAGGCGGCGCGACTCCGACGAGCGCTGCTTCATGCTCTTCATGCCGTTGAGCACCATGACGACACGCTGACCATCACGGGCCGCAGACCCCACAAGGCCGTATCCTGATTCTTCTGTATGGCCCGTTTTCAGACCATCTGCACCCTGGGTGCCATAAACAAGCGGGTTGCGGTTTCCCTGCTTGATACCGTTATAGGTGAAATTCTTCTCCGCGAACATGGGATATAGCTCGGGGTGCTCGTCAATCGGGAAGTCACGGATCAGCGCGGTCGCCAGAATGTTCAGATCGCGCGCGGTCGTGAACTGTTCGGGATCAGGCCATCCTGTGGAATTTCGGAAGACCGTGTTGGTCATGCCAAGACCGCGCGCGACATAGTTCATTTCTTCGGCGAACCCGTCTTCTGTTCCCGAAATACCCTCGGCGATGGCGATTGCCGCATCATTTCCGGACTGCACTACAATACCATAAAGAAGGTCGCGCACGGAAACCTGCTTGCCAACCTCCACAAAGGTCTTGGAGCCTCCCTTGCGCCATGCCTTTTCCGAAATCAGGAAGGTGTCATCAAGTGACAGACTGCCATCCGCGATACGTTGAAAGGCAATGTAGACAGTCATGATCTTGGCCATGGAGGCGGGCTTCATCAGCGCGTCAGGCTCTTTTTCCATAAGAATCTTTCCGGACGCGAAGTCCGTGACAAACGCGAATTCGGCCGAAGAATTGATATCCGCTGCCCGGCTGCTGGAAATTGGCGCTGCAGCAAGGCATAGAAGGGAATAAAGGGCGGCCATGGCCACGAACGGACGGTTCACTTGAAATTTCCTTTCACCCGCAAAGACGATCCGGTGTGGATATCCCGAGAAGTTGGCACAAAAATGTCGGATCAGTCGACGATGATCCGCGCTCCACGAAAACCAAGTTCGAAAACGCCGTTGAGAAGCGCGTCCGCGGCTGCCACATCGCCGGCAGGGCCAAGGCGCACCCTGTGCAGGACCTGTCCATCAATATCTATCTGCGATACTTCTCCCGGCCCGACAGACGATATCCTGGTCAGAACATTGGAGGCGTTGGTCGATGAATGGAACGCGCCAACCTGAACCCAGATATTTGTGGTGATCGGGGGGACCTCGATCATTTCTCCGACGCGTGAACTGGCAAGCAGATCAATAGCGGACTGGCCATCTTCGGCATTGTAATTCGACTGGCCATTCGTTGATGTTGCGGAGAATGTCACATCCGAGGTTCCGACAGCGTTGAATTCGGGCATCGGTTCCTCGGGAAGGCCCTCGACCTCGGGAAACTTGCCTTTCTTGGCAAGTTCCTCCAAGCGAAGGCTCTGCTCGGCGAGGAGTTTGACCCTGACCTTGGCAATCCCCTGATCCTTGAACCCCAGAAGGCGGGCAGATTCCCGCGAAAGATCGATAATCCGGCCTGGCACGAACGGCCCGCGGTCATTCACCCGTACGACAAGCGACCTGCCATTATCAAGGTTTGTCACGCGAACGACGCTTGGCATCGGCAATGTCTTGTGCGCCGCGGTGATCTGTTCGGGATCGAATATCTCACCGTTGGCTGTCAGCCTGCCGGCAAATTCATCACCATACCAGGATCCTATCCCGCTTTCGTCATAGGTCAGGTCACGTGCCGGATAGTACCACACACCCCCTACGTTGTAGGGATCGCCGATCTTGTATCGAGGGGCCGCCACCACAGTGCCGCTTTCAAGCTTGGCGGCACTTTCAACCGACTGCTTCTTGTTTTGTGTCTTCTTGACCAGATCTATCGCAAGTTCGGCGGTTGTACATCCTGCAAGTATGACCGCAGCAGAGACAACAGCTACAGCGTTTCGAACCAGACATTCAGCATATCGGCGCATGGCGTCGATCAATCCCCTAGCGCAGCGAGTCAGACAGGTGACCAATCGCAAGCGCATAATAATTGGACCGGTTCCACCGGAGTATCGATTCATAATTCTCGTAGACAAGATAGGCAGGACCACCCACACCATCTGGCATGACAAGACGCGCCCGCAGCGCGCGGGTCGGCAATGCCGATCCGTCCGCATTCCTGACACCGGCTGCCTGCCAGTCAGGAAGCGTCATCCATGCCTTTGCCTCTGACAGTTTGCTTGCCCCCTTGCCGCCAACGACGAGATCGCCTGGAATGCGCACCTTGCGTCCCCAGGTGATGTCATCCCGCCACCCAGCCTGTTTCAGGTAGTTCGCGGCAGACGCGAACACATCCGCTTTCGTGCCCCAGATATCGCGCCGCCCGTCACCATTCCAGTCTACCGCGTAATTCACGAAGCTTGACGGCATGAACTGGCTCTGTCCCATGGCGCCAGCCCAGGACCCGTTCATCTCGGCGGCCGTGATATGCCCTTCGTCAATGATCCGCAGCGCATTGAGAAGCTCTTTTCGGAAATAGGCGCTTCGCCGGCCATCATAGGCAAGAGTCACCAGAGAACGCGGGACATTGAAACTGCCGAGATAACGCCCAAAGCTTGTTTCCATTCCCCAGAAGGTGATCAGAAACCGTTTTTGCACGCCATATTTTTCGGAAACCTTGTCCAGGATATCGGCGTGTTCGGCCAGCATTCTGGCGCCAGTCTGCTGGCGCCATTCGGTAACGAACATTGCCAGATACTCGTCGAAGGTCAGGTTGAATTCGGGCTGACTGCGGTCAAGCTCGATCACCCTTTCATTCAAGGTGATGTCATCAAGGGCGGCATCCAGGGTGGCGTCCGAAATGCCGATCCCGCGTGCTTCTGTCCGAAGATCAACAAGCCACTTGCCGAACCCTTCATCGGCCATCGCGGGCATCTGCATCGAAAGGAAGACCGCCAGCGCCACCAGAAACCTGAAACATTGTTTGCCTGATCGCGCTGACGATGGGGTGCGTCCGGCGTGAAGGTGAAATGAAGCTGGGATGTCTGTCAATGTCCGCCCGCCTGCGCATTGCAACCGGTCCCGGCTGCCGTTAGCACCACATGATATTGTGGGTACAATACAGCGGAACCGCAATTTCTGGCAAGGAACGAAATCGCCTTTCATTAGCTGACAGAGGGCTCTCGGCGGTCAGTCCTTCAAAACATCATCGCGGCGGCCGGCATTCTGGTAATGGATCGGGAGGACGCGACCATAGAGCTGCTTTGTCCGTTCGACACTGCCAACCATGGCTTCCGTTTCCACAAATGAGAATATGGCGACATAACGCGGTGTCCTGCCTGCCACTGGCGTTACCCTGTGCAGGGAATAGCGTCCCTTGAAGATCTGGAGGTCCCCGGGGGCCAGGGCAAGGGAACGCACCTGCTCCGAGCGACCGTCGAGAACCGCGCCAACCGCGTCAAAACATTCATCTTCGGCAGTCCTGAGATTGGGCGCATATTCAAACACGCCGCCATGATCCCCATTCTGGATGGCGAGCGTAACGGTGAAGTTGTTTGTATCGAAATGCCACGGAAATCCCCCGCCCTCCTCGACGACATTGATGATCACATCGGCAAGCGGGTCGGCATAGCGGAAAAATTTTTCAGCCTCCAGTGCATCTCGGATAAAAGTCTGGAACGGGCTGTAATCATAGATCGCACGAAGACCGCTTTCCGGTCCGAAATGATCCGCTGGCACAAAGGCGTTCGAACGGTCATAGAATCGCCGGCGTGGATCTTCCGCCGGAAGGCTCGGATCATCTTCGGAAAAATAGGCATTCGTGCGGTTGAACGACCGGTGCGCGTGCACCGCAACACGGCCGGCCTCTTCTGCCAGGGCTGGCATCATGTCCGGCGTTACAAAATCCTTCAGGATGCAGCAGCCATCGAGGGCAAGCTGCGACCTTGCGTCTGCCAGTACTGCCGCAAGGCCTTGCGGATCGCGCCCGTCGATAGGGTAAGAATCCAGATTTATGAAGGTCTCAGCCTGCGCTGTCGCCATGTGCCCCATGATATCCCCCTGACCCATTCTGGCCTTGAAACGGTGGCCCGGATTCAGTGGTGCAGGCAACAGAAAAATGGCGGCTATGCAGGGATCATCCAGCGGTCAGATCGAGTGTCGATTTCGCGCCGGCACCGCGCGCCAGCGGGCTGCGGAGCGCTAATGCAAGCAAGGGTGGCACGATCAGCAGTGTTGCAAGGGTCGACACCCCGAGCCCGCCAAAGACCACCACGCCAAGGCCACGATAGAGCTCCGCTCCCGCCCCGGGGAAAATCACGAGTGGCACAAGTCCGAAAAGCGATGTCAGCGTCGACATGAAGATCGGCCGGACCCGGTTCCGCGCCGCCTCGACAACCGCGTCGGCGATATCCATGCCTTCTTCGCGGATATGGAGCATGGCCTGCTCGATCATCAGGATGGCGTTATTCACCACAACACCGGTCAGAATGACGAAACCAAGCATGGTCAGCATGTCCAATGGCTGCCGGATGAAGAGGTTCAGCAACGCCAACCCGCCAATCCCGCCAGCGCCGGCAACCGGAACCGCCAACAGGATGATAAGCGGCAGGATGAAATTCCTGAGCAGCACAACCATCAAGAGGAAAATAACGCCAAGCGCAATTATCACATTGGCCTGCATGGCCTGCCAGGTTGCGTTCAGTGCGCTTGCCGCCCCACTCAGGGAAATACTGACCCCGGCTTCGCTGGCCTGCGGCGTGATTTGCTGAACAAGCTCGCTCTCGATGATCTTGACCGCCTGTTCCAGCGGTATTTTTTCAGTGGGCCGAAGCCGGAGCGACATCGCCTGGCTGCCACCGATCCGCCGGATCTGTTCAGGAGCGCTGATAATCTCGATTTTGGCCAGTTGCGAGAGCCGCAAAATACCGCCTGCGCGTGTCACGATCGGAATGTCGCCAAGCTGTGCGGCTGTCAGCTTGCTGGCGTTCTGGCCTGCCACCACAAGGTCGATCAGCTCGCCAGCAATCGGGATCTGGATCACATTGGCGCCATCATTGAAGACATCGACAGCCGAGGTCACATCGCGCACTGACACCCCTGCCCGCGCCAGCGCGGCCAGATCGGGCGTGATCCGGATTTGTGGCGCGCCATTGTCCAGGTTTGGAAAGGCACGAACCTGATTGCCCTCGGTTCGCGGAAACAGCTCGCCGAGACGCTCGTTCACGCGGTAAGCGACGGGAAGAATAGCCTCGCGGCTCGGCCCGCTGATATCGATCCGGATGGAACGCGAACCGCCGACAGACCGGCCGAACAGCGAGGCCTGACGCACGAAAGCCCCGGTTCCCGGTTCGGAGAAGATCGGGCGCATCAGCACCATCTGAAGCTCGGAAACCCTGGCCGGATCCTTTGCCGAGGCACCGGCAAAGGCACCGCCCGAAAAGGCCACGAAGAAGAAGCGCTCGATGGCAGGAGGCCCCTCACCCCCCGACTCCTTTTCCCAGAGTGGACGCGCCGCGTTCTCCATTTTCTCGGCGATACGAAGCGTTTCATCCATCGAGTATCCGGGCGGCGTGAAAATGCGGCCGAAGGCGAAGTTCGCATTGCCATCGGGAAGATAGTCAAGCTGCGGCATGAACCGTGTCGCAAACCCGATGGCGCCAGCCACCAACAAACCCACGACAACAATTCCGACGATTGACCGCCGCACGGCCAGGCGCGCATAGGCCACCACAAGCTTGGCAAACCCGCGTGACAGATGGTCAAGCCCGGGAATGGGCATCAGCCGCGTATAGCGGTCCGGCGCCCCTCTCAACAGGCGCGCGGCCAGAGACGGGATCACCGTTACCGAGACAATCACGGAAATCAGCACGGCAACCGAGATTGCAATGCCGATATCACGGAAGAGCTGGCCAACAGGAAGGGCAAGCAAGAGCACCGGAATGAAAACGATCACCGTTGTCAGAGCTGATCCGAGAATAGGCGCCCAGACCTGGCGCGCGCCGTGAAAGGCAGCGGCATCTGCCGCCATGCCGCGCTGGCGAAGCCGGAATATGTTCTCAAGCGACACGATCGAGGCGTCAACCACCATGCCGACGGCAAAGGCAAGTCCGGCAAGCGAGATCACATTGATCGAAAGCCCGAGCCCGGCAATGGCCACAAAGGTGCCGATGACCGACACGGGGATGGCGGCGAACACAATCACGGTTGGCAGAATGCTGCGAAGGAAGAGCATCAGGACACCGAGCGCCAGCATGCCGCCAACGAAGATGTTCTGCTGCACCAGATCGATGGCGGAAGCGATATATTTTGTCTCGTCATAGACAACGCGAAGATTGAGGTCCCGCGCCGTGAGAACGGACCGGTTCAATTCGTCGATCCTGGACCTCACCCGTTCCATGGTTTCGACGACATTCACCCCCGGCGCGCGAAGCGCATTGATGATGACAGCCTCCTCACCATTCAGCCGCCGATAGCTTGACCGCTGCGTTGATTGCAGCTTGATGGTGGCAATATCCGAAAGAAGCAGCGGAACAAGCGTTCCGGATGCAGAGACATCGGTGCGCAGCACGATACGGCCAGCAGCCTCAGGCGTGTAGTTGATGGCTTCTGTCCTGACGGCGTAGGTGCGTTTGCCCTCCGTTACGCTTCCCACGCTCATCATCGATGACGATGTTCTGAGCGCGTCGATGACCTCGGTCAGTGTGATCCGGTACTGGGTTAGCTTCGCCGGATCGATGAAGATCCTCATTTCCTTGCTGCCGCCGCCATTGAACGTGACTTCGGACACGCCGTTCACCCGGCTCAAGGGTTCGACAATCTGGGTTTCGAGGAAATTGCCAAGCCCTTCCAGATCAACAGCTTCGCCTGGCTTGCCGACAAGCGCCAGTCTGGCAATCGGGCTGTCATCCGAATTCGAAGTGCGGACTTCGGGCGTTCGGGCGTCAGACGGCAGTCCTGTGACCGATGACAGCTTGCTCAGCAGCAGCACCAGCGCCTTGTCCATGTCCTGACTGACGCTGTAGGTCAACGTGACGGTGGCCCGGCCACGCCGTGACGAGGATACCAGCTCATCAACCCCGTTCAGTCCGGATAGCTCACTTTCAAGCCTGGCCACGATCTCGCGATCGACATCCTCGGGCGAGGCCCCGGGCCAGGACACGCGCACCTCAAGAATGGGCTTCTCGATGTCGGGGCTCATCTGGATCGGAATGTTGCGTAGCGCGACCACGCCAAACAGGACGGTCAGCAGGATCAGCGCCAGCACCGCAACCGGACGCTCGATGGCGACTTTGATCAATCCTCCCATCAACCGCCAGCCTTGCTGCCACTGAAATCAAGTGTCGGGCTGGCGCCGCTTGGAAGACCGCGCAATGTCACCTTGCCGGTCATGGCATCGCCATCGATTGTGCCGGTGAAATCGAGTTCAAGAACACCAAACGGCAGTACAAGCTTTCCGACGAAGGCAATGTCGTTGCCGGCGCGGGTGACCTCGACACGCTCGTCATTGAAGAAGGATTTGTCCTTGCCAAGCACCAGGTCCCCTTCCGCCGGGCCGCGCCGTGTTGTCCAGGTCAGTGTCCATTGCTCCCCCTTCGGTCCGGCAGGCCGCTTGCCGGGATCGCCTATCTTGATCTTCCGTCCGTCCACCAGCCCCTCATTGCCGCGGGTAATGACCATGTCTCCGGCTTTCAGGCCGGACAGAACCACAAAGGATCCCTCGACCGCATTGCCAAGCCGGATCCGCTTCTGAACAGCGATGCCATCCTCGGCAAGAAACACGACATGCCCTCCCGATACCGGGATGACCGCATCCTTCGCGACAGTCACGACCGGCGCCGGGGACGTTGTCGGCACTTTCAGAGTGACCGGTGCGTTTTCGGCACGCAGTGTTCGGGGTATCTCGCCGTCGATAGAGAATCGCACTGTCTGGGTGCCGGTGCGGATGTTCTGCACAGGCAGTACAACACGCGCAGCAAGCGCAACGCTGCGGCCTGTAAAATCGACCGCGTCAACGCTTTTGCTTCGCGCCACAAACCTCAGATATTCCAACGGAATTTCAGCCACAACCTCATAGTCAGAAGGGGCGCGCGTGCGAACAAGCACATCACCTTCCCGGCTGTAGCCGCGGCGGGCTGGCAGCAGATAGACAATCTGCCCGGTCTGCGGTGCGGTGATTCGTGCCGCATCGATATCTGCCTCAAGCTGCCCTATTTCCAGTGCGGTTCGCTGTTCTGCCGCCTCGACAAGGCTCATCTGCGAGCCGCGCGAGGTCATTGTGGCTATCCGTTCCGCTATCTGTCTGTTCGCATCGATCACGGCCGTCTGGGCGGCCTCAGCAGCATCTGGCGCTATGGCATTGCGCGCCACCAGCGCCTGCGCGCGTTCAGCCCGCCCTTGGAGCAATGCCAGCCGTTCCTCAAGAATGTCCAGAATGACCCTGTCCGCGCCAAGGGCTTCCTTGATCTCTTCGATACGGAGCCTGGTTTCCACCTGTTGCGCCCTGAGAAGCGCCAGCCGGTTGCGAAGCGCCGTCGCATCCTGTGTGGCAATGAGCTGACCCTCTTTGACACGGTCACCGATCTTGAATGGCTCGAGCACCGTTGCCGCGTTCAATGTCGCGGTGATCGCGGTCACGCTGCCAGCCACGACCTGTCCCTGAACATCTGAAAAGATCGACAGAATCTCTTCGGTTGCCTCGGCAACGCTGACTGTCGCCGTTCGGCCACCAAAATTCTGGGCCGGTGATTGCGCGGCGAAACCAGCAATGAAACTGCCAAAGCAAGCCGCTAGGACCACGAACCTCAGGTTCCGACTATTGAAATTCGGGAAGGCAGTCAAAAGGGTCTCCTTGAAGGCTTGAGATACGCTGGCGGCGCAGTCACACCTGCACAACATGTCGCAGGATAGCAATCCGGTGTGATTCACGACAACCTGCCAGTTCAGAATTGCGTGGAAAACTGTTTTGCCATGTCCGTGCCACCGGTTGACACCTCTCGATACCGGGGATATCCCCCTGCCAGTCTTGCAGATGCCGCTGCCTTGCCTGTCAGGATGTGCGTTGGCGATCTTAGCAAGAGGCGGTGCTTCCGCTTTGGGGGTCTGAGCCTGAATCTGGGGAAGATATGGTCCGGTTTGCCATTTTTTCAGTCATTGCCTTCATCGTTGCATATGGCCTGTATGTATATCCGGGACTTGCGCTGATCTCGCTTTTCTTCGGAACCAATATCCTTGATGCCTGGGCTTTGGCCCCGACCCTGCTGGTGTTCCTGTTGCTGCGGCTGTATCTGGCAACAGACACCACCAACAGCATTCTGAAGGCTTTCGTCTATTATGGAATGGGCATCGGGTTCCTGTCGGCCCTTGTCGTGTCTGTTCTGGTGATTGTGAAAGAGACAAGCGGCGCAGACGGGACCATGCTCGGCATCATCGCTGTTCTCGCGATCGCCATGCTGGTCGGCTATTCCGTGTTCAACGCCAACAGGATTGTTCACCGGGAACTGACGTTCTCGTCGGAGAAAATCGGCAGGCCAACGCGCTTCGCCTTCATCAGTGATGTTCACATCGGGTCGAACCCGCCGCGCCACCTGCAAAAGATCTGCGACGAGCTCGATGCATGTGAAATCGAGGCTCTGTTCATAGGCGGAGATTTGTTTGACAGCAGCGATTTCCAGCTGGAGGACATCGAGAACCTCAGAACGCTGGAAACGGATATCTATTTCGTGACCGGCAACCATGAGGGATATGTTAAAGGCCATGAAGCTCTGCTCGGCCGGTTCACGGATTTGAATATCCGCGTTCTGGACAATGAGGCTGCGGATCTTGGCGACGTCCGGGTGATCGGTGTCGCAGACAAGCAGCCCTCGACCGCCCGCGTGACCGTGATCGAGTCCCTTCACAGCGAGATCAGATACAACATCGCGCTTGTGCATCAGCCCTCCATCTGGCGAAGGACGGAGGCCGAGATTGACCTGATGCTGTGCGGACACACCCATAATGGCCAGATCTTTCCGTTCAATCTCCTTGTGAGACTGCAGTTCCGCCACAACTACGGCCAGTATCGCCACGGAATGTCGAATCTCTATCTGTCTTCGGGTGTTGGATGCTGGGGGCCGAGGCTTCGGCTGGGATCCCGGAACGAAATCGTTACGATCAATTTGGAGCCGGCGCCACTCTAATAGGTCGCGCGTCCTCCAGACAGGTCGAACACCGCGCCGGTCGTGAAGGAATTTTCCGGTGACACCGTCCAGATGATGAGGTTTGCGGCTTCCTCGACATCCATGAACCTGCCACGGGGAATCTTCGCCAGCATGTAGTCGATGTGATCGTCGCTCATCTGGTCGAAAATCCGTGTCCGCGCCGCCGCGGGCGTGACGCAGTTGACGGCGATGTCATAGCCTGCCAGCTCCTTGCCAAGCGATTTTGTAAGACCGATGACGGCCGCCTTCGACGCCGAATAGGCTGAGGCGTTCGGGTTGCCTTCCTTGCCGGCAATGGACGCAACATTGAGTATCCTGCCATAGCCGGCTGCTTTCATGGCGGGCACGCAAACACGGTTCACATAAAATGTACCATGAAGATTGATATCCACTACCCTGTGCCAATCCTCAATGTCATAGCTGTCGAGGGGCGCGTTCGGTCCCGCGATGCCAGCGCAGTTGACAAGAATGGAAGGGCTGTCCAGACGGTTGACTGTCTCGGCGTAGGCGGCTTCAACGGATGAAAGGTCTGTGATGTCGCATTCGACGCTTATGGCCGGGGTGCTGAGAGCGGCCATTGCGGCAGCATTGCCGTCATCGATGTCCCAGCTCGCCACCCTGACACCGTGATCTGCAAGCAGGCGGGCGACGGCAAGGCCGATCCCCTGCGCCCCTCCCGTTACAACGGCGACCTGACTGTCCAGTGATGACGGCCTCATATCAGGCACGTTCGTCAATTTGCGGCGATTTGTCCACCCGGCGTTGTCATTCCGCTTCCGGGCGCGGCATTATCACGCCTGAAATGCTCCCTTGAAGAGCGCCAGCGCACACCACCAATCCTACCTGATTGCAACCCCGAGGAATAAACGGATTGCACCATGGGGATTGACGAAATTTCACGACTTTGTTAGCTCCTGACGTGCCAGCGCTTTTACATCGGAGAGGTGGCAGAGCGGTTGAATGCACCGGTCTTGAAAACCGGCAAGGGTGCGAGCCCTTCGTGGGTTCGAATCCCACCCTCTCCGCCAATTTCCTATGTTTTTTACATCATTTACAATGGTATATCTGTTGTCGGGGGCATATCTGTTGTCAGGGGCATGCCTGTTGTCAGGATGTCAGCTGACACCCTTTTTAACACCCAGATTCAACCTGTGGTCGGAATATCGAGGTATCTGTGGTGCCACAGATGACGGTTTCCGGGGCGCCTCCTTGGCCCTGGTTGATGCGTGATCCCAGCCAGCTAAGACACCAGCATCGTTTCGACCAGCGCCTGCACGCGCAGCGACTCATCCAGCGTCGCAAGACGATGCGGTTTGCCTTCATAACATAATCTAAGTTCATCCAGCTGTGCCTTCAGTGCCACAGCCCGTCTGTCAGCAGGCGCCACTTCCAAAGGGACAAATGCTCCACCGCTCGACTCCATGTCCAGGGAAAATTCGGCGACCCGGCGGCTTTTCCTGGTGCCCTTGATGGTGACTTGCTGACAATCGGGTTGCACCCCGCCCACTGATGCCAAGATGCTTACGGCCTGCTGCTGCGGTGTTTCCAGCATTGCCAACAGATGGGTTTCACAGAGGCTGCGATCGGCTGGATAGCTTGGATGGGCAAAAACCACCTTCAACGGCCCGAGAAGCCGTTCCGAAAAGAACAGGAAATGCGACAGGACTTCCCGTGTCATGCCGCCTTCTGTGCGGAACCTCAACCAGTCGGCCTCTTTTTGCCACCCACGCGGCCAGGTCTCGTAAGTGACAATGATATCAATGCCGACAATTTCGCCAAGACTGCCGGTCTCCGCTGCCTGTGCGATGTTGGCAAGTGCCGCCCCCGCAGCCTGTGTAAAATTCACGGCAACTGGCACACCGGATTTTTTCAGTGATTCAACAAGATCTGCGCTGGCAGTCAGGTCAACGCCAAGTGGCTTTTCAAGAAAGACCGCCTTGCCGGCTGCCGCTGCCGCCAGGGCCAGTTCATGCCTTGGTACTGGCGGGCAGGCCAGATAGACAAGATCGGATACAGCCATCGCCGCCGCCGCATTGGCGGCTACATCGGCGGAGGGACAGATATTTTGCGCCAGTTTGCATGCCTCTTGATCCGGGTCCCACATTGATGTCGGCACGAAGTCTTCATGGCGGCCCATATGTTCGAGCATGCGGCGTCCCATGATCCCGAGACCGATGATGGCAACTTTTATTTTCATATAGGCCCTTCCTTTGACAATAAGCAGTGAACTCTGTGCTTTGTCAGCCTCAAAGGTCAGCTTGGGTCAGGGTTGAATGCCTGTATTCTGCCATTCGTTAGCGCCTGTAAATCCCTTACTGGGTTCAAATGCGATGGCCGGACCAATATGGGACAAGCATGCCGTCTCGAAGACGACCACATGTGACAGTTCCGGCCGCGAGCGAGAGGAATAGAGCATGGCATCGGCACCAGCATTCCGGGCCGCATCAGAAAACGCCCATGTCGGCGACACGTCTCCAGACGCATGTATATCCTGCCAGACCACGGATGCATCGGGGTTCCCTCGCTCATCAAACACACGATCGGATTTCAACCACATGGGAATGAGAGCCCTCTTCACGCCATCATCAAGGTACCTGCGCATAGCCACCTCAACACCCTCAATGCTAAGGGACGCATAGGCAGCCACCTGACCAGAATGGTGAAACCGTCCCACGGGCGCCTGTGCTGGTGTGGATGGGGCATTGGCAAGGGTCATCGGAAGAAGCCGCCAGACCGGTCCGTTGAACTGCATTGAAAACCCCCTGCCCTGATTGAAAATCAGCATAGCAAACCATAGCATCGCAGCTAAAGATCGCGCCCTTGTTCAGCCGGTCTGTATTGTGTGCCACCTTGTGTCCCGATCAAAAGGGTAGCTTGGCCGCGGTATGCGGGTGAAATCCCATCTGTCCAAAACCGGCGATGTCAGGCCCGCTGTATCGATTTCAAAGGTTCGTTCATGCGAAAACCAGATATCAAACCCGGCTCTGAAATGGCCTCTGGATTTAACGATTACGGTATGGGCATCGGCAATATCCAGGCCAAACATTTCAAAAAACATCGGGTCAGATGTCTGCGCACGGTCCGAAATCACCACCACATGAATGCCGCCAATCCGCAACAACGCCGATGTTCCGAGATGCATCCTGCGCCCTTTCAGCATCCCGTGACGGCCAACCACATTCCCATCACTCACCCCTAAGACCTCAGCCTCCACTTCGAGCGGTTCGTCCCACTGCTCCCAGGCCTGCGTCCCGCGGTTCCGGTTAAACCGCGCAGCAAGTGTTGCACCCACGCCGGCAGTGTGGGCATCTTCCGCCAGTTCTGGATCAAAGAAGGATCCATAAAGAACACCCTGCGCGGAGACTGTGATCAATTCGGACAACAGATCTGTCGTTCGACCGGACCCGCCGCCGCCAGGATTGTCACCAGCTTCGGAAAAAATCACAGGGCGCCGATTCATATCGAGGGCGATCTTCACAGCATCTGCCACAGGGGTGAGCTCGCGAACAAACTCATGCCGCCGCGCCCAGGCCATGTCAGCGATGTCCGTGGCCAATGCCATCGCTACACCAAGCTCACTTGTCGCTGTGACCACCACAGAAATGCCGTTCTGAGGAACATCGGAGAAAATGAAATTGCCGAACACCGACACGTTCATGATGCCCCCGGAAAGCTCGGCCTGACGCCGCTGACCAAAATCGATCAAATCGCCGTAAGGGGCGGTAGCAGTCAGAAGCGCCACCGAAGCCGGAGCAAGTGGGAGTTTGACATGAGCAACCTGAGGGTTTGCCTGACCCGCCAGAATGCGGCGAAGGGAAAAGGCGGCCTCCTGTCCCCTTTCCGTCATATCGACGTGGGGGTTGGTCCTGTAACCACATACCAGATCAACAGCCGCGCACATTTTGTCTGAAATATTCGCATGCAGATCGAGCGTGATGACAATCCTCACGTCAGGGCCAAGCTTGCCTCGGATCCGTTCCAGCAATTCCCCATCCGGATCATCCAGATGTTCCGCCACCATCGCGCCATGCAGACACAGGTAGACGGCATCGAGATTATTGCCCAAAGCTCCAATGATTTTGTCGCAGAAGCCCTCAAACACATCCTGTCTGACCGGCCCTAGCGGATGTGATGCCGCAAGCAGGGTTGGAACTGGCACCCAGTCACCTGTTGCATCCATTGCATTCACAAAAGCCGCAAATTCCTTTGCCAGCGTCGGAGTAGGCTTTCGCGCCTCCTCCATCAGAGCGTCCCCTTCGAGCAGGTTGAGGCTCAGGAAATCATCCATTTCCGCCGGCCGCGAAAACCTGTTGGACTCCAGCTTCAGCCCGACCAGGGCTACTCTTGGTGCCTTCATCGAATGTGATCCCAGCTTGCTGGCGCCAATTTGCCAGTTGATTGAACCCGTAGCTCTGCTTACGATTTTCGTCAATTAAAGCAAAAGAGATCTTTCACTTCTAGGGGCCGACATGAGCATTCAAAACGAAGAATCGATCTGGAACCTTGTGGACGCGAAAAAAGAAGCCTTCATTGAACTGGCAGACCGGGTCTTCGATACGCCGGAAACGCTCTACAAGGAGTTTCAGTCGGTAAGAGAGCATGTATCAACGCTTGAGGCCGAAGGCTTCAGGATCACGCAGAATGTCTGTGGCATGCCGACAGCGGTGATCGGCGAAGCCGGAGACGAAGGCCCCGTTATCGCCATTCTGGGTGAATTTGATGCCCTTCCCGGCCTAAGCCAGGAACCGGGGGTCGCCGAACACAAACCGATCGCCGAAGGTGGTGACGGCCATGGGTGCGGACATAATCTGCTCGGCTCTGCGGCGCTGCTTGCCGCGACCGCTGTCAAGGACTGGCTTGCGGAAACCGGGATCAAGGCGCGTGTCCGCTACTATGGCTGCCCCGCTGAGGAAGGTGGTGCGGCAAAGGCTTATATGGCGCGCGACGGCCTGTTCGATGATGTCAGCGCCGCCATTTCCTGGCATCCCTCCACCTTCAATGCTGTCCAGCATGGACACTCGCTTGCAAACACACGGATTGATTTCACCTTCACCGGAAAGGCGGCGCATGCCGCTGCCGCCCCGCATCTCGGGCGAAGCGCTCTTGATGCCTGCGAATTGATGAATGTCGGCGTGAATTACATGCGCGAGCACATGCCGGACTCCGCCCGCATCCATTATGCCTATCTTGATGTCGGCGGTACTGCTCCGAATGTGGTTCAGGCCACGTCGACGGTCAGACAGCTGATCCGGGCAAGTGACAACGCCACCCTTCGTGACATGGTGGCGCGGGTTCAGGACATTGCTAGGGGTGCGGCGCTGATGACCGGCACCACCATGGAGGCGAAAGTCTATTCCGGGGTATCCAATCTCGTTGGAAATGCGCCGCTGGAACAGGCCATGCAGGCTGAATTCGACAAGCTTGGCCCGGTGATGTTCGACACCGAAGATGCCGCTTTCGCCGATGAAATCAGAAAGACCCTGACAGCAGACGATATCGCGGCAAGCTTTCAGCGAGCCGGCCGTGAAACACCGCCAGATCTGCCGCTCTGTGACTTTGTAGCGCCGCTGGAACGACCAAGCATAGGCGGCGAAGGCTCAACTGATGTCGGGGATGTCAGCTGGGTGACGCCAACGGTACAGGCGAGGGTTGCCACCTGCGCCGTGGGGACCCCTTTCCATACCTGGCAAACGGTGGCGCAAGGCAAGGCGCCAGCGGCGCACAAGGGCATGATCCATGCTGCCAAGGTCATGGCCGCGACAGCAACGCATCTGATCAATTCGCCGGAAACACTGAAAGCTGCGCGGGATATTCATGACCAGAGGCAGAGTACGACGCCCTATGTCTGTCCGATCCCAAGCGGTCAGAAGCCACCAGTAGTCGAACAGCCAAGCTGAATCTGGCACCACATTGTACCGGAATTCTTCGGCTATCCAGCCTGTTGCGGCAGCTTGGCTTCCACCATGCGTACCCACAGGCTTGCGCCCATGGGAAGAAGTTCATCATTGAAGTCATAAAGCGAGCTGTGAAGCTTCGGTGAGTCTATGCCGGCTCCCAGCCAGATATAGGCCCCCTCCTTTTGCTGAAGCATGTAAGAAAAATCTTCAGCCCCCATCGCTGGAGTCAGATCGGTGTCGAGACCGTCCTTTCCCAAAACATCAGAGATGACGTTCCGCGCAAAAAGAGCATCTGCCTCATGATTGATGGTTGGCGGATAACCTGGCCGAACTTCCATACTCACTTCGCATCCCGTCACCTGGGCTGCCGTCTTCGCCACGGTCTCAATCTGCTGGAGAAAATCCTTACGTGTCTTCTCTTTCATCGTTCTCAATGTACCACCAACTGTTGCGATGTCAGGAATCACATTGAATGCACTCCCGGCTTCCAGCTTGGTCAGTGAAATGACGGCATGATCAAAAGGGTCAAGTTGTCGTGAGACCAGAGTTTGCAGGGCTACAGTGACCATCCCGGCAGCAACAATCGGATCCTTGGTCTGGTGAGGCATTGCCGCGTGGCCGCCTGCCCCCTTGATGGTCAGGATGAATATGTCCGCCCCTGCCATGGCAGGCCCGACATGGGCCAGCGCCCGCCCGGCTTCCAGACCCGGCCAATTATGCATACCCCAGACAGATTCCATCGGAAATCTCTCAAAAAGGCCATCTTCGATCATGGACCGGGCGCCTGCGTTGCCACCCTCTTCAGCTGGCTGGAATATGCAATAAACCGTGCCATTGAAGTGACGATGCCTTGCCAGATATGCCGCTGCGCCAAGCAGCATTGTCGTATGACCATCATGGCCGCAGGCATGCATTCGATTGGCATGTCTCGACGCATAGGCAAGATTTGTCTGTTCCTGCATGGGAAGAGCGTCCATATCCGCTCTCAGACCGATAGACGCGGATATGCCATCACCACTGCCCTGCCCGTGAATGACGCCAACAATACCGGTTTTGCCAAGCCCGCGATGCACCTCGACCCCAAGGCTCTCCAGCTTGTCCGCCACAAAATTAGAGGTCATTTCCTCTTCATAGGCTATTTCCGGAAACTGATGCAGATGTTGACGCCAGCTAACCATTTCAGCCTTTTTGTCTTTAATCTCAGCAATCAATCCCATTTGCGTTATCCTATACTGGCGTCCGTTTAATTCATCTGAGCCCCTGACAAGATTAGCGGGGTCAAACAACAGAGCGCAAGCAACCACCCACTTTTGAGGCAGCTATATGGCCGGGCAGTTTTATCAGTACAGTGATCCTGATCGTATCAAGGCAACCGTCGATGAACTGGCCGCCATGACCGAGCCTGACCGGCCATTCACACGGCTGGTATTCAGCGCTGAATATTATGCGGCACGTAAATGGCTTCGGTCAAAATTTGAAGATGCCGGCCTTGAATGCGAGATAGACGCCGGCGGTAATCTGATCGGCACGCGCAAGGCCGCCAGCGAAGAAGAAACGCCCCGGAAAGTAGTTATAGGTTCCCACATCGACACTGTTGCCGCAGGGGGCAGATTTGACGGCATCGCTGGCGTTGTTGCCGGGCTGGAGACCATTCATTATCTGAACCAATATGGCATAACTCTTCCCTTCGATATTGAAATTGTTGATTTTCTTGGGGAAGAGCTGAATGTCTGGGGAACATCATGCCTTGGCAGCAGACATATGGCCGGGCTTCTCACTGATGACCTGCTTGCCCGCAACGATCAGGATGGACGGTTGCTCAGCGACGAGATTGGGAAGGTTGGCGGCACCGGCATAGCGGCGACCGCGCCAAGACAGGATGCTGACAGGATCATTGCCTGCCTGGAACTACATATCGAGCAATCAAGCAGCCTGGAACGTGAGGGGATTGATATCGGTGTCGTGACCGATATCCCCGGCATCAGCCGATATGGCATCACTGTTACCGGCAGCGCCGGCCACAGCGGCACGACAAGGATGCAGGAACGGCAAGACGCGCTGGTCACCGCAAGCCACATCGTAACGAGGATCCGTGACCTTGCGCTGGAAATATCGGCGCAGGACAATCGTCACTTTGTAGCGACCATCGGGCGGATCGAGGTGTATCCCAATGGTGCGGCCATAATTCCCGGTCAGGTCAGCATGATTCTGGACCTCCGTGCCTCAAATGAGCAATCGCGCGACAGGTTTCTCGGCAATCTTCAGGCTGCCTGTACCGAAATCAGCCAGCGGGAGTCATGCGACATCGGGATGGAGCCGATATCCGCGGCAAATGTCGCCCCTATGGACAGCTCTTTGAGAACACATCTTGCCAATTCCACAGAGGAACTTGGCTTGAGCCATATCAACATTGCAAGCGGCGCAGGGCATGACATGGCGCATATGTCACGCATAGCGCCAGCAGCAATGATCTTTATCCCCTGCAAGGACGGGCTCAGCCATTGCCCCGAAGAATTCGCAACCTCGGAGGCGATTGCAAGGGGAAGCGCTGTTCTGACACACACTGTGTTGATGCTGGCTGGCAGGGGCACCTGAAGAGGAGGACCCTAGACTGGCCCTCATTCACTGTCGTTCAAATGACAGGCTGAGAAATGGTCAGGGGCAATTTCAACAAGCGCTGGTCTGACGGCCTTGCATCTCTCGCTGCTGTGCTTGCAGCGTGGATGAAAATGACATCCCGTCGGCGGATCAAGCGGTGACGGAATTTCGCCGCTGACCGGTTCATAGTCACGGTGGCCGATCTCCAGCCTTGGAACGCCCTCCAGCAAAGCCTTGGTGTAGGGATGGTTGGGTTGCTTGACAAACGCCTCGATCGGCGCTGTTTCGACGATGCGCCCAAGATACATCACGATCACCCGATCCGAGATATGTTCGATAACGCCTATATCATGGCTGATAAACAGATAGGTCAGGTCATAATCCTGCTTGAGCTTCACAAACAGGTTCAACACCTGCGCCTGAATGGAGACATCAAGGGCAGCGATTGATTCATCGCATACAAGCAATTCAGGTGAGACGGCAAGCGCGCGGGCGATGCCGATCCGCTGCCTCTGGCCACCTGAAAACTGGTGGGGGTAACGCCCGAGCGCAGAGGAGTCCAATCCGACCCTGTTCAGCATATCAAGCGCAAATTCCCGCTTTTCAGACGCCTTGATCAGCCCATGATGAACAGGCGCCTCTGTCAGGATATCAATAACTTTTTTCCGCGGATTCAGTGACGAAAACGGATCCTGAAAGATCATCTGCGTCTTCAGATCGTCCGGGGTCGCATCGTCGGAATGGGTGGCGCTGTCAAAATGAACCTGCCCCTTTGTCGGAGGCAGAATACCGGCCACCATCTTGCCAAGCGTCGACTTCCCGCAGCCGGATTCTCCAACGATGCCGACAACTTCGCCCTTGAAGACCTCGAACGATACGTCATCAACAGCGTGAACAATTTCTTCCCGGTGATCCTGGCCAAGACGGTTCAGGAATTTCGCGACAAGGTCGAGTGACTTGATGAAGTCCCGCGAGACATTGGAAACTGTCAGCAATGGTGTCATGTCTGGCCCTGTCCCACCCGGTTGAAACAACGCAGGATGCGCTGATCAGCCATGACCATCTCCTCCGGCGCAGACTGTCTGCATGTGGCAACAGCGTGGCTGCAGCGGTTTTCAAAGGCACAACCGAGTGGCAGGTCCAGCAGAGACGGCACAATGCCCTCGATCTGCTGCAGCGGTTCACCCCGACGGTTCTGGCTTGGCACACTACCAAGAAGTCCGTTTGTGTAAGGGTGCATCGGGCTGCCAATCAGCGCTTCGTTTGGCCCCTGCTCCACGATACGTCCGGCATACATCACACAGATGCGGCTGGATATTCCAGCCACAACGGCCAGATCATGCGTAATCCATAAAAGGGCTGTCTTCGTCATTTTGCAGAGCTTCTGCATTTCATGAATGACCTGCCCCTGGATTGTCACATCCAGAGCTGTCGTCGGCTCGTCAGCAATGATCAGATCCGGACGGTTCAGCATGGCGATGGCAATCGACACGCGCTGCCTCATTCCGCCGGAGAACTGGTGAGGATAGGCCCGCATACGCTCATCCGGCGACGAAATTCCGACCAGACCAAGAGCATCGCGCGACCTTTGCCGGGCCTCGTCTTTGCTGACGCTGCTGTCATGCGTCTGGATCGCCTCGATCATCTGCGTTTCGATGCGAAGCACAGGGTTGAGGGTCATCATGGGATCCTGAAATATCATCGCGATGCGGCTGCCGCGCATTTTTTGCATTTCAGCTGCCGGAAGCGTGGTGAGGTCTGTGCCTTTGAAGAGTATCTCGCCACCGACAATGCGGCCAGGCGCGTCGACAAGGCCAAGAATGGAAAAACCGGTTATGGATTTTCCCGAACCGGATTCACCCACCAGCCCCACGATTTCTCCGGCACCAATTTGGAAACTCACCCCGTCAACCGCCTTGAGCACACCGCCCTTGGTGAAGAAATGTGTCTGTAGATTTCTGACATCCAGTATCGGAGCCATCGAACCTTTACCTCTGCAAGCGGGGATTGAACATATCGCGGAGCTGGTCGCCAACCAGATTGATCGAGACAATGGTGATGAGCAGCGCTATGCCGGGGAAAATGCTGATCCAGTAATCACCGGTATACATGAACTCGAACCCGTTCCCGATCAGCAGCCCGAGCGACGGTTCGGTGATGGGAAGACCAAGCCCGAGGAAGCTCAGGGTCGCCTCAAGTGAAATCGCATGCGCTGTCTGCAATGTGCCAACAACGATGAGAGGCGCCATGCAATTCGGCGTGATGTGGTTCAGAATGATGCGCCGGTCACCAAGCGCGAGGCATTTCGCGGCCTCTACATATTCCTTGTTCTTTTCGACCAGGGCGCTGGCCCTGGCGGCTCTGGCATAATAGGCCCATTGCACAAGGATCAGGGCAATGATGGTCTTTTCAACCCCTTTGCCAAAGATCGCGAGGATCACCAACGCCATCAGGATGGACGGAAAGCTCAGCTGGATATCCACCACCCGCATCACAAAGGTCTCGTACCGTCCGCCGTAATAGGCAGCCGAAAGGCCCAGAATGGCACCCACAATCAGCGCAATCAGGCCGGACAACGCGCCGACCCCGAGGCTGACCCTGAGACCATAGAAAATGGAGGAAAGCATGTCGCGTCCCGCGCCGTCCGTGCCTAGCAGATAGACATTTCCGGCAAAGTCCTCTGACCCGGGCGCAAGGCGGCTGTTCATAATGTCTACGGTCGCCAGATCATAGGGGTTTGTTGGCGATACGAAGGGCGCGAAAACAGCAATGAACAGAATCGCGCCAAACACCAGCAATGCCACTACGGCCAGCGGACTTTCAGAATAATCAGCCCAGAATTTGCGCCATCCGGATGAGGGGTGGCTTTGCGGTTGCGCTGTTGCTGTTTGCTGTGCCATCAGCTTTCCCCCTTGATCCTGACGCGCGGGTCAAGAAGCGAATAGGTGATATCGACAATCAGATTCAGCGTCACGAAGATCAGGACGATGATCATCAGGTAGGCGACGATAATGGGCCGGTCCAGATTGTAGATGGCTTCGATAATCAGCTTGCCCATTCCGGGCCAGGCAAAGACCGTTTCCGTCACAGTCGAAAAGGCGATTAACGAGCCGAACTCCAATCCGATAATTGTCACGATCGGAATGAGAATGTTCTTCAGCAGATGAACATTGATCACACGCCGTTCCGACAACCCTTTGGCGCGGGCGAACTTGATATAGTCCTGAAGAATGATTTCTCTTGTGCCGGCACGCGCCAGCCGAATCACGGATGACAGCTTGAAAAGCGCCAGATTGAAAGCCGGAAGAAAGATATGTGACAAACCGTCCAGTGTGAAAATAGAGCTTGTTATGCCGAAAACAGTGGCGACATCCCCGCGCCCCGTCGAGGGGAGCCATCCCAGATTAACCGAGAAAAACATGATCAGAATGATTCCGACCCAGAAGGTCGGCATGGAAAAGCCCAGAATGGAGCCGGCCATAATGGTTTTGCTGACCTTGCTCTCGGGCTTCAGCCCGGCATAGACCCCGAGTGGGATGCCGAAGACGACGGCGATCGACAGGGAAAACAGCGCCAGCTCAAAGGTTGCCGGCATCCGCTGGACAATCAGTTTCAGGGCGGGTTCTCCAAAAACGAATGACTTGCCGAGGTCACCCTGGAAGGCATTGACGAGGAAAAACCAGTATTGTTCCGTTACAGGCCTATCAAGCCCGAGATCCTTGATTACCCGGTCAATTTCCGCCTGATCGGCTTCCGGATTGATCAGCATATCGACGGGGTCGCCAATCAGGTTCACGCCAGCGAACACGATCAACGACATCACAAAGAGCACCAGAACGCTCTGCAAAGATCGTCTTAGAATGAAGGCTGTCATCAATCGCCCTTAAACAGAAATGTTGACCTCACGCCGGTCGATTTGACCAGCGTGAGGCTACACAGTTTCAGCGTTGGGACTAGTTCGGCATCAGACCCATGACGGTTGTACGCTCATCCGTACGCGGAATGTATTTGTATTCCTTCGTCGATGCCCAGGTGCTGACCTGGTAATGGATCGGAATGACACCAAAGTTCTCGCCAACAGCGATTTCAGTTGCCTCGGCAAGCAGCTTGCCGCGTGCGTCCGCATCGACAGTCGCAAGACCCTTCTGGATCAGCTCATCCACCCGTGCGTCGGAATGACGACCACGGTTTGCGGCGCCCATGCCCTTCGACTTGTCGTAGGAATGGAGCAGAGCCTTCAGGGGCGATGACGCCTCACCGGAACCTGCACCCCAACCAAGAAGCATGAAGCTGAATTCCGGGGACTCGTTCGGACCACCTCTGGAGGCACGCTTGAAATAGACGACCTTCGTCATGGTCTCGACACTGGCCTCAATGCCGATCCTGTTGAACATCTGCGCAAGCGCCTCGGCAATCTTGGCGTCATTGATGTAGCGATCATTCGGACCGTGAATGGTCATCTTGAACCCGTCAGCATAGCCAGCTTCGGCCAGCAGCTTCTTTGACAGCTCAGGATCATATTTCAGCGGCTTCATGTTTTCCGAAACGCCGTGGAAGCCGGCCGGCAGCAGCTGTCCCGCAGGAACTGCGATACCTTCCATTACCCGCGCCACAATCGCATCACGATTGATGGCATGAGAGATCGCCTTGCGAACGCGCACATCCATCAGCGGGTTCTTGATCGGACCGCCATCCTTCGCCGTGATATGCGGCGAGTTCTCACGGAACTGGTCCATGTGCAGATAGATCACGCGGTTTGACGCACCGCTGCTCAACTGAAGCGAGTCATCGGCCTCAAGACGCGCCACATCCAGCGGCGGCACCGCATCGATGAAATCGACATCGCCTGCCAGCAGGGCAGAGATACGCGCAGGGCCAGCCTTGATGGGCTTGAAGGTAAGCTTGTCAAACTTCGGCTTGCCGCCAAAATAGTCAGGGTTTGCGACAAGAATGATGCGATCGCCGGGCACCCATTCAACAAACTTGTACGGGCCGGTGCCGATAGCCGCCTTGCCGCTGTTGTAATCCTCGGTAGACGCGCCGGTGCCGGCATTTACCGAAATGATTTTGACGGTCGTCATATCATTCGGCATCAGCGGATAGGGCTTCTCGGTCTTGATGTGGATTGTGTGGCTGTCGATCTTCTCAAAGGTCTTTCCCTTGAGATAGGTGACATAGCTCGATGGCGAGTTTGGTACGTTCTGAGCGCGCTCGGCTGTGAAGATCACGTCGTCCGCGGTGAAATCACTGCCATCATGCCACTTTACACCCTTGCGGAGCTTGAACTCCCAGGTTGTATCATTGATCGGCTCCCAGGACACAGCAAGGTCAGGGTAGTGCTGCTGATTTTCATCGCTTCCCACAAGTGTGCTGAAGATGTGTGTCGCAAAGGCGCTGTTTGGGGTCAGGTTGTGATAGTGAGGGTCGATGGAACTGGGTTCGGATTTCAGTCCGATCCGCAGGTCCGCTGCCATCGCATTGGCTGAGACAAGAATCGCAGCCATGCCAATGGAAAATAGTCGAAGCACTCGCATTGGTTTCTCCCATCGAATTTTTTGTTATAGGATAACTATTCCTTGAAAAAATTTTGTTGTCCACATTTAGAATCGTCCGGACTGATGCCTTGTGCCTATCCATTGATTCCTGACCGTCAACTCTATGCAACCGGTAAGGTGAAACAGGTTATCTCCTTTCGGCAACAGGAACCGGCTGACATCACTGCAACGACGCCAACGCTGGTATTCCTGCATGGCTTTAACGGCAACAGCGCCAGCTGGCAGTTTCAGTTCAGCCATTTTCAGCGCTGTCGGGTCATATCTATCGATGCGCCGGGATTTGGCGGGACATCTGTGTTCGAAAATGGCATGGCCGGCTTCGCCAGAGCAGTCACAGAGATGATTTATGATCTCGGATTGGCGCCCTTCTGGCTGATCGGGCATTCCATGGGAGGTATGCTGGCCCAGATTATCGCCGCCAGGACCGGCAAGGACTGCAGGGGGCTGGTGCTGTCCTGCACCCATAAGGGACGCGCAAGGCCCGAAGGTGACCCGCTGTCCGCAGATGTTCTCAATCGCATTGAACAGCGTTCACGGCTGAATGACCATGATTACGGGACGCTCCGGATCGGCAAAATGCTGTCCGGCACACCATCACCCGACATTCAGGAATTTCTGGTCTCGATTGCCGGGGACATCCGTGTCGAAGGCATCAAATGGGGTGGCGCCGCAATACAGCATATTGATACCACCGACTATCTCCCACGCATCACTGCCCCGATCCTGATCTTGTCTGGCAATCAGGATATCGTCGTCAAACCCGCTTCACTAGCGGCGCTGATCGACGACTTGCCAGAGGCGCAGCATGTCGAGATGCAGGGAGTCGGACATGCACCCTATTGCGAGGACGCAGATAGATTCAACGGGCTGGTTCAGCAATTCATCCAGCAAAATTCATCCCCATGAACGCCCTCACCCACCCGGGCTTCATCAGCTATTTTCTGACGAACACCCTGTCTCTGCTCGGCATATGGATACTGAAAGTCGGGATGGGATGGCTTGCCTGGCAGATCACCCAATCAACATTCTGGACCAGCGTGGTGTCTTTGTTGCTGATGGCCCCTGTCGGATTCCTGGGTCCGTTCATCGCCGTCTTTGTGGAACGTTGGGATGCACGCCGAGCCATGTTGGCCACGAAGATCTTGATGGTTGTGATAACCACGGCAATTTTTGTCATCCAGATCCTGGGCCAGCACAATCTGTGGACCCTTGTCGGCAGCTCGACGGCGCTTGGTCTTTTGAGCGCCTTTCAACATCCAGTCCGGCTTGTATTCATCTCTCTTGTGGTTCCGCGACCATATCTTGCCAGTGCAGTGGGCTTGAATTCAGTTTCATGGAACCTGTCGCGGATCTTGGGTCCCGGCCATGCCGGCCGGACCATTCACTTCATAGGATTATCTCCGCCCTTTTTAGTTGCGGCAGCTTTCAATGTACCGCTGATCGCGTGCCTATATTTTCTGGCCCTTCAGCCACGTTCGGCCGACAGCAAGGAGAATTCGGGATTCATGAAGAGAATGATCGATGGCGGCACTGTTGTCCTTCGCACACCACTTATTTTCTCGACCCTGATCCTGGTCAGCCTGAACAGCTTCTTTGTGCGCGGCATCCTGGAAATCCAGCCTGCCATTGTTGGTCAGATCATGGGTGGAAAAAGCTATGATCTTGCAATCGTAACAGCTGCCGCAGGCCTTGGATCACTGCTTGCGTCGGGATGGATCGGTCTTGGAAAACTGGAAAAATGGCAAATTCAAAAGAGCCTTTGGCCAATGCTCGTCACTGGTATTGTGACAAGTGCCCTTCTGCATCTGTTTGTCGGCCTGACACCGGTCAGCGTGATCTTCATTGTCACCGGTTTCACCGCGACGATCGTCGGGATCGGTGCGCAGACCCTTATCCAGCTTGAAGTTCAGGAAAGCTACAGGGCAAGAGTCATGACATGGTGGTCTACTATATCTTTTGGAAGCCTCTTTCTGGGTGGCACCATGGCCGGTTTTCTCGGGGATATCGTCGGGATGAATTATGCGATCCTGTGCATGATGCTGGCTGCTGGCACTCTGGCGCTTTCCGTCTTGCCGCGGGTCAAAGCCCTGACAAGTTCAAATCCGGTGTGACCGTTCATCCGATCAATCCAGGATAAAGCAAAATATTGAGGAGTCTTTCAATGGGACGGGACAAGGCGCTTGGCCAGATTGATGATTACTTCCTGAACGGCGCGTTCGAGGAGGAGCTCGCACGACGGGTATCCTTCAGAACGGAAAGCAATCTAGAAGGTTGTGAGGACGCGCTTCAGGGCTATCTGGCAGATGAAATGGTCCCCTATCTGTCCTTTATGGATTTTGACTGCACGATCCATCCCAACCCGCGAAGCGATGCCGGCCCCATCCTGGTGGCACGGAGGCAGGAAGATCACTCACTGCCAACAGTCATGACATATGGTCATGGAGATGTGGTCGCCGGCTATGGCGGCCAGTGGAAAGATGATATGGACCCCTGGCGCATCACCCGGGTTGGTCATCGCTGGTATGGTCGCGGCACAGCAGACAATAAAGGCCAGCATACAATCAATCTTGCCGCGTTGAAGACAGTGCTGGAGGTGCGCGGCAAGCTGGGGTTCAACATCATCTTGCTGATCGAGATGGGCGAAGAGCGCGGGTCACCCGGTCTGAAAGAATTCTGCGCGGCCAACAAACATCTGTTCGATGCCGATGTGTTCATCGCGTCTGACGGGCCTCGCCTTCACCCCGACAAACCAACCATCTTCATGGGATCGCGCGGTGTCTTCAACTTCACCATGCGGCTTGACGTGCATGAAGGCGGTCATCATTCCGGCAACTGGGGCGGACTTCTGACCAACCCGGGCGTGGTGATGGCGCATGCCCTCGCCAGCATGATCGACACCAATGGCAAGATCCTTGTCGATGGATGGCGCAGCACGGAGATGACAAACTCTGTGCGGGCGGCCATTGCCAAGCTTGAGGTTGGTGGCGGCGAGGATGCGCCCAAGATAAACCCGAACTGGGGTGAACCCGGTATGACCCCTGCCGAGCGGGTCTTTGCCAGCAACACCTTCGAGATTCGTGCCTTTGAGACCGGCAATCCGAATTCACCAGCAAACGCCATTCCGCCATCGGCTATTGCTTACGGGCATCTGCGCTATGTGGTCGGGACCGATCCAGAACAACTGATGCCCCTGCTCCGGACACATCTTGACAGGCACGGTTTCAATGATATCGAACTGAAAGCCGAGCGTGACCCGATGTATGCCACAAGGCTTGATCCTGAACACCCGTGGGCAAAATGGGTCGTGGGATCCCTTACCGGTACCTTTGGTGGTGATATTGCGGTCATGCCAAACCTTGGCGGCTCCCTTCCGAACGAAGTATTCGCGGATATCCTCGGACTGCCGACCATCTGGGTCCCGCATTCCTATGCCGGTTGTTCCCAGCACGCGCCAAACGAACATATTCTTGAAGGTACAACACAGACGGCCCTGCGTCTGATGACCGGGCTATGGTGGGACCTCGGGGCTGGAGGTACGCCTGCATAGTTAATCAGCTACCGGAAAGAAAACTCTGAAAATTTAGGCGCTGATGGACAGAAACAGGGCAGCAACGCCAATTGACCAGTTTCCTGATCAAAGTCTGGTGCATCCCAGTCTGACCCACCACCTCCATAATCAAGGACGGTTCTTATCTCGTCGCCAGACATCTTGTCCTTGCAGATATTCCTGAACTTCCTCAACTCAAAGTCGTTGTATGCCGCCTCGACCCTCGATCCGTCCCTCCGGTCATAGCCATTGGAAGCCATCTCGCTGTAGAATTTGACCAGCTGTTGCCCCTTCGCAGAGAGCTCTAGGTTTGCCATCTGTTGTTCCTTCTTCTCATCAAACTGAATATCGGCAGTCAGCTGTCGAAAAATCTTTCACGATTTGCGTTCCCCCCTGACCCAAGGGGTTTGTGAACCCTGTATGACCGGAGACCGCAAGACTTACCTTTTCATACTATTTCCGGGTGTGGCTTTTGTCAGGGTAAAATAACTTGGCGCCGAAAAGGCAGCAAGGAAACAGAGACGCTTCGGGCTACTCGATAGGTTTGACCAAACAAAGCCAGCCTGCTGATTTACACGGACTTCACCGGCGCTCTCTGCGCCACACCCACTCACATCCGAAAAACCTTTCATCTCCGCGACGCCATGACCGGACCAGCGCGCCGGATGAGGCGCATGACAGGCAAGTGCTTTGACTCGGTGAAGTCAGGCTCGGCCGGCATTTTGCGTAGTGAACTTGCCGGCCAGGTGGCCAAGAGCAAGGGCTGTCAGCAGACCATTGCCTGACAGATATCCCGAGACATCCGGACCGGACACACCGCAGGCGGCACCGCCGCAGGCAAACAGGTTTTCGAATACGGCGCCGTCCCCGCGCCGGACGCGGGCATGTTCATCCACCAGCAAGCCACCTTGCGTATGGAAAAGCGCGCCGGTCACCTTCACGGCAGCATAGGGCGGCGACAGCAGCGTCACCGGGTCAAAGCGCCGACCATGACGATCCGGGACGCCGCTCGCCGCAAGGGCGGCGCATTCCTTCATGGTGGCCTCGAAACCGGTCTTATTGACCCCGATCCTGCCAGCCAGCTCGGCAAGCGAGGGTGCGGTGATCACAGCGCCGCTGTCCTCGGCATTCCGGAAATCCTCGAACTTGCGGCCAAGCTCGCAAAGACGCGCATCGAAAATATTGAAGGCTGTCTTCTCCGGCTGTGCCAGCACGGCGACTGCCTGTTCCGAATAGCCTTGGTGCTCGTTCGAGAACCTCTCGCCGTCAAGATTGATCTGGACACCGCCCTCCATCATCAGCGCCCATGTCACCAGGATGCCGTGCGGATGCGCGACTGACCCATGCCCCTGATAGCCAGACAGATGCGTCGGCACCGCGCCGATCTGCTCTCCCCAGACGATGGCCTCGCCCTGATTTCCGGGATGACCAAAATAAAGCGCCTCCTTCATTTCAGGGATATGGCGCGCCACAAGGTCGGGATTGCCGCCATAGCCGTTGCAGGCAAGGATGATCCGCCGTGCTGCGATGGTTTCGCGCGCTCCGTCAGGCCGCTCGCAGCGCGCGCCGCGGCAGACCCCGTCCGGTGAAAGGATCAGGTCGGTCACCTGCGCTTCGGTCACAATCATGGTGTCTGTATGCGCAACAGCCTGTTCAAGACGTGTGATCAGCCCTTGGCCGGTGACCTCTGGGACGGCATGCATGCGATGATGGCTGTGCCCCGGATAGAGGAAGTCATCCAGAACATGAAAGGGAATGCCATGCGTCTGCGCCAGCCAGTCGATGGTCTTCGGGATCTGCGCCACGATTGTGCGCACATGGTCCGGATCGGCGCTGTTCTTGTTCTTTGCCATGATGTCGTCAAAGAAGGCGTCCTGGCTGTCGGTGATTGATTGCCCTGCCTGCGCCACGGTTTCCGCCGCAGGCACCAGTCCGGACGACAACGCGGTTGATCCTGACAGGGTCGCGTCGCGCTCGGCGACAAGAACGCTCTCGCCCGCCTCGCTGGCGGCAAGCGCCGCCGTCAGGCCGGCCGCCCCGCCGCCGATGATCAGGCAGTCGACCTCGATCTCCGCGTCAACACTGTCGCTGGTGATGACCGACGGCATGGCTGTCTAGCTCCCCGTGAACAGCGCCTGCGCCTCGGCGATGCTCATCGTCCTGCCAACGCTCGTCAGCGCCCTGATCGCAATGTCATGCGTTTCCGGTGAAAAGGCCGCGCAGCCATCAGAAAGAGTGATGGTGTTGAAATCACGGACATGTGCATCGCGCACGGTCGAGGCCACGCCACCATTCGTGACGATCCCGCATACCATCAGCGTCCTGATCCCTGCCCGGCTCAGAACAAACTCCATCCTCGTCTGATAAAATGCTGAATAGGCTACTTTTTCTACTGTCAGATCAGCAGGCTGAAGTTCATCCACAAGGGCGTGGCCCCAGCCGCCCGGAACAAAGTCGCCTGTCGTCAGAAAGGGCCGTAGGGTTTTCAGATGCGGCGAGATGAAGGGGGTTCCGTCCCGCCCGGGGATCAGGCTGAACTGGGTCGAGACGATCCAGCCTCCGGCCTGCCGCACCGTGTCCAGCAAAGGCCTGATCCGGCTTGGCAGAGCAGCGATCTCAGGGCTGCTCGTGCCTGACCGCCCATACGCGCCTTCGGCATGCAGGAAATCATTCTGCAAATCGACGATCAGAACCGCTGTCGAAGCGGCGTCAAAGGCGCTGTCAGACATTCCTAGACCTCTTCCTCGATAATGATGTTGCCAAGATCATCCACGCGGGCCGCCAGTCCGGGGTCGACATAGATGGTGGCATCCGGCTGGACCAGTAGACAAGGTCCGCTGACCACCGCCCCGGCCGGCAAGCGCAGACGGTCGATGATCCGGCCATCATGCCAGACACCGTCGGCGAAGATCGGCTGGTTGGCAAGGTGGCAATCCGCGACCGACGCGGCGCGTTCACCGCGCGCCAGGCTGGCGATATCGACTTCCGGTCTTTGGCCGATGACAGACAGCCGAAGATTCAGCACCCGAACCGGAATATTCTCCAGCAACCTGCCATAGGCGCGCTTGTAACAGGCGTCGAAAGCTGCACGGATGGCCTCTGTTGTTATGTCCGTGGCGGCCTGATTGATCGGCACGGCGACGGCATGTGTCTGACCAAGATAAAGCATGTCCAGCTCGACGATCGCCTGAAGCCCTTCAAGCGAAGCTTTCGACCGGCGAATGACCTCCTGCGATGCTGCCGTGATCTCGGCGATCATGCTGGCAAGCTCCGCACAATCCAGCGCATCGAGCATC
>JBMHCH010000059.1:0-21049 GCA_049890015.1 Puniceispirillaceae bacterium (SeqCode)
ATGTTCCGGCCGGCTCCGAAATCATCTTCCCGCGCTTCGTGGTGTACAGCGCGGAAAAGCCCGAGGAGTTCCACGCGTCCCTGATCGAAAGCGCGGCAGCCGACGTGCCGGGATTCGCCCTGACAGGTCCGCCAAGCATCACGGTGCGCTCAGCGATCAACACCAATGTCGATGAGTTCATCCTGACAGCGAATACGGATAATGAAAGCGGGTCGGTCACCTTCGCATCGAACCTGGCGGGCACGAGCCTCAGCATCGTCAATCCGAACGGAGCGACGGTGACCGGCGACAACACAAGCTCGGTCACGATAACCGGCACGCTGCGCCAGCTCAGGCGCGCCATTCGCAATCTGTTCTACCTGTCTGCCGATGGATTTTTCGGAGATGACAACCTGACGGTGACGGCGCGGTCGGGACCGGCGTCCCGCGAACTCGTGGTCCCTGTCGATGTGCGGCCGAATTGCGGCGACCAGGCGGTTGGGACGGCAACCAGATTCGATCTTGGTTCCGTTGACGGCATGGGCACGTTCAATGAGGACAACGCCACTTTCTTCACCTCGGTTTCGGTGTGGGACAATTCCTCGCCAACGCATTTCTATGGCTATTGCCGACCGGGTGAATACCAGTATCAATACACCACGCAGACGAGGCCGGGCAATTCATCCTGTACCACCGTGGACGGGATCACCTATCAGGACTTTTCCAGCAGGCTTATGACCTATGACAATGGAACGCCCTGGAATGCCAGCCGCGCCATCAACATAATGCTGTATGAGGACTCCGACGATTTCACCGATGACCGGTTCTCGCTGATGGTCGTGCTCGACGGATATACCGGGCTGTGTGCCACCGGGTCCGAACCCTCCGGTCTTGACGGGCCATCAGGCTCGCGCGCCACTGGCCGCGCGCTCAGCAACCAGGCCTTCAAGGACCTCAACCTTGATGACTCCCTGTGGCCGCAGAGTGAAATCAGGGTGGATTCCAATTACTGGAGGGGGCAGCGCCGGTGCCGCGTGGCCTTCCGGCTTTCGAACATCGAGCCTGGCCGCAACCTTGGAGACGTCGGCGATCTGTCGACATTCCTTGACGATCCGACCGAATACACTGCGGTGATCGGAAATGACGAAAGGCTGGTTGGCAGAGCCAGCTGGCAGGCCCCCATTGATGGTCTGGTCATTCCGCTTCGTATCGACAACACGACGCTCAGCCCGGTCCGGCTCCGGGACTACAGCTGGGGTGATCCGATCTTTGAGCTGATCTTCTGGGATACCCTCGATGCCTGGAATATCAGGTCCCTGAACACGGCCACCAATACCATCACATTCCGGCGCACGCCGTTCGCCACGCCGCCGGCAGGCGAGAATCTCGCCATCAGGCTGAATATCAGCCAGTCGAGGGCCTGCAACTGATGATGTCAGTATTCGGTGAAATTCAAAACATAGAAGGAGCCCTGGATACGGGCCATTTCGCTTGTTGCCACGCTGATGCCCATGTCCGGATGAAGGGCGCAGCCGACCACGAGGAACCGTTCATAGCGGCTGTCCTCCACCGTGCCCTTGTCCAGAATGAAGATTCCGGTCAGAACGCCGTTCGCCACATCGATCGGCGAAACGCGCGCATCGGACGCCAGCGACAGGGCGCCGGTCAGCAGCAGCCGCGGTTCGACAGCATCAAGACGGCGCTCGCAGCTGGTGGCGAGAAGCGTGGCATCGGCGCTGAATGTGTTTCTGTAGTAGGCCGGGACGCCGCCTGCGAGCTTGGTGACATGAACGCCAAGCTCAAGGTTTTCTCGCGCCTCGACGATTAGCCGGGAGGTCACACGTTGCTTGACTGTAGACGCCTGATTCTTGTTGACCGTTCCGAGGAGGGGGATCGCCGACGCGCTGAGCGCGGCAATCACCACCATCACAATCACAAGCGCAAAGCCCTCTCTGGCGGGGTGCTGTCCTGGCCTGTCCATGGCGGCTTCTCTCTCGTCGAAATGCTTGTCTACTTCACCATCCTCAGCGTGGTGGCCACCGGTGTTTATACGCTCGTTGACTATATTCAGCAAACCAATGCCCGCATTATCAACACGGTACGCGTCACTGAACAGGCCGATGAGGCGGGCGCCTTTCTGCGGACCTATGCGCAGAACGCAGAAGCAATCTATGCCGATGACATCATGTCGGGTGACTCCGCCTGCCTGACGCTGGAGCGCCGCCGACAGGACACGATCATGGGGTCGCGCTTCAGCGGCGAGGAGTTCTACATCAGAGATGCCGATTTTTCGGAATTCAGCGGCAATGACAACCGCACGATTTCGACCTGGTTCTGGGTGCCTGCAGCGCAGACCGGGCGAAACTGGATTCTGCATATGGGCAAGCACAATACGGACCGGCGTCAATATTCGCTTTATCTGAATGACGGTTTCCCGATCCTTGACTTCAAGGATGTGAACATCAGGCCCACCGATGGCACCATCGATCTTCGCGACGGTGCCTGGCACCATATTGCGGTGTCGATGGATGTCGACAACAGCAGCGCGACTCTGCAGCAGACGAATTTCAGGTTCCTGATTGACGGCAGGCTCGTGGACGCCGAGCTGAACGGCAATGCTGGCGAAATGGCGTACCCGCTGAATACGCAGCCCGGCACCGGCGGCCAGGGGCTGATTGTAGGGGGACGCACCACGAACGGCGCGGAGACATATGAGGGCGCGATCTTTGACGTGCGGCTCTGGTCGGTTCCGTTGACCAATGCCGAGATTGTTGACATCTACGAATCCCGGCAGCGCGATATCGCGATCCAGCCGGCAAGCCAGGTTCTACGCTGGCGTCTGTCGGAAGTCCCGATGGACAATCTCACCGTCAGCGACGACAGCGTTGCGAGCAATGATGGTGTCCTCACCCAGATCAATGGCGTCCTTGATGTCACCGACCTTCCCTTTTCGACGACTGAGGAAACGCGCGTTGGACGTGCCTTTGCGATGTATGACACGGACAGTGACGGTCGCTATTCGACCTGGTTCAACGACAATGTCCTGATAACGGATACGGAAACACCATGTCCGAACACACCGATCGGAGCGTCAGGCTGGGTCGAAGTGTCCGAGGATGTGTTTATCACTGATGACGACGGCTTTTTCTCGACAGTGAATGACAATCCCCGCGAGGCCTCATTCAATTATGGCTTTGAGTCGGCGAACAATGAGTCCTTCACGCTGGGAAGGGGGGCGAAGCAGGCCCGCCTCGGCATCAACCAGACATTCCGCAGCGAGGCGCTTTGCCGGCATGGGCATGAGGTCAGCTTCCTCACTCCTGGCACCTGCACCGACAACATCACCGTCGCCTATGCCTGGATTGACGGCGATTACGACAATAATTCCGACACGCTTGTGATCGTTGGCGGCACCGAGACTGAGGATGGTGAGCAGACCCTCTACACCGACATTCCCTTCACCGATAACATGACAGCGCGCTGGGACCCGCGCACTGGGGTGATGACATTCCGCCGCGCCGACAACGGCACCGTGCCCAACGAGCAGTGGGAACTGGCGATGAACAATGTCGGCTTCAAGCCGCGAAGCAATAACTATCTGACCAACAAGCTGTTGAAATTCAGCCTTGGCCGTCTGTCGTTCGAGATCGACGGAGTCGACCATTTTTACAATTTCATGAGCCCGCGCGCCGCTGATTTCGATGCGGCGCAGGCCGCCGCAAGCTCTGCCGCCAACATGTTCTGTGGCATCCAGGGCTATCTGGCGACGGTGACATCGGCTGAGGAAAATGCCTTTCTCGCCGAGCGTTTCATCAATGCGGACGGCACCTGGCCCCGTGGCTATCTTGGCGGTTTCGACAATGACAGCAGGAACAATGTCCATCACTGGCTCTGGGCCGCTCCATCACCTGAAGCAGGGCAGCGTTTCTGGACCGGTCTGGGAACCGACGGCAATCCCATTCGCGAGAACAATACCAATGCCGGCCTGGAAGAAACCGATGACAATAACTGGGAATCGGTGCGCGTTGATCTGACTCCGGGGGACGGCGACCACAGCGATCTGAAGCTTCATCAGGTGAACACCACCGCGCCGATCACGCTTCGCTTTTCCAACTGGTCGGGGGGTGATGAGGAATCCACCGGAACCAAGACATCCTGCGGGTCCTCAAACAGCACCGACTGCGAACCGAACAATTCCGGCAACAGAGAGCGGTGGGTGCAGATCACAGGCGGGGATGGTCACGGTCTGTGGAACGACATGTCCGATGACAAGCTTTGCACGTCTCCCACGGACAGGTATGCGGTCTGCGGATATTACGAGGAATGGAGTACCGACAACGCCAGCATCAGGCTTGTTGACGAGGTCGACCTCGACCTCAGCAAATATCGCGAGTTCTGCAACACCAACTGATCAGCTGGTCCGGGTGTCGGGAAACCCGCCTTCCGGTACCGGTACCCCGTTGCCATCCGGATGCATCGGAATGACACTGACGGCCTCTTTCACGGGCAGGTCGGCATAGAGGTGGGGAAACAAATCGCCGCCGCGTGACGGTTCCCATCTGATCTCGAGCCGTGTGGCGTCCACCGCCACCAGCACAAGCCCCTGCCGCCCCCGGAAATGCTTGGCGGCAGTCTCTGCAAGCTGTGCCGCGGTAGAGAAATGTATGTAGCCGTCCTTGAGATCGACCTCCGCACCGGTAAAGACGCCGCGACGCTCTGCCTCCTGCCACATCGCATGGTCACATATCTTGTATATCAGGCTCATCATCACCTCCGCGTCTCGAGAAAGCGGGCAATATCCCTGATCAGGCCGGCACGGGATGCGTCCGACCGCGGCTGGGGGTCGCCATGGCCCCAGATCGGCGCGGGCCATGCCGCGTCGGTGAGGTGCCGCGCCACGACATGAAAATGGAGCTGCGCAACAACATTCCCAATGGCAGCCATGTTGATCTTGTCGGCGTCGAATGCCGTCTTCATCCAGCTGCCAAGGTCGTTCGCCAGATCAAGCAGCGCGGCCCTGTCGCCATCCTCGAGGTCATGGAGCTCGCAGGCTCCCTCGGTTTCGGGAACCAGCAGCAACCAGACAAAACGCGCATCATCCGCTAGCCTGACCTGGATCCCGCTCTCGGTCGCAACCAGATGCGAGCTTGCGGCAAGCCGTTGATCCAGCGTGAATGCCACCTCAGCCACCGATGATGTCGGCGATTGCCGCGCCGCACTCCGTTGTCATGGCCGTGCCGCCAAGATCACCTGTGCGAAGCGACGGATCCGAAAGGGCGGTGTCGATGGCGTCTGTCATGGCGGTAGCGGCCTCGGAAAAGCCGAGATGTTCCAGCATCATGGCGCCGGCCCAGATCTGGCCGACCGGGTTGGCAATACCCTTGCCCGCGATGTCAGGGGCTGATCCGTGAACGGGTTCGAACAGGGACGGGAAATCGCCGGCCGGATTGATGTTGCCGGACGGGGCGACGCCGATGGTGCCGGTACAGGCCGGGCCAAGATCGGACAGGATGTCACCGAACAGGTTGCTGGCGACGACAACATCGAACCAGTCGGGGTGAAGCACGAAATTCGCCGTCAGAATATCGATGTGATACTGATCGACATCAATCTGGGGGTAGGATTTTGCCATTTCGGCGACACGCTCGTCCCAGTAGGGCATGGTGATCGAGATCCCATTCGACTTGGTCGCCGATGTCAGATGCTTCTTCGGACGGCTCTGCGCCAGATCAAAGGCGAATTTCAGGACCCTGTCGACGCCGATCCGGCTCATCACCGTTTCCTGGATCACCACCTCGCGCTCGGTGCCGGCGAACATCCGTCCGCCGATCGAGGAATATTCGCCTGCGGTGTTTTCCCGCACGATGTAGAAATCGATGTCGCCGGGGTCCCGGTTGGCAAGCGGTGAGGGTACGCCGGGCAACAGGCGGACCGGCCTCAAATTGACATACTGGTCGAATTCCCGCCGGAATTTCAGCAGCGATCCCCAGAGCGAGACATGGTCCGGGATCTTGTCCGGCCAACCCACAGCACCGAAAAATATGGCGTCATGGCCGCCGATCTGCTGCTTCCAGTCTTCGGGAAGCATGTCGCCGTGACGGGCGTAATAGTCATAGCTCGAAAAATCGAAATGATCGAAATGCAGGTTGATGTCAAAACGTCTGGCGGCCGCCTCGAGGCTGCGAAGACCCTCCGGCACAACCTCCTTGCCGATGCCGTCTCCGGCGATCACTGCGATGTTGAACCTGTTCTTTGCCATGATATGCGAAATCCTCTGATTTGGGCGTTGGAGGGCAGCCTGGTCGACCTAGAACGGCATTGGATGGGCCTTGTGGGTTTCGTCGATCCTGGCCATCACGTCTTCACCGAGCGCGAGATCCGCCGCGCCGAGGGCGGTTTCAAGCTGGTCCATGGTTGTCGCACCAAAGATGACCGAGGCCATGAAGGGCCTGGTCATCGCCCAGGCCAGCGCCATCTGCGTGATATCAAGGCCAAATTCGTCAGCCACCGCCTGATAGGCATCGATGGCGGGCCAGACGCGCGGCGTCACCCGTCCGCCTAGGTCGGGACCGATGCTCTTGCGTGACCCGGCCGGCGTGACCGCGCCACCACTGTATTTGCCGGTCAGCATTCCACAGGCAAGCGGCGAGAAGGACAGAAGACCGACATCCTCGTGATGCGACAGCTCGGCAAGGTCGGTGTCAAACAGTCGGCACAGCAGGCTGTATTCATTCTGCGTCGAGACCATGCGCGGCAATCCATGCTCATCTGATATGCGGAGCCACTGCGCGGTTCCCCAGGCGCTCTCGTTGGACAGGCCGACATGGCGGATCTTGCCCTCGCGCCGAAAGCCGTCAAGGCATGTCAGGATCTCATGCATGTCGGCCAGGACGGCGTCCCGGTCCTGACGGGTGGGGTCGTAATGCCAGTTCTTGCGGAACATGTATGACCCGCGGTTCGGCCAGTGAAGCTGATAGAGGTCGATATAGTCTGTCTGCAGGGACCGCAAGGAGGACTCCAGCGCGATGCGGATTGTCGCTGGTGATATCGGCGCGCCGTCGCGCACGTTCATATAGCCCTCTCCGGCAACCTTGGTGGCGATGATGACATCGTTGCGGCGGCCGGAAGCGGCAATCCACTTGCCGATCACCCGTTCGGTATCTCCTTGTGTTTCCTTGGACAGCGGCGTGGTGGGATATATTTCGGCGGTGTCGATGAAATTGATGCCGTGGTCCAGCGCCATATCGATCTGGGCATGTCCCTCGGCAACGGTGTTCTGCGTTCCCCAGGTCATCGAGCCAAGGCACAGGGCGCTGACTTCCAGGTCGGTTCTCCCAAGCGTGTTGTAGCGCACAGTAATGGTCTCCGGTTTTGGCGTTGACGGTATCGGCCTATTCAGGGCTGAAGATGAATTCGCTGATCTGGTGGTAGCGGTCGCCCGGCATAAGGTCAATCGCGGGGAACCCTGCATTATGCGGGGCGTCTGGCCAGAATTGAGGTTCAAGGCACAGGCCGGCAAACGGGCCGCAGGGTGTGTCGTCAAGGCTCTGCCCGGCCTTTTCAAGGCCGTGGCCGGTATAGAGCTGCAGACCGGGCTCCGTGGTAGCGACCCGCATTGAAATTCCGGATAAAGACGAAACCAGCTCTGCCACCTCGGTCACTTCGCGGCGATCCCCGGCAAGGCAGAAATTATGGTCATAGGCACGATCGACAGGTCTGATCTTGCGAAAGTCGAAGGGCGTTCCGCATACGCTGGCAATGTCGCCTGTCGGCAGATTGTCCTCGTCAGACGGCAGATAGCTTTCGGCATCGATTCTCAGAAGGTGACTGCGGATATCGCCGCTGGGATCTAGCCGGAAATAGCTGTGATGCCCCAGATTGACGAACGTCGGAGCATCGGTCGTGGCCGTCAGCTCTATGCTGAGGGCAGGACCCTGATCGCGGGACAGGATCGAATAGCGGCAGCAGGCCCGCACTGTCCCGGGGAAGCCCATATGCCCGTCCGGGTCGGTCAGGGTCAGCAGCATTGCGTCCTTGTCATGCTCGGCGATCTGCCAGGTCTGAACGCCAAAGCCGTGGGTTCCGCCATGAAGCGTATGGCGACCATCAAGGTTGGCATCCAGCTCGATATCGCTGCCATTGACGCGTGCCCTTGCGCCGCCTATCCGGTTGATCACTCGTCCGGCAACAGCCCCATGGTGCTGTCCATGGTCGATATAATGCTGCAGATTTGTGAAGCCAAGGACCAGAGAATGCTGACAGTGTTCAAGGCGCAGGTCCTGCAGCGTCGCCCCCCAGTTTATGATGCTGGCGCGCAACCCGTGGCCGGCAATATCGCCTGCGACAATCTGTTCATTTCCAGGCGTAATGCCAAACGGTCGAATCATCGGGACAGGAACCTCATAAATTCACCTTAATTCCAAATTAAGGATGTTGAAACCGGGGTTTAGTCCCTATATAGCTGACAGAACGAAGTTGTTGTCTGTACCCCGCAGGTGCCCGTGGGTCGCAGCCAAGTTGCTGGGAAGGGCCATGCGAGTAGCAGTTATTGGGTCAGGCATTTCAGGCCTGTCATCCGCCTATTTACTTAACCGGAACGCCGACGTTCATCTGTTCGAGCGGGACCGCCGTGTCGGCGGGCACAGCCATACCGTCGAGGCAAATTTCAACGGCGTCAAGGTGCCCGTGGATACCGGGTTCATTGTCTATAATCCATTGAATTACCCTAACCTTGTTTCGATGTTCGCGCATCTGGGTGTGCCATGGATCGAGACGGACATGAGCTTTGCTGTATCGCTTCGCGAGGGCGGCTGTGAATATGAAGGCTCGCTTGCCGGGTTCGTCGCCCAGCCGGGAAACCTCCTGCGGTCACGCTACTGGACGATGCTGTCCAATCTGGTGCGGTTCTACCGGACAGGCTATCGGGCTGCCTTTGACGGACCTGCCGGCGAGTCCCTTGCCGAGTTCCTGCGGCGCGAGGGGTACGCCACCGCCTTTGTGGAGGATCACCTGCTGCCGATGGGGGCGGCCATCTGGTCCTGCTCGGCGAACACCATGCTGGATTATCCCGTGCGCTCGCTTCTTCAGTTCATGGAGAACCACAAGCTGCTGAATTTCATCGACCGGCCAAAATGGCGCACGGTGAAAGGCGGATCGCGTGAATATGTGCGGCGCATCACGGACGCGCTTGGTGGAGAGAATGGTGGCCGCATTCATCTTGGCACCCACATAACAGGCCTGCGCCGTGACCATGGCGGTGTGATCCTGTCAATCGCCGGTGAGGGTGATGTCTGGTTCGACCATGTGGTGATGGCGGCGCATGCGGACCAGTCGCTTGCCATGATCAGCGATGCCACGCCGTCAGAGCGGGATATTCTGTCGAGCTTCCGGTTTCAGCCGAACCGGGCGGTCCTGCATTCCGACCCCAGCCTGATGCCGCAGCGGCGCGGGGCGTGGGGGGCGTGGAACTACATCGGCGGCGACGGCGTTGATGAGTCGCTCTGCCTGACATACTGGATGAACAGGCTGCAGTCGATCGACAACGCCTATCCGCTGTTCGAGACGCTGAATCCGCATCGCGAACCGGATCCGGCGCTTGTCCATGGCAGCTACAGCTACGATCATCCGATGTTTGACGAGCGCGCCGTGAAGGCGCAGCGGCGCTTGCCATCCATTCAGGGCACGGCTGGGCTCTTCTTCGCCGGCGCGTGGACAGGCCATGGCTTTCACGAGGATGGCCTGAAATCCGGCGTCGCCATCGCCCGCTCCCTCGGGGCCGAAATTCCGTGGCGGACAGCCGTGGAGCCGTATCTTTTGCCGCCTAGCGACGATCGCGAGAGCGCGTGATGTCGCCAGCCTGCCATCTGGTGCGTTCGAAGATCGATCACACGCGCCATGGCAAGCCCTCCCATTTCCTGTCGCGGCGAGGTCTGTCGCTGTGGATTGACCTTGACCGGCTGGATGAGGCGCATGCGCAATCAGCCCTGTTTTCGGTCGACAGCTTTAATCTCCTGTCGTTTCACCAGGCGGATTACGGACCCAATTTCCGCATGAAGGGGCAGGTTAAGCCGCTGTGCGCCTATGCCCGTGATCTGGCACGTGACATCCTTCCCGGCGTTGACATGGCTAGCGTGCATCTGCTGACCTTTCCGCGCATTCTGGGCGCCGTCTTCAATCCGGTGTCGGTCTATCTTCTTCGTGATGGCGCCGGTAACGACAGGGTGGTGATTTACGAGGTCAGGAACACCTTTGGTGACATGCACTCCTATGTCGGCGAGGTGCGGGCCGGTGAGGCGATGCTGACAGCCCAAAAGATCTTTCACGTCTCTCCTTTCTTCGCGATCGAAGGCGATTACAGGCTTCGCGTGCAGGCCGGTGGCGCGAACGACCGTGTGCGGGTTCTCATGCGCTACTCTGTGGACGGCGTCGCGCGCCTGACCGCGACATTGCGCGGCACGCGCGAAAGCCTTACAAATCTGTCTATAGTTCGGGCTCTGGTTGCGACCGGGCAGATGCCTCTTCGGCCATTGGTGTCAATCCATGTGGAGGCGCTGCGACTCTGGTTGAAGCGGGTGCCGTTCCATGCGCGACCGGAGCCGCCGCAGCCCTGGTCACTGGCGCAACGACAGGACTCCATGCGGCAGGGCAGGCAAGAGGGATGAGGATGGCCGGGTTCATAGCGCGACGGAAGCTCGATCTGCTTCTTGCCATATTTTCAGGCCTGAAATACGGCGCGCTGACCGTAACGCTTCCCGATGGCAGCAGCCGGTCCTTCAAAGGCGAGCGGCCCGGTCCGACGGCAGATCTGTCGATCCTGAGCATGAATGCGGTGTCGCAGATGCTGAATGACGGCAAGATGGGATTTTGCGAGGCGGTGATGGACGGTGAGATTGAAAGCCGTTCTATGGCGGACCTCATCGAGCTGGCGGTGCTGCATGACGAGATGCTGACCCCGCGGATGGCGGCGAATGTGTGGCGCCGGATCACCCTTCGGCTGTTTCACGGCCTGCGTCGCAACAGCAAGACCGGCTCGGCCCGCAACATCGCCTATCACTATGATCTTGGGAACGAGTTCTACGCCGCCTGGCTGGACAGCACGATGACCTATTCCTCGGCTGTTTACGACAGTGACAGCGATGACCTGTCGACGGCGCAGACCAACAAGTACCGCAATCTTGCCGATCTTGCCGATATCCAGCCGGGCGACCATGTCCTCGAGATCGGTTGCGGCTGGGGCGGCTTCGCCAAATACGCCATCGAGGAGCGCGGCGCGTGGGTGACCGGGATCACCATCTCGAAAGAACAGCATGATTTCGCCACCCAGCGTCTTGCGGATGCGGGTCTTTCCGATCATGCCGAGGTGCGGCTGGTTGATTATCGCGATCTGAAGGGACGGTTTGACAAGATTGTCTCGATCGAGATGTTCGAGGCGGTGGGGCAGGCCTATTGGGGAACCTATTTCCAGGCAGTGTCTTCGCTTCTGAAGGATGGCGGCCGCGCCGCGCTCCAGGCCATCACCATCGAAGACAGGGCGTTCGAGGAATATCGACGCGACCCTGACTTCATTCAGCGCTATATCTTCCCGGGCGGCATGCTGCCGTCGATGCCGCGGCTGGAAGGTCCGGTGTCGGATGCAGGGCTGAAGCTTGTCGAAGCGAACGGGTTCGGTCTTCACTACGCCCGCACTCTTGCCGAGTGGCGCGACCGTTTCCAGGCAGCCTGGCCGGGACTCGCCACCGAAAAATTCGATACGCGGTTCAAGCGTATGTGGGAGCTGTATCTGTCCTATTGCGAGGGCGGGTTCCGCGCCGGCATGATCGACGTCAAGCAAATGCTGTTCGTTCACGACAGGCAGGCCGGCTGATGGCGTCCTCGCTGGCGATTCCCGATTTTGAGCCTGAAAGCTATTTTGCCCAGCGGCTTGAGGCCTATGGCGTGTTTGTCGACAGGTTCGGCGTCATCCGCCGTCAGTTCGATGTCGCGGTCAAGGGGACCCGCACCAGCGACGGCTTCATCCTTGACGAGGCATTTCTGTATGATGACGGCGAGACGGAGAATCGCCGCTGGGTCGTGACAACACTTGGCGAGGGGCGGTATCGCGGTGAATGCGCCGATGTGATCGGCCATGCTGTGGGCAAATGCACGGACAATATGCTCAGCTGGCGCTACGGCTTCCGCCTGGGGATGTATGGCCGCAAGGTGGCGGTGCGCTTTGATGATGTGATGGTGCTTCAGGCAGGCGGGATCATGGTCAACCGCGCCACTGTCTCCAAGGCCGGGATCCGGCTTGGCGAGGTGCTTCTCACCTTTCGGCCGGTCTGACCCGGAACAGGCGCAGCGCAGGGCGCAGGACAGCGCCGATGACGGGCAGGCGGGACAGAAGCTGGCTGGCGCTGTCCCAATGGTCTATGTGAAGGGCGACAAGCCCGTCTTCCCCGACATGAATCTCGCTCATGCCTTCAAGATCGAGCCTGGTATGCGGCCACCCCTTGATCTTGCCGCTCATCCGCCAGCGCAGATAGGCTCGGTCACCGGCCCCGTCAGATGGTCGCGCGATGTCGATGATATGGAACCGCGGTGCCTCGCAGGTGGCGAACATATGCTCGAAGACGGCGCGGAAGGCCTCGCGCCCCTGAACATCGTTGAAGGGGTCGGTGAAGCGGATATCCGGCGATACGGTTGCCATCAGCGCTGCCATGTTTTCGGGCTTCAGCGCGGCGAAAGCATCCGCGTAGCGGGTGATGATGTCAGCGTCTGTCATGGCCTGTCCGGGCTGTCATGGTTGCGGATGTCCGGTCCGTGCGCCGACAAGGCGGAAGAATGCACGGTCCGGAAGCCAGCGAAGCCATCCCATCTTGCGCGTGAATCCTTTTGGAAACTGGATCAGGAAATCGCTGCCTTCAAGTCCGTTGATGATCTCGCGGGCGGCGGTTTCGGCGCTGATGAGCCCCGGCATTTCATAGTCGTTCACCGCTGTGGATTCCGTTTCCACGAACCCGGGGCAGATCACCCTCACATCGATGCCGCGCGGCGACAGATCGAATGTCAGCGATTCCGCCAGTGAGATAAGGGCCGCCTTTGTCGGGCCGTAGGCGGCAGCCTTCGGGAGGCCGCGCCATCCGGCAACGGACGAGATGATCGCGATCTGCCCGCTTTTGCGCGCCATCATGCCTTTCACCAGGGCCGGCAGCGCGTTGACCACCCCCATATAGTTCACATCCATATGGCGGGCATAGACTGCCGGGTCGATATCCGTGCCGTCCTGGGGTTCATAGATGCCGGCATTCAGAATGGCGCAGTCGATCGGGCCGTGCCTTTCGGTGGTGCCTTCGATGGAAGCCGCCAGCGCTGCCGCGTCGGTCACATCACAGGCGGCGGTGTGAAGCGAACCGCGCCCAGCCTTCAGGGATGACAGGCGATCCTGCCGCCGGGCCACGGCGCTGACGGTTTCGCCGCGCGCCAGCAACGCTTCGGCAAGCGCCGCGCCGATCCCCGAACTCGCGCCGGTGATGAAATAATGCGCCATTGTCCTGTTCCCTGCGCTTGCCGGCCCCGCGCCGACATCTATCCAGAAGTAGGTGCGGGACATGGCCATTTGAAGGGGCGACAGGGATGGCCAGCCGATTGACCTGTCCATTGGTGTCGATAGGATGCCGGTGGGACAGGAGATATCGATGTGGTCTGAAACGGACAGCCTTTATTGGCGTCGCCAGATAGAGGAAGCCTATGGTGTGACGGGCGCGGTCTCGCGGCTTGATGGCGAGCTTGATACGAATCTGGCGGTGTATGACGGCGGCCGGCTCCTCTCTGTCTTCAAGATCATGCGTGCGGATTGCGATGCCGGCCTTGTCGGGATGCAGGTCGATGCTCTCGATCACCTTGCGACCGATGCGCCGGACCTGCCCGTGCCGCGCGTTCTGCGCCGTAAGGACGGCGGCGCCAGCGCCATCATCGATGACCCGTCAGGCCGTCCGCGGATCACCTGGATGATATCCGCCATCGACGGCGTGACATTGGGCTCGATGCGGCCGCACCGGATGGAACTGATCGAGGAGATCGGTCGGTCTCTTGGTGCTGTTACGGCTGGTCTTGCCTCCTTCTCGCACCCGGCACTGGACCGGGATTTCACCTGGCATCCGCTTCGTCCTCACTGGGCCTTTGATCAGGCAGCTGAGATAAAGGATGAAGATGCAAGAGATTTGATAAACGAATATTTTCATATATTTGAAAATCAAATTGAAAGTAAATTATCAGAACTTTCCTGTCAGGCGATCCATGGCGACGGCAACGACTACAACCTTATGGTGCACCCGGCGGTCGAGGGGCCGTCCTTTGCCGGCCTTGTTGATTTCGGTGATATGGTGTCGGCGCCGGTTGTCTGCGATCTTGCGATCGCGGCAGCTTACATGGTCCTCGACAAGCCGCGTCCGCTTGCGGCTCTGACAGCCTTTGTTAAGGGGTATGCAAGCCGGTGCCCGCTGTCGGTACCGGAGATCGAAATGGTGCTCCCGCTGTTGATGGTGCGGCTCGGTGTCTCGCTTGTGAACAGCAGCCTTGTCGAGAGGGAACGCCCTGACGATCCCTACATGGCGATCAGTCGGGCGCCGATTTTGGCCTTCCTTGAACAGGCGCGCAGCTGGAACCGTGAGGAGGTTGCGCTTCGCCTTCGCCTTGCCTGCGGCCACGGCATTTCAGACAGCGCCAAACGGGTGGAGGCCTGGATTGCCGACCGCCGCGACACCTTTGCGCCGGTCATGGGCGAGGGCCTCGCTGACGCTCCTGTCTGTTCCATCGCTGTCGGGGATGCGGTGCTGCCCACAGACCCGACGGACCTGACAGACGAGGAATGTGACAGGCTGGTGCCGGCGGCGATCGGCGGTGATGCCGTGCATGTCGGTCATTATCTCGAGCCCCGGCTTGTCTATACCAGCGCCGGCTATCTGACCGGCCCGACAGCCGTCGAAGGCCGCCGCACCATCCATATTGGCATCGATCTTTTTGCGCCCGCCGGACGGGAAGTGCAGGCCCCGCTGGACGGGGTGGTCGCGGTGTCTGTCAACCGCGCCGGCTATCAGGATTATGGCGGCACCGTGGTGCTGCGCCATGAGACCGGCGACGGCGACCGGTTCTACAGCCTTTATGGGCATCTCGATCCGGCCAGCATCGCCGGACTGGCGGCTGGCGACACTGTTGCTGCCGGCCAGAGGATCGCGACGCTTGGCGCGTGCGATGTGAATGGCGGCTGGCAGCCGCATCTTCATTTCCAGCTGGCACACCGTCTTCCTGACGAGACAGGCGCCGCGCCGCATGACTGGCCCGGCGTGGCTGACCCTGATGATCTGGACTATTTCGCGGCGCTCTATCCCAATCCGGCGGACCTTCTGGGGCTTGATCGGGACCGCCTGACCTATCCCGTGATGAACACAGCGGCGCTGGCTGGTGATCGGAAGGACAGGTTCGGGGCCAATCTGAAACTGTCCTATCGGGAACCGCTGCAGATCCTGCGTGGCTGGCGGCATTATCTGTATGATCAGCATGGCCGCACGCATCTCGATGCCTACAACAACGTGCCGCATGTCGGTCATGCGCATCCGCGGATCGCCGCCGTGATCGAGCGGCAGAGCCGCCTCGTGAACACCAATACGCGCTATCTCCACCCGCTGCAGGTGCGCTTCGCCGACGCGCTTCGCGCGAAGCTCCCACCGCATCTGACGCATTGCTATTTCGTCACCTCCGGGTCCGAAGCCAACGAATTGGCGCTGCGGCTGGCACGGGCGCATACAGGCCGGCGCGGGATGATTGTTCAGGATCACGCCTATCACGGCCACACGACCGGCACGATCGATATCAGCCCTTACAAGTTCAACGGCCCGGGCGGTGAGGGCGCGCCTGACTGGGTGGCCATCGCCGCGCTTGCCGATCCCTATCGTGGCCGTTTTGGCTATGACGACCCGATGGCGGGTTTGCGCTACGCAGAGGATATTGACCGCGCCATTGATGATCTGGCGACGCGTGGCCACGAGCCGGCCGGCTTCATCGCCGAGAGTTTCCCCAGTGTCGGCGGCCAGATCGAGCCGCCGTCCGGCTATCTGGCACAAGTCTATGAGCGGGTGCGGGCGGCTGGCGGGCTGTGCATCGCTGACGAGGTGCAGACAGGCCTTGGCAGGCTCGGTGACGCCTATTGGGGATTCGAGACGCAGCAGGCGTCGCCGGACATGGTGATATTGGGCAAGCCGGTCGGCAATGGCCACCCGCTTGGCGTCGTCGTCACCACCGCGCAGATCGCCGGGAGCTTCGCCAACGGCATGGAATTCTTCTCGACTTTCGGCGGGACGACCCTGGCATGCGCCATCGGCGCCGAGGTCCTTGCCATTGTCGATGATGAAGGGCTGCAGGCAAACGCCGCTGCGATGGGAGACAGGCTGCTGACCGGTCTTCGCGCGCTGCAGGAGCGGTTCGACATCATCGGTGACGTGCGCGGGCGTGGGCTGTTCATCGGTGTGGAACTTGTCACCGACCGGACCAGCAAGGCGCCTGCGACGACACTCGCCGGCTATGTCAGCGACAGGATGCGGGATCACCGGATCCTGATCGGAACAGACGGCCCATATGACAATGTTCTGAAGATACGTCCGCCGCTGACCATCGGGGCGGTGGATTGCGATCTGCTGCTGGATGTTCTTGGTGAGGTTTTGCAAGAAACAAGGGCATTATATTAAATAAAATTAATAAGTTATATAATCATTCATCATGAAGAAATGGTTGTCGCCTCCCTGTATCTGCTGTAGAGATTGAGGCTGTCGGGACAGTTTGTCGCATGCTGTGGCGGATGATCAAATCCTGACATCGCAGTGCGAACCGGGGCGTGCCCCTTCCATCTGTTTCTGTCCCTGTTCCGTTCCGGGATGCACGAATAACGCATCTGATGAAAGGAACGAGACATGGAAGCAATCACCACCTTCGTCGGCACAGTGAATGGTATCGTATGGGGTGTCCCCATGCTGATCCTGATCCTTGGTGCCGGCCTTTTCCTGACGGTTGGTCTGCGGTTCTTGTCGATTATGAAGATCCCGTTCGGGTTTTCCCTGTTGTGGAAAGGCCGGATCCCGGGTGAGGACGCCGGTGATATCACTCCCTTCAACGCGCTGATGACATCACTGTCGGCGACCATCGGCACCGGCAACATCGCCGGAGTCGCGACGGCGATCTTCCTTGGTGGTCCTGGCGCCGTATTCTGGATGTGGATGACAGCACAGGTCGGCATGGCCACGAAATATGCGGAGGCGGTCTGCGCTGTCCGGTTTCGCGAGACTGACGAGAACGGTAATTTCGTCGGCGGGCCGATGTATTACATCCAGAACGGCATGGGGTCGAACTGGCGATGGCTTGCCATCACCTTCGCGTTGTTTGCCGGCATTGCCGGGTTCGGCATCGGCAATATGGTGCAGTCCAACTCGATCGCCGACGCGCTGAACACCAATTTCGGCATCCCGCATCTCTATACCGGCATCATCGTGGCGCTTCTTGTCGGTGCGGTGCTTCTTGGCGGCATCCAGCGGATTTCCGAGGTTGCCGGCAGGCTGGTGCCGTTGATGGCGGCGCTTTACATCCTGGCCTCTCTGGTTGTGCTGGTGATCAATGCCGGCGCTATCCCGAACGCCCTTGGCCTGATCTTCACCCATGCCTTTTCACCGACAGCTGCCACGGGCGGCTTCGCCGGTGCGGCTGTCTGGGCGGCGATCCGCTTTGGCGTGGCGCGTGGCGTGTTCTCGAACGAGGCTGGCCTTGGCTCGGCCCCGATCGCGCATGCCGCTGCCAAGACCAAAGGGCCGGTCAGCCAGGGCCTTGTCGCCATGCTCGGCACCTTCATCGACACGATCATCGTCTGCAGCTTCACCGCGCTGGCGATCCTGTCGACCGGTGTGTGGACAAGCGGGGCTACCGGCGCGGCTCTCACCTCGGCGGCGTTCGAGGCAAGCCTTCCCGGGCTTGGTGGGCCGATCATCGCCATTTCGCTGGCGATCTTCGCCTTCACCACGATCATCGGATGGTCCTACTATTCCGAGCGATCGCTGCAATATCTGTTTGGTACCGGAATCATCATGCCGTTTCGGGCTGTCTGGTCGCTGGCTGTGATTGTCGGGGCAACGGTGAAGCTTGGCTTCATCTGGCTTCTTGCCGACACGCTGAACGCCCTGATGGCCATTCCGAACCTGGTTGCGCTGATTGTGCTGTCGCCGATTGTCTTCGCAATCACCAAGGAGTTCTTCGACACGCGCGGCAAGTCGGAAAACAATCCCTTCTAGAAGGGGATCAGAACTGTCGGCGAAGGCGGCGATTGTGCTGCCTTCGCTTGCCTGCTAAGGCTGGCACGGTAACGTTGAGTGTTGTCCCGTCATGCCTGTTCCGCGTATTGCGCTTCCCCTGATATCAGAAGAGCCACTTCATGTCTCGGTCACCCGCGGCGGTGCCGAGGAAAGCTGCCATGCTGTCGATATCGCGCTGTGCGACGGTGACGGGGCCGTTCTTGTCGGACTTGGCGATGTAGAGCGGTGGGTCTTTCCGCGTTCGGCGATGAAACCGCTCCAGGCCATTGCCCTTGCCGAGGCCTGGCAGGGCATGGCCGCTGATCTTCGTCTGACGCCGGCTGAATTCTCGCTGGTCTGCGGCAGTCACAATGGCCAGCCGGAGCATGTGGAGGCAGTGCAGGGGCTGCTGGCGAAATTCGGCCTTAACGCTGATCTTCTGACCTGTGGCCGGCAATGGTCAGGCGACCGGCTAACGATGGTCGATCAGGCCCGCAGTCTCGACCATCCGGACCGCATCCATAACAACTGCAGCGGCAAACATGCAGGCATGCTCGCCCTGTCGACCGTCATCGGAGCCGGACCGCAGGGATATGCTGCGATGACCCATCCGGTCCAGCAGAAGATCCTCGGTGTTCTTGAGGCGATGGTCGGGCTGGATTTGATGGCGTTTCCGCAGGGCATTGACGGCTGCGGCGCACCGGCGCTGAGCGCGCCGCTCGGCAACTGGGCACGGGGCTTTGCGCTGTTTGCCGGGGGCGGTGAGCTTCCGGCCGGGCGTAGCGCGGCCTGTGCGCGTGTCCGCGGCGGTATTGCGGCTGCGCCCCGTCTGATTGCTGGTGACAGGCGCCTGTGTACGGCGCTTGCCGCGGGTTTTGGCGAGCGGATCACGGCAAAGATCGGTGCCGAGGGCGTCTATGGCTGCGGTTTTCACGAATTCGGACTTGGCGCGATGGTCAAGGCGCGTGACGGCAATGCCCGCGCTGCCGAGGCGGCGATTGCCGCGCTGATCCATGCGCTTGGCTATGATCTGCCGGATGAGGTGTCTGGACTGGCATTTCCACGGCTTCGCAACTGGGCTGGAGACGAGGTTGGCGAGATCACCGTCGGTTCCCCGCTGATGGTGCGAGACTGACGGCATTCGTCTTTCCTGATCCAGGTTGTTCCCTGTGGCGGCGGCTGACTATTCGGTGACGCAATCAGTTGACAGGATGCGAGAGAATCAGACCATTATTCGGCAGCCTTGAAGGTGGCTGTGGGGCAAAGCCCCATGCCTTAATGAGGGAATATGGTCCGGGTGAAAAACGACTGCCCAAAGCCATAGCCGTCCCCGCGACTGTAGGTTGGTCGCTTGCCGGAATGCCACTGGGAGCACGCTCCCGGGAAGGTCGTCAAGCAATGACCACGAGCCAGGAGACCTGCCTTCGAAGCTAGATTGCAACGGCCGGGGTATGCCGTGAAGCGAGCTTTGACCGCGCTGTCAGCGTCACGCGTCCCCGCATAGTCACCGGTTTTTCCGGTTTTGAGGGGACAATAATGAACAGAACAATCACGCTGGCTGCCGCCATCATCCTGACATCCGCCACAGCCGCCTTTGCGCACCATCCGCTTGGCGGGGTAACGCCGCAGACGGCTCTTCACGGGTTTCTGTCAGGTATTGGTCATCCGGTCATCGGTTTCGACCATCTTGCCTTTGTTATCGGTGTTGGCCTGATCGCTGCTTTCCACAGGTCCCGGTTCATCATGCCAGCTGCCTTTGTCGCTGGCACCGTCGGCGGTACCATGCTGATGCTTGCAGCGGTCACCATGCCATTTGCCGAACTCGTCATCACCGGCTCGGTGATTGCCGCTGGCGCGGTTGCCATGCGTGGCAGGGTCACTGATATCCGCCCCGCAGCAGCACTCGCCGCCGCCGCCGGGCTGTTTCATGGCTGGGCCTATGGCGAAGCCGTTGTCGGTGCCGAGACCACCCCGATCATTGCCTACCTCCTTGGTTTTGGCATCATCCAGTTTGTCATTGCTGTCGGGGCCGGTGCCTTTGCGGTCCGCGTCTGGAAGGCGTTTGACGCCAATGCGGTGCAGCCACGCCTTGCGGGGGCTGTCGTCGCCGGTGTCGGACTGACCTATATGGTCGAGATCGTCGAGCCGGTCATATTCGCCGGAATGTAACCAGTCCCGCCGGGCGTTGTGGCGGACGCGCGGTGATACCACAAGGGGCAGGGCCGGACAGCTCTGCCTCTTCTCATTGAAGCTGCCGCCGCCGCGGCGAAGGGGTTTCTCCATGTCCACAGCCCGCATTCCGGCAACCGTCATCACCGGCTTCCTAGGTGCCGGCAAGACCACGCTCATCCGCAACATCATCATGCAGGCCAATGGCAGGCGCCTTGCGCTGATCGTCAACGAGTTCGGCGACATCGGCATGGATGGTGACATGCTTCAGGAATGCGGTGCCGACAGCTGCAGCGCCGATGACATCATCGAGCTTGCCAATGGCTGTATCTGCTGCACCGTCGCCGATGACTTCCTGCCAAGCATCCAGCAGCTGCTGCAGCAGGATCCACCCCCCGACCACATCATCATCGAGACATCCGGCCTTGCCCTGCCGCAGCCGCTGGTCCAGGCATTCAACTGGCCCGATATCAAGTCGCAGGTCATGCTGGACGGTGTTGTCACACTTGTTGACGGGCCGGCCTTGGCTGATGGCGGGGTAGCGCATGACCTCGAAGCGCTCGAGGCGCAGCGCGCCGCGGATGAAGAGCTGGATC